>CAZVQI010000168.1:0-4208 GCA_964629155.1 uncultured Flavobacterium sp.
GTTGTAAATCATCGTAAAACTAGAACTTTTGAAAGCAATTTTATTTCTTTCTCACATATGTTTCAAAAGTAAAATCGTAAAGGTGCTTTTTATCTTTTGGGTGAAATTCAGAATCTGTTAATTCCCACTTACTGAGGTCTATTTCAGGGAAGAATGTATCGGCTTCAAATTGATGGTGTACCCTTGTCAATTCAATTTTATCAGCAATATCTATGGCTTGTTTGTAGATTTCTCCTCCTCCGACCACAAAAGCTTCTTTATCAGACGGAATAAGGTCAAGTGCTTGCTCTAAACTTTGTACAACCACAATTCCTTCTGCTTGAAATTCCGGATTTCGAGTTATTACAATATGTTGCCGTTCAGGTAAAATTCCCGGGAGAGATTCAAATGTTTTTCTCCCCATAATGATATACCCGCCAAGTGTAAGCTTTTTAAATCGCTTTAAATCGTCAGACAAATGCCAAATCAACTTGTTGTTTTTTCCTAAGGCATTGTTTTGAGAAGCTGCTGCAATTATTGTAATCATTCTGAAGTGATGTTCTCTTGAGAGGATAAATCGGTTGTTTTATATTGTTCTTCTACTTTTTTCTGTAATTCGCTGATTCTCCGTTGTTGTTTGGCTACAAGTTTTTCTATCTCTTCCCGTTCCCATTGTTTGTTCATAAAACGCTTAGTGATAAAAACATTGATAAAATGAAGGATGAACAAAAAAGCCCACGACAATATAACCCAATACGACCATCTTGGATAAGTAGCACCTATTTTAAACAATTTTTCGATTACCAAAAGAAAAATGCTCCCAACGAAAAACAACACAAAATGGACAAATAAATGTCTTTTTTGTTTAATGCGTTTTCGAGCATTTTCATATAATTCGTAATTATTGTTTTCCATATAAATTGTTTTTTTTTTTCAAGACTTTAAAAGTAATGATAATTGCAAAAAACGCAAAACAAAATTTTGTAACAATCAAAAGTTCAGTAATATCATTCAAGACATTTAAGAATCTGTTTTGTCTTGTTTTTTGGTTCCGAAAGCCCGTTTATTAAACACAATCAGAATTCCTACACCTGTGCTGATAGCTACATCTGCCACATTAAAAATGGCGCTGAAAAAACGAAAAGTTTTACCTTCAGACAAAGGAATTTCAAACAAAGGAAAATAGAACATATCCACTACATATCCGTGAAAAAGTGTTCCATAAGGTTTTTCTGAAAAAAGCGTGGCGGTTTGTCCGTAAGAATGGTCAAAAATAACTCCGTAAAAAACTGAATCAATAATATTTCCTAAAGCTCCGGCAATAATACACACAATAGCAACTATCAAATAGTTTGAGGCTTTTTTTCGGATACTGTCCCAAAGCCAATAACCAATCCCGATAACTACTCCTATTCGGAAAATTGTCAGAATCAGCTTTCCGTATTCAGTAGGTAAAGTCATCCCGAAAGCCATTCCGTCATTTTCAACAAATTTAATCCGAAACCACTCAAATATTTTGTATTCTTCATCATATACAAAATGGGTTTTGACATAAATTTTTGATATCTGATCTATAACAAGAATTAAAAAAATCAGTAAATAGGCTTTTTTAAGGGACATTTTATTATTTTTAAACCTCACAAAAATAGGAATTATATTCGGTTGTGAGAAATGGATAAAAAACAACTGCGAATTTATTACAAAAAATTGCGAAGTTTTCTGACAGAGCAAGAAAAAGAGCAAAAGAGTTTGGCTGTTGCCAATCGGTTGCTTACGCTTGATATTTGGGATAAAACCTACTTTCATTTGTTTTTAACCATAGAAGAAATGAACGAAATAAATACCGAATACATTCTTCAGATTTTGATGGGAAAAGACAAAGAAATTATCATTTCTAAATCAGATTTTGAATCCCGAAAAATGATTCATTACCTGCTTACGGAAAATACCAAAATCAAAAAAAATCAATATAATATCCCCGAACCCATAGACGGAATCGAAATTCCGGCCGAAAAAATCGATGTGGTTTTTGTTCCGCTCTTGGCTTTTGATAAAAAGGGAAATCGAGTGGGGTACGGAAAAGGATTTTACGACAACTTTCTAAAAGAATGCAGAGTTGATGTAATTAAAATCGGATTGTCTTTCTTTGAACCGGAAGAATCAATTGACAATGTTTTTGAATCGGATATTCCGTTAGATTTCTGTGTAACGCCTAACCAAGTTTATCAATTTTAAGGTTTAGGTTTTATGGGAAAGTACCGACATACATCTTTTTTATTCCATTCTTTAAGTCGTGTTTTGTTTTCTTCGATATGTTTCCTACCATCGTTAAAAGGATTTTCTCAAAATCACTTTAGTCTTGAAACGGATTATTTTTACGGAAATATTATAGAACATCGTTCTTCTATTAAACATTTAATAAAAGGACATCCCGAAGGGATAATCTTAACTCTCAACAAACAAACCTTTGGTAGAAAACAATGGGAGGCTCTCTATAACTATCCTGATTACGGACTTTCATTTACTTATCAAGATATGAAAAATGAAGTTTTAGGAGAACAATTTTCCCTTTACGGACATCTTACTTTTTACTTCTTAAACCGAAATCTGGCTTTTAGAGTAGCTCAGGGAATTACCTATAACACTAATCCTTATGATAAAGATGTTAACTTCAAAAATGTAGCTTATGGCACCCGTCTGATGCCTTCCACCTATTTTCTGTTGAATTATAAAAAACAAAACTTGTATAAAGGCTGGGGATTTCAGGCAGGAATTTCTTTACACCATTATTCTAACGCTCGGATAAAAGCCCCAAATACAAGTACAAATACTATTGCTTTAACTTTCGGGTTGAATTATGATTTTAATCCAAAAAATCCTGAATACATTACTTACGAAAAAGAAAATTATACGGAAAGAATAAAATACAACTTTGCCTTTCGAAGCGGAATAAGTTCAAGTCCTGTTGTAGGAATGGAGGCTTTCCCTTTTTATGTTTTTTCTGTTTATGCAGATAAACGTATTTCTCGAAAAAGTACTTTTCAGTTAGGTGCCGACTTATTTTTGATGGAATATGTAAAAGAATATATTTATTATCATTCCGTCGCTTATCCGGAAGGATCCCAAGACCCCAATGTTGACTACAAAAGAATCGGAATTTTCGGAGGATACGAAATGTCTCTGTCAAAACTTGCATTAGAGGGACAGTTCGGGTATTATATTTATGCTCCCTTTCCGGCGGAAGCCGCTATATATCAAAGAATCGGATTGAAATATTATTTTTCGAGTAAGATTTTCGGAGGAATTTCTCTCAAAACTCATATGGCAAAAGCAGAGGCGTTAGAGTTTTCAGTGGGGTTGCGATTGTAATAGAAGAACAGATGTTTTATATTTATAAAAACTATATCAGCCAACTGCAAATTGTAATTGGCTGATATAGAGCCTTATTCTAAAAGTATTAAAATTCGTTTGTTTTATTTCTTAAATTCCTTAACCGCATCAATAAAAGCCTTGGCATGGTCAACAGGAATATTTGGTAAAATTCCGTGTCCGAGATTAACAATATATTGGTCTTTTCCGAATTCATCTATCATTTGATTTACCATTTTTTTGATGGTTGGAATGGGGGAAAGTAATCTGGCCGGATCAAAATTTCCTTGTAAAGTAATTTTACCTCCCGACAAATACCTTGCGTTTCGAGCAGAACATGTCCAATCTACTCCCAAAGCAGAAGCTTTACTTTGAGCCATCTCTCCTAAGGCAAACCAACAGCCTTTACCAAAAACAATTACCGGAGCTGTTTTTGAAACCTCTTCAACAATTTGGTTGATATACTTCCACGAAAACTCCTGATAATCTACAGGAGAAAGCATTCCTCCCCAACTATCAAAAATTTGAATAGCATTACATCCTGATTCTACTTTCTTTTTCAAATATTTAATTGTGGTATCTGTAATCTTCTGAAGTAAAGCATGAGCTGCTTCAGGTTCAGAAAAACAAAACCCTTTAGCGGTATCAAAACTCTTTGACCCTTTACCTTCCACCGCATAACAAAGAATTGTCCAAGGAGAGCCTGCAAAACCAATAAGAGGAACCTCGTCATTGAGCATTTCTTTAGTCATTTTTACTGCATCCATTACATAGCCTAAGGTTTCATCTATATTTGGAACGGTTACTTTCTCAACATCCGTGAGGGTTCTTATCGGATTGGGAATCCAAGGACCTATGTT
>CAZVQI010000169.1:0-4167 GCA_964629155.1 uncultured Flavobacterium sp.
TCTCGCGGCGGCTGCACGACCTGTTCGCGATCTCGCAGGAGAACGAGCGGCTGGCGGTGCGCACCCACCAGCTGACCCTGGCGCTGATGCGCCAGGCCGACGCGTCCGGCGTGGTGCGGGCGATGGTCGCGACGCTGGAGGAAGACTTCGCCGGCGACATGGTGAGCGTGGTCCTGTTCCGTCCGGTCGAGGGCCTGGGCGGCGAGCCCTGGCTGCAGGTGATCGACCGCGACGATCCGCTGCTGCGGCCGTTCGCCGACGCGCTCAAGAGCGGCGAGCCGCTGTGCGGCCGGCTGCATCCGGACAAGCACGCGCTGCTGTACGGCGCGCGTGGCGAGGAGGTCGAGTCCAGCGCGCTGCTGGCGCTGGAAGGCACCGGCCTGGTGGCCGTGGGCAGCACCGATCCGAACCGCTTCTATCCCGGCATGGGCACGCTGTTCCTGCGCATGATGGGCGAGGCGTTCGAAGTCGCGCTGCGGCGCTTCGATGCCTGACACGGAGCCGACGGCGGGTCGCGCGCGCGACGCCGCTTCGCGCGCCCCGGAACCGCGGTCGACGGTCGAACTGCCGGCGCCCATCGCCGACTACCTCGCCCACCTGCAGGTGGAGCGACGCGCGTCGCCGCACACGCTCGCCAACTATCGTCGCGACCTGGAGGCGCTGGCCGCATGGGCGACGGAGGCGGGCGTGGACGTCGCCGCCCCGGGCGAAGCCGACATCCGCGCCTTCGTCGCCTCCGAGCATCGCCGGGGACTGTCGCCGCGCAGCCTGCAGCGACGGCTGTCCGCGGTGCGTGGGTTCTACCGCTGGCGGCTGCGGCACGGCCAGCTCGCGGCCAATCCCGCCGCGGGGGTGCGCGCGCCGAAGGCGCCGCGCCGGCTGCCGCAGGTGCTGGACCCGGACGAAGCCAGGACCCTGGTCGAAGTGCCGGCCGAAGCGCCTCTGGGGCTGCGCGACCGGGCGATGCTGGAACTGTTCTATTCGTCGGGACTGCGCCTGTCGGAGCTGTGCGCGCTGCGCTGGCGCGACCTGCACCTGGACGAGGGCCTGGTGGACGTGGCCGGCAAGGGCGGCCGCGAGCGCATCGTCCCGGTCGGCTCGTACGCGCGCCGGGCGTTGCGCGAATGGCGCGCCGAAAGCCGCGGCGAGGACGACGCGCCGGTGTTCCCGGGCCGTGGTGGACGGCCGATCAGCCCGCGCGCGGTGCAGCTGCGCATGCGCCAGCTGGCCCAGCGCCAGGGCCTGTTCAAGCGCGTGCACCCGCACCTGCTGCGGCACTCCTTCGCCAGCCACGTGCTCGAATCCTCGGGCGACCTGCGCGGCGTGCAGGAGCTGCTCGGCCACGCCGACATCGCCACCACCCAGATCTACACCCACCTCGATTTCGGCCACCTTGCCAGGGTGTACGACGCCGCGCACCCGCGGGCGAGGCGCAAGCGGTGACGTCGGCAGGCGTGTCCTTCGCGTCGCGCCGGGTGGCCGCCGCGGTCCTCGCCTGCCTCGCCATCCTGCCGGTGCAGGCGGGCATTGCCGAAGCGGGGTGGCAGCGGCTGGTCGGGCAGAACCGGCCGCTGGCCGCGGTACGGGAACTCGAACGTTCGCCGGAGCTCGCCCAGCTGCACGCGCAGGTGTCGGTCTTCATCGGCGACGAGGCGCCATCGTGCGGGCTGTCCGGCCGTCTCGTGCTGCCGGATGACGTCGAGTACCGCGACGCGCTGCCGGTGATCGCCGAACTGGCCCGCGACCGGCGCGTGGTGATGCTCAACGAATCCCACTTCCGCGGCGTGCACCGCGCCTTCCTGGCGCGCGTGGTGGCGCTGCTCGACGGACTTGGCTTCGATGCGCTGGCGGCCGAGACGTTCACGCCGGCCGCGCCGGAGCGCCTGCGGGCGTCGGCGCCCGGCACGGGCACCGGGTTCTACCTGGCCGATCCGCTGTTTGCCGCCGCGGTCCGCGAGGCGCGCGCGCTCGGTTGGGAGTTCGTGCACTACGAGGCGGACACGACGCACGACCGCGAGTCCCGGGAGGCCGGGCAGGCGCACCGGCTGGCGGAGTGGCTCGCCGCCCACCCCGGGCGCAGGCTGCTGGTCCATGCCGGGGGCTCGCACGTGTCCGAAGCGGCGGAGGCGGGCTGGATGGCTGCGCGCCTCGCCGCAGCGACCGGCCTCGACCCGTTGACCGTGCGCCAGGCCGCGACCGCATGTCCCGGCCAGGCCGGTGCGTGGCCGGTGGACGCGGACGAGGCGCTGGTGCCGTTCCGGGAGGGACGTCCGCTTGCGGTTGCGGGGACCGACCTGGCGGTGGTGCACCCGCCCGCCGCGGTCGAGGCGGCCCGGCAGGTGCTGGGTGCGCCGGTGGTCGTGTGCGCGCCTGCCGTGGCGCAGGATTCCCTGCTGCGCGCGTTCGGCGAGGCCGATGCGCCGCTCGCGATCGCGCATGACCAGCGCCTGCTGGCGGCGGGCGCCGACCGCGTCCGGCTCCACCTGCGGCCCGGTCGGTACCGGATCGAACGCGAGGATGCCGACGGTCGCCACCCGCTGGGCCGGGTCGAAGTGGCGGACGAAGGGGACGCCGCCTGCCTGCGGCCGGGGCCCTGAATCCCGGTCCGGGTGCGCGGCCATCACGCGCCCGGAATGCGATGTCCGGATCCGGCGAGCGTGCCCGCTTCGCCTGCCGCAGGCTGGCGCCGACTCCACCACGCAGACGACCCTCCATGACGTTCCAGCTGTCCGGCATCGACCCCACGCCCTTCGCCCCGCTGTTCGCGCTGGACGACGGCGCGCTCGCGAGGATCGGCGCGACGCGCTGCGTCGCCGATCGCGACTTCGCTTTTCCCTGCCGCGTCAGCCTGCAGGACGCCAGCCCCGGCGAGGAACTCCTGCTGCTGTCCTGGGAACACCAGCCGGCGGCCTCTCCCTATCGCGCGTCCGGGCCGGTGTTCGTGCGCCGCGACGCGGAGCGCGCGGTGCTGCGCCCGGGCGAGGTCCCGCCGTACGTGACCCGCCGGCTGATGTCGCTGCGGGCCTACGACGCGGCGCACGCGATGGTGGATGCCGAGGTGTGCGAGGGCGTGGACGTGGCGCGGCAGCTCGAGCGGATGTTCGCCGATCCAGGCGTGGCCTATGTGCACCTTCACAACGCCCGCCGTGGCTGCTACTCCTGCCTCGCCCTGCGCGCCTGATGGCCGCGTCGCGGACGACGGCGGGGCTTGATCCGGCCTCCGGCGCCCTCATGTCGGGTGGACCGGACCCGGAGGCCCCATGGATCCCAGCCAGAACCCCAACGTGTTCCACGCCACCACGATCCTGTCGGTGCGCCGCGACGGCAAGGTGGCCGTGGCCGGCGACGGCCAGGTCACCGTCGGGCACACGGTGATGAAGGCCAATGCGCGCAAGGTGCGTCGGCTGGGCAAGGACGGGCAGGTGCTGGCGGGCTTCGCCGGGGCCGCGGCCGATGCGTTCACCCTGTTCGAGTTGTTCGAGTCCAAGCTCGAGAAGCACGGCCAGCTGCAGCGCGCCGCGGTCGAGATGGCCAAGGACTGGCGCACCGAACGCCGCTTCGGCAAGCTCGAGGCGCTGCTGGCGGTGGCCGACCGGGAAACGTCGCTGGTCATCAGCGGCACCGGCGACGTGATCGAGCCCGAGGACGGCATCATCGCCATCGGCTCGGGCGGCAGCTATGCGCTGTCGGCCGCCCGCGCGCTGCTCGCGCACACGCAGCTCGACGCGCGCGCGATCGCCACCGAGGCGCTGGCCATCGCCGGCGACATCTGCATCTACACCAACCGCAACGTGGTGGTGGAAGAGCTGTGACCGGCGGCCCGCGCCGCGGGTCGTCGCGCCTGCCGCACCCCGTCGCCGACGCGGTCCCCGGCCGCGGCCGACCGGGCAGGCGCGCGACGACCCGCCCGGGCCACCGGCCACCCGCCACATCACCCTGCACCACTGCATGAAGAGGGCCCGCAGGCCATGACCGATTCCGCTTCCGCCACCATGACCCCGCGCGAGATCGTGCAGGAGCTCGACCGCCACATCATCGGCCAGCAGGCCGCCAAGCGCGCGGTCGCGATCGCGCTGCGCAACCGCTGGCGCCGCGCGCAGCTGCCCGACGAACTGCGCAACGAGGTGATGCCCAAGAACATCCTGATGATCGGCCCGACCGGCGTGG
>CAZVQI010000170.1:0-4164 GCA_964629155.1 uncultured Flavobacterium sp.
GAGAACAAGACAAGAAAAGAATTTAAAGCTCACTTCTCACTTAAGAGGTAGGTTTCTGCGAAAAGTTGATGAATTTAAATAGAGAAGAATTATAATAAGATTTGAAAAAGCAGTGTTTTACACTGCTTTTTTCTTTTATATAGGTTAAACCTTGGTTTTCTAATAGACTTTTTATTATATTTTAAACCACAATTTATTACCTTTATTCAAAAATTGATAAGTATGAAAAAAACGACATTAGGAATAATAGTAATATTTTTTACTTTTTTCACTGCTTGTAATACGGATGACAGCAGTACTGTTCCAAAGGATCTTAAAATAAATGATTTTGTGTGGAAGGGGCTTAATCTTTATTATTTATGGCAGGAAGAAGTCCCGAATTTAGCTGATGATAGATTTACAAGTCAAAGTCAGTTAAATGACTTTTTAAGAGGTTATTCTAATCCTTCAGACTTATTTAATTCGTTGCTATATCAAAAGGGGACGGTAGATAGATTTAGTGTGATTTATAGTGATTATACTGTTTTAGAGCAAGTACTAACAGGAAATAATAAAAACAATGGGGTTGATTATGGATTGTTTAAAAAGTCAGCAAATTCTGATGAAATAATAGGTTGGGTTCGTTATATACTTCCGAACTCGGATGCTTCGAACAAGGACATTCATAGAGGAGATTTATTTTATGCCGTAAATGGAACACCTCTTACCGTTCAAAATTATCAGGCGTTATTGGCTAACGAAAGTTATACTCTTCATATGGTTGATTATGATGATGGGAATTATACTCCGAATGGACATAGTGTAAGTTTAACAAAGCATGATTATTCGGAAAATCCTGTTTATTATACTAATGTATATGAAGTTAATTCTCATAAAATAGGATATTTAGTTTATAATGGTTTTTATGGAGCTTATGATACTCAACTAAACAATGCTTTTGGAAACTTTAAAGCTCAAGGTGTGACAGATTTAATTTTGGATTTACGTTATAATTCAGGAGGATTAGTTTCAACAGCAACTCATTTGGCAAGTATGATAACCGGTCAATTTACGGGTGAAGTTTTTGCGAAACAACAATGGAATTCAAAAATAACCAAAGTTTTTGAAAATTCAGGTAGAGAAGAAGAATTGATAAATCGTTTTTCAGATAAATTAGGTAATGGAGATCAAATAAATCATCTTAATTTAAACACAGTATATGTTCTGACAACAGCAAGTACGGCATCTGCCAGTGAATTAGTAATTAATGGACTAAAACCTTACATACAAGTTATTCAGATAGGTGGAGTGACAACAGGTAAAAATGTGGGTTCGGTTACACTATATGATTCTCCAAATTACGGATCAAATAATAAAAATCCGGACCACAAATATGCCATGCAGCCGTTGACTTTGAAAGTTGTAAATAGTGCAGGATTTGGAGATTATCAGTCAGGACTTAATCCGGATATTTTGCTTTCGGAGAATTTGTCAGATATGAAACCTTTGGGAGACATTAATGAATTATTTTTAGCAACGGCTATCTCAGAAATTACGGGAACTTCTGCTCCTCGACCGTTTGGGGAAACTCAGTCATTTTTGCAAATTAGTGATTCTAAAAAACTTATTCCTCTGAAAACAGATATGTATTTAGATAAATTTCCGCAAGAAATTTTAAATATGATAGAATAATGGCTGCTAAACAAAATAGGGGAGATAAGAATTAAATAATCCTCTCTGTTAAAAAAAATGCAATTTTGTTTCGAAAAGTAAATTTATAGTTATACATTTGTGCATTGAGATAAAGCAAAAAAATAGAGTTATGTTTGAGTTTCAGCAATATTTAGGTTTTCTTGTGTTTTTAACAATCTTCACAATGGGATTTTGGTTACTGTTGTTTTTGGTAGGGTTTGCTTTTTATTGGGTAACAGGGCATTCCATTGAAATGTGGAAAGAAAAAAGAGCAGAGAAAAAAGCTCAACAAGAATAAGGCTTAGACTTATATAGGTTTATATATAATTAGCCACAGTCTGATTTTTCAGATTGTGGTTTTATTTTTTGCGCTTCAGTCGTCCTCTGTTTGCAGGTTTTGTTTTGCGTGGATTGCGCTTTCCGGGACCACCTAAGTTTATTTTCTTGTTTTTGTCTTTCTTTTCGTGAAACGCTCCCCCGTTTGATAAGTCAGCTTTTTTAACTACAAGTTTTGGTTTATGCTTTTTCTTTTCAAATTCCATTAAAACTTTTGAAACTTCTACAGAATTTGGAATTTCAAGAGAATTGACTTCAAGATTCATTAGAATTTCAATTTCTAAAAACCATTCCTCTTCTCTTGGAGAAACAAACGTTAGGGCGATCCCCTCTTTATAGGCTCTTCCGGTTCTTCCGATTCTATGAATATACTGCTCTGCAACTTCAGGAACTTCAAAATTAATTACATGGGAAATATCTCTGATATCCAATCCGCGAGCCATAATATCAGTAGTTATAATTCCTCGGAGATTTCCTTTTTGAAAATCAATCAAGGTGTTTAACCTGTAATTTTGAGATTTATTGGAATGAATTACTCCGAATTGTTCTTGTAAATTTGGGTCTAATCGTTCGTGAAGTAAATCTACAATCCTTTTGTTGTTTACAAAAATCAAAACTCTTTCCAATGAGGAATCGGTTTGCAAAAGGTGATTGAGTAAATTTATCTTTGTGTTGAAATTCGGAGCAAAATATTTTAACTGCTTAATTTTTTCAAGAGGTGTTCCGCTCGGAGCAAGTGATACTTCTTCAGGAAAGTCAAAGTAATCATTAATGACTTTATCGACTTCTTCCGTCATTGTAGCAGAAAATAAGATATTTTGACGTTTGTTTTTCATCATAGCTAAAATGGAGGTAATCTGCATTTGAAACCCGAGATTCAGAATTTCATCAAACTCATCAATCACTAATTTTTTAACATCATCAAAACGTACAACTCCATCAAGAGCCAAATCCATCAATCGTCCGGGAGTGGACACTAAGAAATCTACACCCTCATAAACAGCTTTTTTCTGTGTATTGATGTTTACTCCTCCGTAAATTCCAAGAACTCTTACAGACATGTATTTGGTTAGTTTTTCAACTTGTTCGGTAACCTGAACAACAAGTTCTCGAGTGGGAACGATGATTACAACTTTTGGATTTTCGGAACTTGAGAATTTATACTGTTTTAGAATAGGGAGGAGGTAGGCAAAGGTTTTTCCTGTTCCGGTTTGAGCAATTCCCATTACATCTTTTCCTGATAAAATAACCGAAAAGGATTTTTCTTGAATAGGAGTAAGACGAGTAAACCCTAAATCATCAATTGCTTTCTGAAGGGATTTAGGTAAGTTTAATTGCTCAAATTGATTCATTATTTAGTGTTTTAGTTAGCAAAGATAGTGATATTTCAGAAAGGAAACATTGTAAGAATTTATGCTTGAAGGAATACATGTTTTGAAAATTATAAGATTAAAATATATGTGTTTTTTAAGGGTTAAGTTGTTTGAGTTTTTTTGACTTTCTTTTCATTAGTTGTGTATGTCTTTTTTTTATAAGATATTTGACGTTCTAAAAAAATCAGAAATTATGGAAGCCTCAAAGATTTTGGAAATTTTAGCCTATTGTTTACCCGCTATAATTATGGGAGGGACAACCTACCTCATTTTTAAACTTCATATTAAAAATGAAGATAAGCGTAGGAATTTTCTGTTACACAAAGAAAATCAAAAACAAGCACTACCTTTACGATTACAGGCTTATGAAAGAATGACTTTGTTTTTGGAGCGTATTGAACCTGCAAAGCTTTTAATTCGTGTTACTCCGACCTCTTCTGATAAGTATGATTACGAAAATCTTTTGGTTTTTCATATTGAACAAGAGTTTGAACACAACTTGACCCAACAGATTTATATTTCAGATAAATGCTGGAATGTTATCAATACGGCAAAAAATACACTTATTCAGACTATTCGTAAAGCTAATATGAGTGATAAAGTAGATTCTGCTAACAAGTTACGAGAAGTAATCTTAACGGATTTATTAGATAAACAATCTCCTTCAAGTGTAGCTTTAGCTTTTATAAAAGCAGAAGTTATAGAGCTTTTAGGCTAAATTATATGTATATCTCTTGCATATAAAAAATTTATTATATACTTTTGGCTATACTAATTTTAAACA
>CAZVQI010000171.1:0-4154 GCA_964629155.1 uncultured Flavobacterium sp.
TCATCTCGCTCACAAAAGACCACGTTCACGAATCCGAATCTTATGATGACTGCAGCCCGTTATGTGCATGTAACTGCTGCCAGATCAGCATAACCATCACGGTATTTCTTCAGGAAAAACCTTATCAGAAACTGATCGCCGTGCTGCCTAAATATCATAATTCATTCAAAGATCTCAACGACTTTGAATTTTTCATCCCTCCGAGGGTGTAATTCCAATACCGGCCCGGGATAACTATGTCTTCAGCGATCCTTTTCCTTTTTTTCTTCGAAAAGATCACGGTACCCCGTCACTTTTTTATTCATAAATCAAGTGGCAGAAAAACCGTTTAAAACAACTTTCCGAGATTCTGCCGAAAAGAATCGCCGACACCAGGATATAGCAATCTCAGACCGCTCGTCACAATAAGAGCCAATCCGGCTTTCCCGATTCTTACATAAAATATTGAACAGTGGAATCCGAGGCGTCATGCCCGGACGCTGCTGAAAATCATACAGTTTATCATGATCAACAAAATCATTTCATTTTCTATCAGAAATAAATTCATTGTTGGTTTATTCACATTGGCACTCCTGATAGCCGGAATTTATTCGATGAAGACGATCCATCTGGGATCGGTGCCCGACATCACCAACAATCAAATTCAGGTAATGACCGTCTCTCCCAATCTCGGGACAGAAGACATCGAACAATTCGTCACGCATCCTGTGGAGCTCGCTATGGGAAATCTTCCCGGAGTGGAAGAAATCTGGTCCACTTCCCGTTTTGGGCTCTCTGTCGTCACCATTGTGTTTGAAGACCGAATGGGAACTTACACCCCGCGGCAATTAGTCCAGGAAAAACTGGCCGAAGTCAAGGAAAATATTCCTGAAAAATTTGGCTCTCCCGCTATGGGACCTATCACCACCGGCTTGGGAGAGATATATCAATACGTCATAAAGCCCCTACCCGGATACGAAACTTTATATTCTATAGATGAGCTACGGTCCGTCCAGGACTGGATTATCCGCCGACAATTGACCCTGATAGAAGGGGTCATTGACGTCAATGCACTGGGTGGAAAGGTCAAACAATATGAGATAGCCATTGATCCCATCCGGCTGAATTCTTTTGATCTGACGATCACCGATGTTTTTGCGGCTCTGGAAGCCAACAATGAAAATACAGGAGGAGCTTATATCGAACGAAATAAAATGGCTCACTTCATCCGTGGAGAAGGCCTTATTCAATCTTTGGAAGACATTCGCACTATCGTCGTTAAAAATACCGGGCAAATCCCTGTAACCATCGGCGATGTAGCAGAAAAAGTACATTTTGGAAATCAAACCAGGTATGGTGCTTTCACTAAAGACGGGGAAGAGGTAGTAGGAGGAATGATACTGATGCTGAAAGGAGCCAATCCCAATGATGTGATCAAAAACATCAAGGAACGCCTGGCAAAGATCGAGCAGTCTTTACCGGAAGGGCTTGTGATCGAACCATTTTTGGATGGGAGTGAATTAATCAGCAGAACGACTCACACTGTGCGAAACAATTTGATGGAGGGAGCTCTGGTCGTCATTTTCATCCTGGTTCTGTTATTGGGAAGCTTGCGGGGCGGTATTATCATCGCCACGACGATCCCCCTTTCCCTGCTCTTCGCTTTTATCATGATGAAGACATTTGGGGTTTGGGCCAATTTGATGAGCCTCGGAGCGATAGATTTTGGAATCATAGTGGACGGAGCCGTCATCATCATTGAGGGAATGGTCTTTGAAATCCATAAACGCATCAAACGGGGAGAGACCGTATTTGATCATCAGAAAATGGATGAATTAGCTTTCGAATCGGGGAGCAAAATGATGAATTCAGCTTTTTTCGGCCAGGTGATCATTCTTATCGTGTTTATTCCTATCCTGTTCCTTTCAGGTATTGAAGGGAAAATGTTTCAACCTATGGCCTATACTTTTGGATTTGCGATGCTGGGGGCCATTATTTTATGTTTGACTTATGTGCCCATGATGTCAGCTTTAATCATGAAGCCCGCAAAGGAAAAAGGCAATTTTCTGGCAAGATTCAATTACGGTCTTGAAAAAGTGAGTATGAAAGTTTTTGGCGGAATCCAGTGGCTTTACCTGCCATTGATCCGTAGCGCGCTTCGATTCCGGGCTTTAGTACTTCTTTTTGCCTTCTTATTATTTGGCCTGGCCGGATACCTCTTTTCCAGCATGGGTGGCGAGTTTATTCCTCAACTGGACGAGGGAGATTTAGCCATGCAGGCATTGATCCGTCCGGGAAGTTCACTTACGGAATCGATCGAGGTCTCAAAGAAGATCGAAACGACTCTTCTCGATCATTTTCCTGAAATCAAAACGGTGGTCACACGGATTGGTGTAGCGGATATTCCGATCGATCCCATGCCGATGGATGTTTCCGATATTGTCATCATGCTCGAGCATGATAAGTCTCAGTGGATCTCCGCCAAAGATAAAGAAGAATTGATCGAAAAGATAGAGGCTGTATTGGATAAAGAATTAATCGGTGTCAATTTTGCCTTTAGTCAGCCGATAGAACTCCGGTTCAATGAATTGTTAACAGGGGTGAGAGAAGATGTCGCCATAAAATTATATGGTGAAGACATGAATATCTTATCTTCAAAAGCTGCAGAAATCGCGGAGCTCGTCAAAGATATCCCCGGAGTGGGCGATGTCAATGCAGAGCGAATTTCGGGACTTCCACAAATTTCTGTTCGTTACAACCGGCACAAGATCGCCCGGTACGGACTGAGCATCCAGGAGATCAACACCTATATGAATACCGCTTTTTCGGGAGGAATAGCCGGAGAAATATTTGAAGGCGAAAAAAGATACGATCTGGTGGTTCGGTTCGGAGAATCCTACAGAAAGGGTATTGACGACATTCGAAATCTATACATCGCTACACCTTCAGGGACTCAAATCCCTATCCGGGAGGTGGCAAAAATAGAGTATGTTTTGGGTCCGATGCAAATATCGAGAGACAATACTTTCCGTAGAACCTATGTAGGAGTCAATACAAGAGGAAGGGATGTGGAGACTGTGGTAAATGATATACAGGAAAAATTGGACAGAGAATTAATCTTGCCCGCAGGATATCACCTAACCTATGGTGGAGAATTTGAAAACCTCCAGCGGGCAAAAGAACGACTTTCAGTAGTGGTACCCATTGTTCTTCTGCTCATTTTTGTACTTCTTTATTTTGCCCTGCACTCATTTTCACAGTCTGTCATGATTTATCTCACGATTCCTCTTGCTGCAATAGGAGGAGTTTTTGCATTATGGATCCGGGACATGCCATTCAGTATTTCGGCCGGAATTGGATTTATCGTCCTTTTCGGAGTTGCAGTCCTCAATGGTCTGGTTTTGATCAATCAATTCAATTATTTAAAAAAGGACGGAGTCACCGATCTTCAGCATCGAATCATCACAGGAACCAAACAAAGAATCCGTCCCATCATACTCACTGCAACCACAGATATTTTCGGATTTCTGCCGATGGCCTTCTCCACATCTGCAGGAGCTGAAGTACAGCGTCCCTTGGCTACCGTGGTGATCGGAGGAATGCTGACAGCAACTTTTCTCACGCTCATCGTTTTACCTGCTTTATATAGTTTGGTGGAAAAACAACGAGAAAATAGAGCTATCCGGCAGGGAAATCTTGGCGGATTAAATACATTGTCAATCTTATTGTTGTCCGGCGCTTTTATCACCCTTTTTTCGTCATCTCTCGCTGCCCAATACATAGATCCCGATACCTTACCCACTCTTTCTCGTGAGCAGGCAGAGCAGAGGGCGCTGGAAAATTACAGAGGAATAAAAATTCAGCAACTACGAATAAAAAGTGAAGAAGCGCTGAAGACCGGAGTAAGACATCTGGGAACCACGGAAATATTTACCGGCCAGGAAGAAATAGGAAGGGGATCACCCGGAAAATATACCCAGATCGGTTTGGCTCAAAAAGGTATTGATCTCTTCGGCACCGGCGCACGGCGAAGTTTGGCTGAGAATCGAATTACAATGGAAGAAATCGCTCTCGATTTGACCGTGGCCGGAGTGAAAAAGGAGGTACGAAATGCCTGGAATCAGGCTTACACTTCTTTGGGAAAATACAAAGTATTCCACGAAATCGAGTCCTTA
>CAZVQI010000172.1:0-4152 GCA_964629155.1 uncultured Flavobacterium sp.
GGAGAATATACCTCAAACGAGCTTTTAAAAACTCTTTCGGACAGAGGTCGTGTTACGCATTTTACTGAAAAAATCCCAACAGTAAACGAAATATTTATCAGAACTGTAAAAGGAGAGTAACTTTAAATACAAATTTCAACCTGAAATAAAATATAAAATGAGCATTCTTTCATTAATCATAAAAAGAGAATTCATAGCTAAAGTACGTAATAAGTCATTTATTGTGATGACTTTTTTAAGTCCTTTGCTGTTTGTCGGAATGGCAGTACTTATAGGGTATTTAGCAACTATAAATCAAGGAGAAGTAAAGAAAATAGCTGTTTTTGATCAAGGAAATTTCTTTATTAAAGATGATCTCGTAAACGATAAAAAATACGAGTATCACTATTTGTCGGATATGGATTTTGACAAGGCAAAAGAAATTGCTTCAGAGAGTTATGAAGCCCTTTTGTATGTTCCTAATAATATTGACAAAAAGAATTTGACCAATAAAATCGAATATCTTTCGGATAATAGTCCGAGCATGGATTTTATCTACAAATTAGAAAATATTATTGAAGATAAAATTACTAAGCTTAATATCGAAAGCTCGGGAGTGGATTATTCCATCATTGAAAATGCTAAGGTTGAAGCAAATATACATTTGGCAAAGTTTTCGGGAGAAGACAGTGTAAAAGGATTGAACGGAATAAAAGTAGCCATAGGTTCTATTTTTGGTTATCTGATTATGATGTTTATTATGATTTACGGAAATTTTGTGATGCGAAGTGTAATTGAAGAAAAAACAAATCGTATTATCGAAATTATTGTATCGTCTGTGAAACCTTTTCAATTGATGATGGGTAAAATACTCGGAAACTCATTAGCCGGATTACTCCAATTCTTTATTTGGTTAGTGGTAGGAGTGATTTTGTATTTTGTGGCAGCGAGTTTCTTAGGGCTTAATATGGGGGGAGGCACTACGGCTTTAACCGAAGTAAGTTCGCAAGTATCAGAATCTGATAAAGCAGAATTTATACAAACTGCACAAATTTACCTGCAAACCATTATGACGGATTTACCTTGGGTTACAATCTTGATTTCGTTTTTTGTGTTTTTTGCGGGAGGATACTTTTTATACAGCTCAATATATGCGGCAATTGGAGCAGCAGTAGATAACGAAACCGATTCGCAACAGTTTTTAATGCCTATTATTATGCCACTTATCTTGGCTGTTTATATCGGGTTTTTCACTGTAATGGATGACCCTCATGGCTCAGTGGCAGTGGTATTTTCGTTCATTCCTTTTACTTCACCTATTGTAATGCTTATGCGTATCCCGTTTGGAGTACCGGTTTGGCAAATTCTTTTAAGTGGAATTTTGCTTTACGGTACATTCTTATTAATTGTATGGAGTGCTGCAAAAATCTACAGGGTGGGGATTTTAATGTATGGTAAAAAACCGAGTTGGAAAGAGCTTTACAAATGGTTGAGATATTAAATTTTACTATTTGTTCTTGACGATTTCTTTAATCATTACATCATCTTCTAACAGGATTTTGTAATAATCTTCTTCGGAAAATAACTGCCTTATAAATTCGGCTTTCAGATATTTTTCGATAATGGATTTATTTTTGTCCAGAGGTAAATAAATACTTTTGTCGGACAAATACTTTTTGAAATCATCAAAATAAAATTCTTTTTCTGTTAAATAGTAATCAATTTCTTTTTCTGTCATTTGTAGGAATTCACTTCGTTTTTGGTCAATAATCTCAAAAACGAAATTGCTTGATAAAGCCGAATTCATCATAAACACAACCGATTGGTTTTCAGTATTGTCTTCAATTAGTATATCAGGATAAATACCACCTCCTCCGTACACGATTTTTCCTCCTTTGGTGGTAAATTTCAGACTGTCATTAGGTTTATATTCTTTTTTATCTTTCAGAAATTCATGAAAATAATCTTCTTCAGAAAGATTTTTATAAGGTTTTTGAATGGAGCGTCCGGTAGGAGTATAATATTGGGCTACAGTCAGGCGTACAATAGAACCGTCTCCTAAAGGCATTTCTCGTTGTACTAATCCTTTTCCGTAAGAGAGTTGTCCTACAATGATACCTCGGTCGTTATCTTGAATGGCTCCGGCTAAAATTTCACTTGATGATGCTGAATTTTCGTTAATTAAGACAAATAATTCTCCATCTTCAAAAAGTCCTTTTTGGGAGGCAAAAGCCTTGTCTTCTGTTCCTCGTTTGTCTTTGGTAACTACAATGAGTTCATCTTTTTTTAGGAATTCATCAGCAATCGAAATAGCGGCATTGACATAACCTCCTCCGTTGTCTCGTAAGTCCAGAATCAGACGTGTTATGTTTTGTTTTACCAAATCCGAAAGAGCTCTATGAAACTCTTTAGCAGTAGTTTCGGCAAAACGATTAATTTTAATGTAACCTGTACTGTCATTTATTTTTAGGGCAATATCAACGCTTTTGATAGGAATAACATCTCTTGTGATAGTAAAGTTATATTCTTTTCCTTCGGTTTTTCGGAAGACTTTTACATTGAGTTTTGAATTCTTTTCGCCTCTTAGTTTGGTAATTATAGTGTCAGAAGAATAATGTTTTCCGAAGATAGTATCTTTATCAGCAAGAAGAATGCGATCTCCGGCTCTGAGTCCGGCTTTTTCTGAAGGTCCTCCTTCTATAGTACGGATTACGGTAAGTGTATCATTGTACATATAGAAGTTAATTCCGATACCTACAAAATTTCCTCGCATATTTTCTTCTACATATTCAAACTCATCTTTCCCAATATAAACCGAATGTGGATCAAGGTGAGCCAGAATGCCGTTTACGGTATGTTCAATAATTGAATCGGTATCGACATCTTCTACATATTCGTTTTCGATGAAATAAATCAGACGATCAATTTTGTCCCTTGAACTTGTTTTGGATTTAAAGGGAACTATTTCGGAAGGAAAGTCTAAGAAACTCCCTAACAGTATTCCTATAGCCAAAATAAAGGCTACAAAAAAAGGAATATATATGGGTTTAATTTTCACAATTTTAGTCTAAATTAGGTATAAAATCTACCTGAACTCCTGCTCTTTTCAAAAAATCTATACCGGAAGTGTCTTTATAATCCTGATGATATACTACTCGAGTAATCCCCGCTTGGTGAATGAGTTTACTACACTCTTTACACGGAGAAAGAGTGATGTAAAGTGTAGCTCCGTTGCAGGTTTGAGTAGAGCGAGCAACTTTTAATATAGCATTAGCTTCTGCATGCAAAACATACCATTTGGTATATCCATCTTCATCTTCACAAATATTTTCAAATCCGGAAGGTGTTCCGTTGTACCCGTCTGAAATAATCATTCGGTCTTTAACAATTATGGCTCCCACTTTTTTACGTTGGCAGTAAGACAGTTGAGCCCATTCTTTGGCAATTTTCAGGTAAGCTTTATCGTATTTGTTTTGTTTTTGTCCTGTCATTTTTTTAAGCAAATAGCACACAAAGATATGAAATTTATATGTATGAATAGTGTAGAATTATAAGGTGTAAATTGTATATTTGTGAGGCAATTTATACGATAAATACTTGTTTATCGTTATGAAATAAAATCATGTGTAAAGATGTCTATTGAGGTAAAAGGAATAACAAAAAAATACGGTTCGCAGGTTGCTCTGAACAATATTTCGTTTTCTGTAAAAAGGGGAGAAATAGTTGGTTTTTTAGGACCAAACGGGGCAGGAAAATCAACCCTGATGAAAATACTGACTACTTACATAAGCAGTGATACAGGAAGTGCGTGGGTAGGAGGGAACGATATTGTGAAAGATTCTGATAAAGTGCAGTTTATAACCGGATATTTACCGGAACATAATCCGTTGTATTTGGATATGTATGTTAGAGAATATCTGGCTTTTAATGCCTCAGTATATAAAGTAAAAAAATCTCGTGTAGAAGAAGTAATACAACTGACAGGACTCACTCCTGAATCACATAAAAAAATAGGTCAGCTATCTAAAGGATACAGACAAAGAGTAGGTTTAGCTAATGCACTTTTACATAATCCGGAAGTGTTGATTTTGGACGAACCAACAACGGGATTAGACCCGAATCAGTTAGTCGAAATCAGGCAGCTTATCAAAAATATAGGAAAAGACAAAACGG
>CAZVQI010000173.1:0-4083 GCA_964629155.1 uncultured Flavobacterium sp.
ATTACAGATTAAACGAGCGTAGTGCAGCGGCTGCCAGTTTGAGATATTTCGGATTAGGGGATATTCAACTTACAGAAGGTCCTAACGATCAAGGAAGAACTGTAAACCCAAGTGAATTAGCTTTTGATGTTTCGTATTCGCTTCGTTTGAGCGAACGCTTCGCAATGGCTGTGGCAGGACGTTATATCCGTTCTGCACTGAGAATTCCCGACGTTTATTCAGACGCTTCTGCTGCTAATACTTTTGCGGTAGATCTTGCAGGTTATTATCAATCGGAACAAGTTGCTTATAGTGATTTTGACGGTAGATGGAGAGCAGGATTTAATTTCCAAAATATAGGTCCGAAAATTAGTTATGATGGTGATGAAGAATACAGTTCAAACTTCATTCCTGCTAATATGAGATTGGGTGTCGGATTTGATTTTATTATGGATGAATACAACACCATAGGAGTTACTCTTGAAACTACTAAACTTTTAGTTCCTACTCCTCAATACGAAGAGGGAATGACTGCTGAAGAAAGAAATGAAGCAAGAGAGGAATATAACAGAATACCTTGGGCTTCAGGAATTTTTAAATCATTTGGAGATGCTCCCGGAGGTTTTAGCGAAGAACTAAAAGAATTTACTTTAGGCGGAGGAGTAGAATATTCTTATATGGATTCTTTTGCTCTACGTTTAGGATATTTTAAAGAGCATGAAACAAAAGGAGGCAGAAAATATTTTACACTTGGAGCAGGCTTTAAATATACATCTGTTAAAATAGACGTATCGTATTTAATGTCAACTTCAAAAGTTCAAAATCCGCTTGAAAATACATTGCGTTTCTCTCTGACTTTCAACTTCGGAGACACGTATGATGAATATTAAAATTAGCTGACAAGATTGAAAAAATTAACCGTAAATACCAGTTTCTCGGTTTATGATTCTCTTGATGAATTGGATGATTCCACAAGAGAACTGATGCTGAAGGCTATCGAAATCCGCAAACAAGCTTATGCTCCCTATTCCAAATTTCGAGTAGGGGCAGCGGTTTTGTTAGATAACGGAAAAATAGTTTTAGGTAATAATCAGGAAAGTGCTGCTTATCCTTCGGGTTTGTGTGCAGAACGAGTAGCGGTTTTTCAGGCAGGAAGTTTATATCCGGATAGCAGAATACTAAAAATTGCTATTTCTGCCACTTCGGATATCCATCCTACCAAAAGACCCACACCTCCTTGTGGAGCTTGCAGACAAAGTATTTCGGAATACGAACAAAAACAAAAAACTCCTATTGAAATTTATTTTATGGGCGAAATAGGAGTAATATACAAGTCAGACTCTTTAGAAAATTTACTTCCCTTAAGTTTTGATAAAGACTTTCTTTAAGTTTATTTCTACCTGAAATTTTAAATACTGAGAGCTTTTATTATAAGAGTTGTTCTCTTTCTTTTTTTGGGAGACTTTTTACAATCAACTCATAAGAGTGGTCAATAAGTTCGCAAATCATTTTATCCGATAAGTCTTTATTGAAATGTACTGTGTTCCAATGAATTTTGTTCATGTGGTAACCGGGCTGAATAGCCTCATATTGAGCACGTAGTTCCAAAGCATAGCTTGGGTCACATTTCAGATTCACGGAATGATCCCCTTGCTCCCATTTTTGAAGAGAAGTCAAAGCAAACATTTTTCCTCCGACTTTAAACACTAAAGTATCTTCGTCAAACGGAAAATGTTCGGTTACTCCTTTTTTAGAAAGACAATAATTGTAAAAATCTTCAATATTCATAGTTCATAAGAAAAAAGTAAAGGCTGCCCGAAAAGACAGCCTTTGATTTGTTTTATTCTGTTTGCATTACTCTCATTTGTTCTTGTATTTGTTCCATATAAGCATCCCAACCTCCGACTGCATAAATTTGGAAAATAGTCCATATCAGGAAAAGAATTCCTAACACAATACCAATAATATTTAATATTTTTCCGGTTTTAACATTATTGACATCATAGTATTGGTCAGGGTTTTCGTTGTATAGTGTTAAGGATTTATTAGCCAATATAAGACCTATAACTCCTAAAATACTTCCGAAAATTGTACAACAACAAGACAAAATAATTGAAAGAATTCCTAAGACTAAAACAGCCGTACTGTTGGGTAATTTTTGTTTTTCCATAAGTTTAGTTTTGATTTTAGTTTATGATTAGTTAATAATAGATTACTTTATAAAAATAAGACACCACCATTGTAACAGCTGTAATAATTCCTGTTACAATAATTGGTTTGTGATATGAACGGGGTTTATCAATAAAATTCAACCCTACCAATACAAAAAATACCATCAGAGGATAAATAGCCGGGTACATATAAAAAGCATCAACAAATTTTCCTTCCAAGATAAGAGCTATAGAACGCTGAATACCGCACCCCATGCAATCTATCCCGAAAAGTTTTTTATTCATACAAGGTAACATATATTCTTCCATATCATAAGAATTTGCTATGCAATTTTAAGAAAAAATTATGGAATTAAAATCAGTATGAGGCATATTTTATTGCAAAGTTTTCTACATTTGAAGATAAAATATTTTTGATGAAAAGAATATTCTTTATTATTTGTGTTGCAGCAGGGATTTATGCGTTTTATGAACAGTCAAAATCTACTCCAAATGTTTGGATTTCTGCTACTTGTATTTTAGTGTTTATGATAGGTTTATTGTTTTTGAATAAGAAAACCACTATGAATTCTTTTTCGGATTCGGATAAAGAAAATAAGGAAGATGATAAGTAAAGGTGATAAAGTAACGGTTTTAGACGATAATATTGACGGAATTGTAACTGATATAAAAGGAACTACGGTTTATTTGACTACAAATGACGGATTTGATTTGCAGTTTGACCTATCTGAAGTAATAAAAATTGGTAATGAACTCAAAAATTCTGCTCATCAGAATATTTCTAAAGCTATTCACGAAAAAACAGAACCTGTAAAGCGTAGTTTTATAAAGCAAAAGAAAGAAGAAGTTAAAGAAGTTGCTTTTGATTTGCATGTGGAAAAATTAGTTCCGTCTGCCAAAAAAATGTCAGCTTTTGATATACTGGAGTTACAAATCGAGACAGCTCAAAGACATATTGATTTTGCCATAAAAAACAGAATACCCAAAATCGTACTGATTCACGGAGTAGGAGACGGACGACTCCGAGCAGAAATTGAATACATTCTGAAAAGATATGAAAATGTATGGTTTCAGGAAGCCGGCTATCAACGTTACGGGCAAGGAGCTATTGAAATTAATTTTAAACAAAACGCAAAGCGTGTCTTTTAGCAAAATGTCGTTTTGATTCCGGTTTAATCAATACTTTTGCAAGAGAATAATTTTAAGGACTCAATGTACATTCTCAACATAGAAACTTCTACTAAAAATTGCTCTGTTTCACTTTCAAAACAAGGAAAAACCGTTATTCTGAAAGAAGAAGCCGAGCAGAATTTTACACATTCTGAAAAGTTACATCTTTTTATAGATGAAATTCTGAAAGAAGTTTCTGTTTCGTATAAACAACTTTCGGCAGTAGCTTTAAGTAAAGGTCCCGGTTCTTATACAGGATTAAGAATCGGAACCTCAACAGCCAAAGGGTTATGTTTTGCTCTTGACATTCCTTTAATTGCCATAGATAGCCTGACTATTTTAGCTCAACAAGTTCAGTTGAAAAATGGGCTCATTATTCCAATGATTGATGCTCGAAGAATGGAAGTCTATACTGCTGTATTTGATGAAAATCATAATAAAAAGTCTGAAATACAAGCTTTGGTTATTGATGAAAACTCATTTTCGGATATTTCGGAAAAAGTTTATTTTATAGGTGATGGAGCAAGTAAGTGCAAAAGTATTTTGACTCAAGAAAACTTTATTTTTCTTGATGATATAATTTATCCTTCAGCTCAAGAAATGGCTATACTTTCGTTTAAAAAATTTCAAGCAAAAGAATTTGAAGATATAGCCTACTTTGAACCCTTTTATCTAAAAGAATTTTTTACAGGAAAGTAATCTTTTTTCTTACAATTCGATCAAGTTGACTAAAAGTCGATAGGCTCCTTCGGTTCCGTTTGGA
>CAZVQI010000174.1:0-4080 GCA_964629155.1 uncultured Flavobacterium sp.
TCATAATGCCCATGCCCTGTCGCCATTTTGGTACGGGTAATCGCCATCATAGCGCCCGGGAATTTGCACGTAGCGCAACGCCTTGGTTGCACCGATTTCGGAGGTGAAGTACCCCAGCAGCGTCAGTTGCTTGAATAAATGGAAATAATGGTCCGCATCCGTTGCCGCCTTCGTCAATTGGTACGCCTTGGCCTCCTGGTCAATGGCTGCCAGCAGTGCCGTCCGTTCATCGGCCGTCAACTGCTGGAATTCCCGGTCGTAGCGATCGCGGGACGCCCGTTGGAGCTGGGCCATGCCGTCCATAAAAACAGCTTGGTGCTTCTCATCGTAGCAGTCCCGTACCATGACGGGGATAAACGCACCCACGCCCGCTTCCTTTGCACCCGGGGTACGGGTAGGCGGCAATATGGTGTCGGCCACGTCTCCCAGCAAATCGATCGTCGATGATTCAAAAAGATCATCTAGCCGCGGGGCGCGCCGGCGCGTGCAGCCGGCCAGAAACAGGTGCCCTCCCACCACGGCACTCCCCAGGATCCATCCGACGCTGGCCAATGCCTCCCTTCTGGTCATCATTCCGGGCTCCCTCATAAGTCGTAATTCAGTTCCCATCCCTTACGGTAGGTACGTTTAACAAACTGGTTAACGGCATCGAAGTTGGTCACTTTCATGTTTTCGTTATCCCAAAGGAGTTGCCTGTTGCGGCCCGGATATTTGCCGTCGATGTTCAGGCCGGCGCCGCGGATGGCGAGGTTGGCCATCAACAGGGCTTCCGTGAGCGGACCTGAGATCTCAAAAGGCGCACTCACCGGCTTGTTGCCGTATCCGGCGATACACGCTTCCACCCACTGCGCATAGTGGCCGGCAATCCCGCCCGGCACCCGCTCGTATTTAACCGGCACGTCGGGTTTCGAGGTGCCGGACGATGCCGACAACAACCGCGGATTTTCCGCATAGCAGTTCGCTTGCATTTTTCCCTTTGTCCCGATGAAAAGAATGCCGTTTCCGCCGTCGCCGAAGGCCTCATCCGGCCCAAGCTCTCCCGGCCTATCGGGCTGTATTCCGCCATCCATCCAATGGATTCTGACATCTCCGGCCGTTTTCTCCGTCTTGGGGAAGGTAAGTACCGCATGGCTTGAAGGCGGGCAACTATCGGGAAAATCGGCCCGGTTGAACCTGCCCTGATATACGGTGCCCACGCTGGCCTGTACATCTTTTACATACTGGAGGCCGAGTATACTGAAGGGCGCTTCCATGATGTGGCAGCCCATGTCGCCCAATGCGCCCGTCCCATAATCCCACCAGCCCCGCCAGTTGAACGGAGCGATGTTATCGACATATTCGCGGTACGGTGCGGTTCCCAACCATCGGTCCCAGTCCAACCCTTTCGGTATCCGGCCTTTGCGATCCGGCCAGGGGATGCCCTGCGGCCACACCGGCCGGTCGGTCCAGCAGTATATGGTGTGAATATCACCGATAAGGCCAGCGTCGAACCATTCGCGTAAAATCCGGACACCGTTACCGGACGCCCCCTGGTTGCCCATTTGGGTAACCACCCGGTATCGTTTAGCCGCATGCGTCAGCACCCGCGCCTCCCAGACGTCGTGTGCAAGCGGTTTCTGCACATATACGTGCTTACCCAATTGCATCGCGGCCAATGCCTGGATGGCGTGATTGTGATCCGGACTCGAAACCGATACGGCATCGATGTGTTTATGTTCCCGATCAAGCATTTCCCGGAAATCCTTGTAATACCTTGCCTTGGGGAACCGCTTAATTGAAGTCGCCGCCTCGCGGTCATCCACATCGCATAGCACGGCGATTTCGGCCTTGCCACTATCGTGAAAGGCCTTCAAGTCTGTCGAGCCCTTCCCCCCGACCCCGATCCCCGCAACAATAAGCTTGTCGCTGGGTGCTATAAACCCTTTTCCGCCCAGTACATGGCGGGGCAGAATCATAAATCCGGTGGCCGCTAACGCGCCCGCTTTCAAGAAAGCCCGTCGCGTGTGATCATTTCCTTCGTTTCTATTCATTTTTTCGATAATTAGGTGGCTAAAATTACAGCTGATCCTTCTCTTTATAAGTTGCCCTTTTTCAGTTCCCCAACCGCAAAATCGACGGCACGGGCCGTGAGGGCCATATACGTAAGCGAGGGGTTGACACAACTGCCGGAAGTCATGCAGGCACCATCGGTAACGAAAACATTCAACGCATCCCACACCTGGTTGTGGGCATTCAGCACCGACGATTTCGGACTCCGGCCCATGCGGGCCGTTCCCATTTCGTGGATGCCCATACCGAACTCATACCCCCGGTCGTATCCCTCCACATCCTTCACACCGGCGGCTTCCAACATCGCTTCGCAGTCTTGGACCATATCCTTGCGCATGGCCCGCTCGTTCGCTTGGATTTCCATGTCCATGGCCAACACAGGCAATCCCCACTTATCCCGCATGTCGCGGTCGAGGAAGATGCGATTCTCGTGGTAGGGCAAAATTTCGCCGAAGGCTGTAAAACCGACAGACCAGTCGCCCGGCTCGCACAGCGCGTCCTTCCACGCCCCGCCGATGCTCATCTCGGCCACCTCGCCGCTCCATCGGCCCCGTGTAGCCGCCCCCTGGTAGCCGAATCCCCGTACGTAATGTCGCCTGTCGTCGCCCACATTCCGGAAACGCGGGATATACAAGCCTGTAGGCCTTCGCCCATAATAATAGCGGTCTTTATACCCTTCGATGCGGCCACGGGCACCACAGCGGAAATGGTGATCCATCGCATTATGGCCAAGCTCGCCGCTGCTGCTCCCCAGCCCCCCTTCCCATACATCCGTTGCGGAGTTCATCAACACCCAGGTGGAGTTGAATGCCGATGCGCACACAAACACCACCTTGGCAAAATATTCGTACGTTTGGTGCGTCTCCGCATCCACAATTTCCACCCCCGTCGCCCGTTTTGTGTCTTTATCGTAGAGGATACGCGTCACGATCGAAAACGGGCGCAGCGTGAGGTTGTTCGTGGCCATCGCTGCCGGCAACGTCGACGACTGCGTGCTGAAGTAAGCACCGAAATTGCACCCCAGCCAGCATTGGTTCTGGAACTGGCAATTGATGCGGCCCGCATGAGGGACACTCAGGTTGGCCACACGCCCAATGATAAAATGGCGTTTGCCGCCGTAATGTTTTTTAATGCGATTGGCCAGGTCCTTTTCCACCACGTTCATGGGCATTGGCGGGAGGTACTCGCCATCGGGCAACACGTCGAGTCCGTCGCGGTTGCCACTGATTCCGGCCCATTTCTCTGCGTAATTATACCACGGCGCAATATCCTTGTAGCGGATCGGCCAGTCCACGCCATGTCCATCTTTCAGGTTCGCCTCAAAATCAAGGTCGCCCAGACGATAGCTCTGCCGGCCCCACATCAGCGAGCGCCCCCCTACGTGGTACCCGCGATACCAATCGAACCGTTTGACCTCCCGATACGGACTATCTTTCTCATTTACCCAAAAATCAAGGTTCTTTTCATTCAACGGGTAATCCCTGCTCAACACGGGGTAATCCGCGATCATCTGCTGTGTACGTCCACCGCGATGCGGAAATTCCCACGGGTGCTTCGTCGCGGCAGGGTAGTCTTCCACGTGCTTTACATTGCGACCCCGCTCCAGCATAATGGTCTTCAGCCCTTTCTGTGTTAATTCTTTTGCGGCCCAACCGCCACTAATCCCTGATCCGATTACAATCGCATCGTACTGATTACTATTTGCCATGGAAAGCGATTTTATATTTGTCATTTACCCGATTCATCCGAACCGAGAACAGCAGCAAAACTAACGGAAGCAGGAGGGAGAGGCTTCCACTTATTTGGCCCTTTGTTGCACAATATTGAATTCAACAAAAGAATATCGGCCAAAACAAGGAAATATCGTTGTGTAAATTAACATCAGCTTTTCCTGTTCGAGCGTATCCGCCTTATAAGCTCCATATTTGATTGCTGAACTTTTTTCTTATCGTTCTGCGGATACAGGTCTTTCCCCGTAGAAGTAATGGGAAGAAAATCCAATAGCCCGAATTCCGAGTCATTCTAAAATAG
>CAZVQI010000175.1:0-4038 GCA_964629155.1 uncultured Flavobacterium sp.
AAGGCACAACTGCTGGCCAAAGGCCAGGACACCGGCACCACGCATCTTCAAGATGCCGGCTATGACGTGACCGTCGAAATTGGCAAAGACGTGAAGTACGAGGCGAAGGGCCTGGCCGAGCTGGTGGCCAAGATCGAAGCGACCGGTGGCGATCCGCGCGAGTACGTCGAGATCAAGTATTCGGTGTCGGAAGCCAAGTTCAAGGCCTGGCCGCAGACCTTGAAGGCGCCGTTCGAGGCCCTGCGTACCGTGACGCCCAAGGCACCGAAGTTCATTTTGCGCCGTGCTGGGGAGGGCAAGTGATGGCTTTCCCAATCGTAACGGCTGATCAACGGCTCACCGAGCGCCATGGCGTAAAGATTGTTCTGCTGGGCAAAAGTGGCTTGGGTAAAACCACCCAGCTCAAGACCCTGCCTGAAGACAGCACCTTGTTTGTCGATCTGGAAGCTGGGGACCTGGCCGTCAAGGACTGGCGCGGTGACTGCGTGCGCCCCAAGACCTGGCCCGAGTTCCGGGATCTGGCGGTGTTCCTCGCCGGCCCCAATCCGGCCCTGCCGACTGAGGCGCCGTTCTCGCAGGCGCACTTCGACCATGTTTGCCAGCAGTACGGCAGCCCGGCACAACTGGATCGCTACCAGTACTACTTCGTCGATTCCATCACGGTGCTCTCGCGCCTGTGCCTGACCTGGGCCAAGAGCCAGCCGGCCGCCTTCTCGGATCGCACCGGCAAGGCTGATTTGCGCGGTGCCTACGGGCTGCTGGGTACGGAGATGATCGGCGCGCTCACTCATCTGCAGCACGCCCGAGGCAAGCACGTTGTCTTCGTGGCGATCCTGGATGAGGTCACCGACGACTTCAACCGCAAGGTCTTCGCGGCGCAGATCGATGGCGCCAAGACCAGCTTGCAACTGCCCGGCATCGTCGATGAGGTCATCACCCTGGCTGAGCTCAAGACCGATGAGGGCGAGGCCTACCGGGCCTTCGTCTGTCACACGGTCAATCCCTGGGGCCTGCCCGCCAAGGACCGCTCCGGACGCCTTGATCTTGTTGAACCGCCGCACCTCGGTCAGCTGATCGCCAAGTGCGCCCAGGCGCAAAGCAGCGCACGACCCGCAGCCAGTCCGCTCACCACCGGCCTGCCCATCAGCGCATCCGCCGACTTCGCCCACGAATCCACCCCTTCGCAGTTTTCGCAGGAGTAAGCCATGTCTTATTTTGATTTCAACGACGCCGAGCAACAGCAGTCCTTTGATCTGATTCCGCGCAACACGGCGGTGCGGATGCGCATGAGCATCAAGCCCGGTGGCTTTGATGACCCGACGCAGGGCTGGACCGGCGGCTGGGCCACGCAGAGCTTTGATACCGGTGCGGTGTATTTGGCCTGCGAGGGCGTGGTCATGGACGGCCCGTTTGCCAAGCGCAAGATCTGGTGGAACGTGGGCTTGCATTCGCCCAAGGGGCCGACCTGGGGGAACATGGGCCGCACCTTCATCCGGGCCGCACTCAACTCTGCCCGCAACGTCCATCCGGCCGACAACAGCCCCCAGGCACAGAGCGCGCGGTGCATCAGCGGCTTTGCCGATCTGGACGGTCTGGAGTTCGCCGCCCGTATCGACGTGGAGAAGGACGGCCGAGGCGAGGACCGCAACACCATCAAGGCGGCCATCGAGCCGGATCACCGGGATTACGCCGTGATTATGGGCGTGGTGCCTAAAACGGGGTCAGGTAACTCGGGCGGCAGTTCCGGTGCGCCGGCAGTGGCCGCCGCACCCGGTTTCGCCGCTGCGGCAACCGCGCCCGTGCCCGCAACGCGCCCAACCACCAATGTGCCTGGCGGCAAACCCGCCTGGGCGCAGTAAGGGAGGGCGCGGCCATGATGAGCACACCTATTCTTACGACCAGCCACTTCGGTGTGGTGCGCTTCGGTGACCTGGCCGTGGAGGCCGTAGTGCTGGAAGACGGCACCCGGGGCTATGTGCAGCGCCAGCTGGCCACGGCCATCGGCCTGCACGAATCGCGCCGGGGCAGCCAGTTCAAGGCGCTGCTGTCCGACGTGGCCCCCGGTGCGGTAGCGGTGCTGCAGGAAAACGCCTGCAGCATTCGCCTGCCCTCGGGACAAACCACGGCGTTCTTTCCGGCCGGGGTGATCAGCGAGGTCGCCTCGGGCGTGATCGACGCGGCCCTCGAAGGTCGCCTGCACCGCAAACGCCAGCACCTGGTGCCCAATTGCCAGCGCATCTTGAAGGCACTGGCCAAGACTGGGGAAGTGGCGCTGATCGATGAGGCCACCGGCTACCAGTACCACCGAGCCCCCGATGCACTGCAGGCCTTGATTTCCAACCTGCTGCGCGAACAGGTGTCGAGCTGGGAGCGGCGGTTTCGCCCGGACTACTACCAAGCCCTGTTTCGCCTCTTTGGCTGGCAGTACCGGGGACATCACCAGAACCCGCCGGCCGTAATCGGCCAGATCACGCTGCGCTGGGTGTACGACGTGATCATGCCGCGCGAGATTCTGGAAGAAATCCGCACCCGCAAACGGCTCTCGCACCGGGCGCACCAGTGGTTGAGCGACGGTGGCCAGGCCCTTCTGGAAAAGCAGATCCACGCGGTGACCATGATCGCGCGCTCATCGATGACGTACCGGGATTTTGATACGCGTTGCGCCACGGCCTTTGGCAGCCAGCCGCTGCAGATGACGCTGTTTATCGGCGCCATGGAGGGAGGGCTATGAATGGCCGGGCAATGTTGGGCTTGCCGCCGACAGGCCGTGGCTTCGGCCACAGCGACAACCGATTCCGGGCGGGCAAATCGCGGCGGTACCCTATGGACTGGGTCTTTTGCAGCCGCAAATGCCAGGACGCGTTTCACGCGCTCTACGGCCAGTGGCTGCGAACCGACCCCAGGCAGGAGGACGTGCTCATGGTTGACCCGACCGAATTCGAGCGCGCGGCGATGCGCGCCTGCCTGAAATTCTTCGGTGAGGCCGCCGGCGAGATCGGCTTTGACAAACCCTTGGGTCACTACAGCGAGGCCGAGGCCTTGCTGGTGATCGAGGCGATTGTGACCGGCTGGACGGAGGCCATGGCGGCGCATCACCAGCAGGCGAAGTATCCGCCGGTGCGGGGCATCGAGCCGTATGAGACACAGACGCCGCAGCCGGTGGCCAAGTTGGAACCGGCACCGGCACCGGCAACGACCACCTTCGCTCCGGCCAATCCCTTCGCGGATCTGGAGGACGACCTGCCGTGGGAAACCGGAGAGGTGGTGGCAGCGCAGCCAGTCAAGCGTGGGAGGGCGAAGTGATGCTGGACTTCAATCATCGCCCCACCTTCCACGAGCGGGTGACGGGCTTCATCGATGCGGCGCTGGATGTTGAACGTGCCGTGCAGACCCCGCGTGACTACCTTGGTGCTTCCCGTCTGGGCGTGGCCTGCGAACGGGCGTTGCAGTACGAGTACGCCGGTGCGCCGGTCGATCCCGGCCGGGGATTTTCTGGCCGCATCCTGCGGGTGTTCGAGGTTGGCCATGTGCTGGAGGACCTGGCCGTGCGCTGGCTGCGCATGGCGGGGTTTGAGTTGCACAACCAGAAGGCCAACGGCGGCCAGTTCGGGTTCTCGGTGGCGGGTGGCCGGATCAAGGGCCACGTCGACGGGATCATCACGGCGGCACCGCCAGAGCTGGGGCTGTCGTTTCCGATGCTCTTCGAGTGCAAGACCATGGCTGACAAACACTGGAAGGCCTGCGCCAAGTCTGGCGTGGCGGTCACCAAGCCAGTCTATGCCGCGCAGATGGCCACTTACCAAGCCTACATGGAAGGCACGGTCGAAGGCATCAGCCATAACCCGGCGCTGTTCACCGCTATCAACAAGGACACGCAGGAGCTGTGGTTCGAGCTGGTGCCTTTCGATGCGGCGCTGGCGCAGAAGATGTCCGACCGCGCGGTGCGGGTGATCCAGGCGACGGAGGCTGGTGAGCTCTTGCCGCGCGCCTTCGCCGAGGCCAGCCACTTTGAGTGCAAGTTCTGCAGTTACGCGCAGC
>CAZVQI010000176.1:0-3986 GCA_964629155.1 uncultured Flavobacterium sp.
TCGCCCACGCGGCGATCGATGCCCTGGCCAAGGACGGGAAGATGACGGCGAAGGATGCGGCCAGGGCGATCAAGCTGTACAAGATCGACCAGGAGAAGCCGAATCCGTTGGGGGTTTGAACTAAGGTCAAGGTGGTACTGACCACGGTCTCAGGTACTGCGACCGTGCCTCTGCATTATGTGAGCGCCCAAGGCGCTGGAGAAAACTAAATTGGTGCGGTGTATTAGTCTGTTTTCAGGGGCTGGGGGGCTGGATGTTGGGGCTGAGCGTGCTGGGGCATCAGTGGCGGTATGTGTAGAAAATGATCCCGATGCCGCGCAAACGCTAAGGTTGAATTTCCCGCAAGAACATACCTCCGTTCTGGAGGAAGACATTCGCTCGATAAAATTCAAGAAGCTGAGGAGCACAGAGAAGACAATTGTTATTGGCGGACCGCCATGCCAACCCTTCTCGAAGAATGGATACTGGGTGAAGAATGATAATCGTCTCATCGAGGAAGATCCGCGGAATATGCTGGGCCAGTTCGTTCGGGCAGTCAAAGAAGTGCGTCCGCAGGGCTTCCTGTTTGAGAACGTAGAGAGCATTCTGCATCCAACAAACCGAGATGCCTTTTCAGGTTTGGTGCGCTCGCTTGAGCGTGCTGGTTATGTTTGTACTGTTTACAGGGCGAATGCAGCAGATTTCGGTGTTCCGCAGAAGAGAAAGAGGGTGTTTGTCTTCGGCGTGCCAAGAGGCTGTCATCCTGTAAGTGAGCCGACCCCTACCCATGGAGACGTCTCTGAGGCATCCAACGGACTCCTGCCGTATGTTGGGGTTGGGCCATTCATTGAGCCCTTCGCGGGATCTGAATTTTCAGAGCCTCAAGAGGTGGCTGTCGGGGGGACGTACTACTATGAACTTACTCATGTTCCCCCTGGCCAGAACTATATTGCCCTCTCCAAGCTGGAGGGTTACCGCGGTCGAACATTCCGGTCAGGAGGTAGATTTTGGAACTTCCTTCAGAAGCTTCATCCGGACCAGCCGTCAATCACGATTGCTGCTCAACCGGGGCCCTGGGTTGGGCCTTTTCACTGGGAAAATCGCCGACTGCGGGCTCCTGAGGTCGCTGCTATTCAGACATTTCCCAGCAATTACAGGTTTTTTGGAAATAGGCGATCTGTTCAGAGGCAGATCGGAAATGCAGTGCCATGCGTGCTTGGGGAGAACATGGTTCGACATCTTCTCGCCCATGTCTAAGGAGTGCAGAGATGGCGGGTTTCGAGAGAGAACTACTTCACTTCTTCGCACTTGATCCGCTGCGCAAGTATAGTGAGGACTTTGTTCCTCTGGACGGAAACAATCCGTTCCGCTTTCGCCTGAATGGTGTGACCTACTCTATCCATATCTCGTTTATCCACGACTCTGGGGCAAATCGCGATAATGATGACGAGGTTCGCATTCAGATCTCTAGAGCGCAGATTGATCTTCAGAAGACTCGGGCTGCTTGTGGTGAGGTAATCGGATTCCTGGGATTTTTTCGAGAAGGGGATGTATTCGTAGGCTGGGATCCGGCGCATGTCATTTCGCTTCAGGCGAAAACAGTTGTTTCGGTGTATGCGCGACAATCAATGTATCGTCGGGTAGGTCAATACAAAGTCGATACTCATGAGTTCCGATCAATTTATCTGAAAAGTGTTTCACGCGCAATCGCTCTCCCGAGTTTCTGTCTTGGCTTCTACTTAGAGAATTTGGCGAATTTCCATGCGCTTTCATCCGAGAGCCAAATTGTAGAGGTGCTTGAGGAGGTTCAGGCGGATCTGACAACCCTGGATCCGGATCCTCTTGAGGGCACGGACCGAAAGCGTGTTCGCGAGAAGTTCACCTTGCTGCGAACAGCATACCGGCGGGACCCGCGATTTCGCGCATTAGTCCTTGATGCTTATCGATATGCCTGCTGTATTTGCGGTGTGCAGCTGGACTTGGTCCAGGCGGCCCATATTGTCCCGCATGCTCTCCCGGAAAGCGTTGATGAGGTTAGGAATGGTCTAGCGCTTTGCGCAAATCATCATCGACTCTATGATGACGGCCTTCTTGTCCCCTCCCCTGGCGGCGTTCTCTTAGTTAATGAGCGTCGCGCCAGGTACCTTGAGAGCGTTAACCGCGCTTTCGGGTTAGAGGACATTAAATCCCTGCACGGCGCTAGTTTCTTAAAGCCGATTGACCCCAAACTGCATCCGGATGAGGGTTTCCTTGAGAAGGGCATGGCGTTCCGAATGGTTTGAATCCGTATCTGCAGTACTCGAACGCTGTGAAGCGGAAGAGTCTGTATTGGCATACACGGCAGAGGGCGAAAAGTCTAGAAGAGCATCTGGCAGTTACTATACGCCTGTAGATGTCGCGAGGTTCTTTTGGCGAAATTACTTCACAGCAAGAGGGATTGAGGGTCCGAAGGCTGCGCGAGAGTTCGTGGCTAATCACGTGTTCGTGGAGCCTTCGGCGGGTTCTGGAATTCTCTTTTTTGCCCTATTGGAAGCGCTGGGTCGCATTGGTCTATCCCCTGAAGAGGTTCAGACGATTTCGGCGTACTTGGTTGATGTGAATGGCAATGCAACCAAGTTCCTCAGGACCATGGTGAATGAACTCAGGCGGCCATCCGAGGCGATTCTTCTTTCCAACGTAAATGTCCTGAAGAAGGACTTTCTCCGTTGGACAGGCGTGCGGGGCGGTCGCGCTGTGATGTGTTTTGGGAATCCTCCATTTGTCCTTCAGTCGGGTGAGTGGAGAAACTCGGCTGCCGAGTTCATGAGCCGGTGCATGGATCTTGCCGGGCCGAGAGGATCTCTGAGTCTCATCATGCCAATGTCGCTCTGCTTTAGCAGGGACTACCGAGTTCTGCGGGAGAGAATTCGCGCGCTGAAGGTCGCCGCGTACTTTGCCAACTTCGATAATATTCCAGATACTCTGTTCAAGGCAGGAAAGCCGTTGAATGAGAATACGAATAAGGCGAACAGTCAGCGATGTTCCGTAGTGTCCTTAGTCCCAAGTAAGCGCACGATTCAGTACTCAACGCGTCTGATTCGCTGGAGGGCCTCTGATCGAGATCAAGTTCTGGGAGTTGCCCCGCAGTATGTGAGGATTGACGGCTACTCGTTGAACGATCAGTTTCCGCGCGCTCAGTCTGAGGGGCTAATTGGATATCTTAAGGGGGCGGTTTCTTGTAAGCGCCTTAGGGACCTTGTCGCCGACGACGGAGATTTTTGTCTCTATATAGCTGGTGTCGCTAGGAACTATATTGGAATTCGGGACGAGGCGGGTCCCGGCGTCCTGTGCCTCCGAATGGGGACCAGGAGGGACTTTCTGAAAGTTCTCGGAATTGTTACATCTCAGCTGTTCTTCGAGTACTGGTTAGCCGTAGGTGACGGGTTCCATGTGACCCTGGGGTCGGTACTCGATTTTCCCTTGTCTCCGGAAGTGGAGGCTAAGGTCGAATGCAATTCTGCCCTTGTTAGCCGAGCGTGGAAGGAGCGGTCAACCTTACTCAAGACAAAGCTCAATCGGGGAGTTGTGGTTCGATCCTATGATTTCACTTCCAGAGGTTTAGCGCTTAATCGATAGCCGTTTCCCGTGAGACAACAGTCCACGACTCTGGCCTACATTCCACGTAGTCCCTCAGAAGTCGGAGGTCTGCACTTTGCTTCGTGACAGGGCGAAAGAATTAGGGCTGGATTCCTCTGCCGACGCTGGGTGCCGCTGGCTGGGTCCGTTCGGGGTGCATGCGTCAAGCCGGGGGTTGTCGATGGTGTTAGCGGTGCTCCTGTGCACAACGGCAGACAGTCGATCGCCGGCGCGATGCTATCGGTAACGTTTGCTGGAACGATCGAATCCGTTCTTGACCGGCTTGACGCTGAAGGGGCTGGGGTTGCAACGCACCCGGGGTGTCGCGGACGCCGTGGTAGGTGCCGATGCAGCGGAACTCGCCCCAGAACCGGTAAGGCTGGCCCTTGCCC
>CAZVQI010000177.1:0-1632 GCA_964629155.1 uncultured Flavobacterium sp.
CGATTAAATCGCTTTTCTCATAAGTCCTCGTTGCAAACGAGGACTATTGGGGGACAACACTAAATCCTTCCGCGGTATGAAAATACAACCCAACATAGCTCTGCATGCCATTGAATGAATCGAATCCCTTCTCAAAGTGCTCTTTAATCGTGAAGGTGTACTCCGCATCATCAGCGTGAACTATAAAGAATAAATGAATATTGGGATAGGGGCTTTTCTTAAATGGCTTTAATCTTTTGAGCGCATATTTTGGTGTTGTATCTGGCTGATTGTTACCGAAAAGCAACTGGTTGCTCTCTTCTGACGTGGAGTCAATTCTTGAAGGAACAACGGAAAGAAAACCTGATTTGTGTAATGGGATGAGCTTTTTGAATTTGGGCTGATTTAGATATTTGGAATAAAATCCCTTGATGTAACTAAGATATACCGGATACCGGTTGTCCCTGGAAGGGAGCTCGAACGGAATGCCCAATGCTGCTTCAAGGTCTTTGTTAATAATCGGATAGCAGTTCTCTGGATCAATAAATTCATTTTCCTGACACTTTTCCCATTTGTATAAACTCTTATCGTGTAGGACTCTGTTGAAGCATTTTGGGCTGATTGTCTGAATCAATTCAGCTACACTCTGTTTTGAGATTTTGGATTGACCATCATAGGATAACACCAACTCAGGATAATCGCTAATCAACGAAATCTGAACCTTTAAAGAGAATTTCTCATATACGTCATATAAGTCTGTTCCCCCTACACTTGTTTTTAACCATACCTGGTTTTCATTCACAAATCCTGTCCTAACGATTTTCTTGGCAACCTTTCGGAAATAGTAATTGATCTGATGATTGTAGTATCTCTTAACAAAATCCTGATTCTCATTCTTGAGATCAATGGATAAAGGTTGAAATCCTTCTGCAGGATACCCAAAGGTGGTATAGAGCGTATTTGTACTATTGCGAACTACTCCGGGGAACAATGACTCGGCTTCATTAGGGAAAAGGCTGAAATAGAGCTCCTGGCACCTGTCATTACTTTCGTTTGAAAAATAGAGTGTTACGGGCTCCTTTGGCCAGTCGAATGTGAGTACATTGAAGAATAAGTCCTGATCCATGAGCTAGCTTTCTAATTCATTTGAAGTGATTATACCAAAAGTGAAATTGTCACTCGCTTCTCTTTTAAGCCTGGATTCAAGCTCCGCCTTTAGCATCAGTGGTGATTCAACTTGATTGAGTAGGTTTTCAAGTTGTAAACTCTCAAAAAGATCATGCACACCATCAGAGCAGACAAATAGTAAGTCTGTACTATCATGAAATGAGTTGGAATCGATCTCTGCCTGAGAGGTTTTTATATCACCTTGTATGGAGCGAGTAACTACATGCCTATACTTTGACAGCTGGGATGGTTCTGTAATTGATCCATTCTCAACCAGATCATTCACCAAGCCGTGAGGTATAGATTCAAAAAGTAATTTCTTGTTTCTGAAATGAAATATTTTGACATCACCAACCCAAAAATATGAAACAGAAGACCCCTTAAAAATGACACCACCTATAGTGGCCCCCATACTTTCAGATGATTCTGTTTTTTGCTGGCGAAGTGCCAGATTTGACTTATTTATTGCTTTTTGAATGTGAAAGG
>CAZVQI010000177.1:1732-3954 GCA_964629155.1 uncultured Flavobacterium sp.
AAACATCCAATCCTGTACGTTCAATTCTTTGGAATTGAATGCAATCGGTTTTACCTCAATGGATGGATATTCTGAACGTCTTTCATCAATTTTATCCTTTGGAGTAAGAATAATGACATCTTCAATTTTGTCCGGGTTTGCACCATATCTTTCTTTTAACTTACGGAGTTCGGCTTCCTTATCATTTGGCTGTTTCATGGAAGTAAATTCCGGTTCGTAATCCATGCTCTCACTGTAGTGAAAAATTACACCTGCCAGTGGATAGGTGAGTTTGTTTATCTTATTGAATTGCTTCAATACCATTTCGGAAATTGTGCCTATGGTATAACTTTTACCTCCTCCCTGGACTCCAAAAAGACTTATCGTATTGGTTTCGCTCAAATCCATTGCGATCTTTTTACCATGAAGACTTTCACCTAAAAGACCGTATTGGTCGCTTTCTGAGTTTTTACCAATTAGAATATCATAATCCGGAGGTATGGTATTATATTGATCATCTTTCTCAATCGATTCAGAAGCTTCTACATCACTTTTAGTATCTATTGAAGTGGATGGACTAACCGGAGTATTATCAGGTGAGTCATTCACTGGTTGTTCAATTCCTCCATCTTGATCATCTGATTTCTCATCATCTTGTTTTGTTGATGATTCAGCCTTCTGATCTTTTGGTTCTTTAGATTTTAGTTTTTGGATAAATGGTCTGAGCTTATTGTTGACTCCAACTGCTTCACTCAACTCACTATCCAATTCCTGGTCTTCAAGTCTTTTTGTATTCAAATCAGAGTCAGGGTCAAGAATCTGCTCAATTAGATTACCACCGAAGGTGAAAAATGTAAGTTCATGGTCAACAGTTTCCTTATGGTGTTTCTTATCCGCGGAGAAATTAAAAATAAGTCCTAATTGCTTAAAAGACAGCTTGAATCCAGCATTGAGGGTTTGTAGAAAAGCATGATAGCTGGCATAGGCATTTTCACTCAGATACTCGTACCTGTAAGCTCTTTCAATGTAAAAGCTCAATAGAGATTTTAGCTCCTTGTTTTTAATCTCCCGATCTAATCTGTCAAACGATAGGTGATATTCTGGATCAAAATGCAGCCTTAATGCTAGAATAGAATTCTCAATCTGCTCCCGCATTTTCGCCTTTAAGTCATCTGTTTCAGCAGCTCCAATGCTTTTTCTGCATTTGATCTCAATGATGGTGATTTGAATTTCCTTGTTGTCAGGGTTAATTGACACAAGTAGGTTGTCTGCCCGGCTTTTGCTTTCTGTTGGCAGGTTTTCAAAAAGATTATGGTGAAGATCAATTGGGATAAGAAATGACTCTTCGAGCAATCCTTTTTTCTCTAAAACTCTTTTGGTGAAAGCGGAGCCAATTACCTCAAAAGCTTTGTTTTTTGAAGAATTAAGCTGCAGAACCAAAGAGCTAGACACAGCTCTTAAATCTTCCAGAAGTATCTTGACCTTCTTTTCATCTTTTGGATCATGGATGTCAATATTGAACTCTTCAAAGTGTGGACCTAAAAGCCCAAGAATTTCGGACGTAGGTCTGGTTGTCAGATACGATGAAATTCCGGTTACTTCTTCACCAGGAACATAATCAAGAAGGAAAGGTATCTTGCCGTCCTTAGAAGGTTGATCAAAGACCTGTGGGCCAAGGTTCTTATCAAATGTGATAACCCAATCTGAATAGTCATGTAAGTGGGTTAGCAGAACCTTATCCTTGTCATTTAGCCGCAATTGAGTGGACGGAATAGATTCAGTAAATTTTGAGGCTAATGCGCCTGCAATGAATGTTTGAAGGTGATCAAATAAATTAACTCCTATTGTTCCCGACCCTGAGTAATCAGGAAGTATTTGATTTCCTTCAATATATCTGTTCCATTTGATTTCATTACCCGAGTCATTTACAGCGATTGTGGGAGAAACTAATAATCCATTAAGATAGAAGTTGCGGTCTTGCCTGTAAGGTTTAATCAGCTCAACTGTTATTGGGAATGGGCTAATGAGGAAACTTAAATGCGCTGAAAATTGTGCCGGTGATTTAAGGTAATCTGATATGCTATTGATAGAAAACCTCATTTTTGGAAAAAGCCTGTTTGCGGATGGTTGTGAAAATGCTTCAGCTTCTTCAGATATGTTTGATTCAGGGTTTATTAAGGTTCTCAGAGCTTCACCGTGCTCAATAATCTTATCATCACCTTTGAATATTCTTATCTCATATT
>CAZVQI010000178.1:0-3949 GCA_964629155.1 uncultured Flavobacterium sp.
AAGCTGGCTTTTAATTATGTCATCGATCCTTTCTTTGATTTACATCTGCCCGCCTTACTCCCATATATAGATTTCAACGGCAAATATGTCACGTGTGGATACTACCGTCAGCACGAATTTTTTCCAGTTGTGGAGCCCAATGCAAGTATCCCATTTCAATCTGTTTTCCGTACCCTCATACTCAAAAATATAACCGTGATCGGAAATTGTCTGGGCAGAAAGGAAGACCTGGTGCATGCATTGGAGGACTACCAGAAAGGAACGTTTGATATTTTAATTGATTCGGTATTTACCGGAAATCAGATTTTGGAATTTTTAAACCGATCATTTAATGATCAGCAACGATTCGGAAAAGTCATATATCGATATGAATGATCGAGATTTAAATATACCATATCGGGCTTTCGATCACTTTGTATTCAGGGCACCTGTGTTCCCCATGTCTTTCGTGAATAAGTTATATAACACCGGATTATCGGACTTCCTCAAAAAACGTTCTCCCATTATTGATCATGCCATTTATCTTGCCTCACCCAATCTTTATCGAAAGATTGACCGCCGGATTTCCGGGGATTTGAAGGAAGACAGCCTGAATTTTGATCTTTCACTCTTGAAATATTTGACGCGAATGTCCACCCGTTGTACCCCGTTTGGTTTATTTGCGGGCATTGGTACAGGACAATTTGATGATCATAGCGGCATCGTTTTGGACGTTCCCGAGGCACATAATACACACACGAAGTTGAGCCAGGATTTTTTATTTGCATTATATTCCAGGATTTCTACGGATCCAGAAGTGGCGCGTTCGTCCACGTATTTCACCAATAATACTTTGTACCGGAAACACAACCATCTTCGGTACATCGAATACAAAGATGAAAACCGTAGTCGGAAACATACGCTTTCATCCGTTGAGGTCAATGATGTACTGCTTGACATCATCCAGATGTGCCTGGGGGGGTGTAGCTGGAAAGAACTTCTCCTGTATTTAGGTAAAATGGATATACCTTCGGAAGAAGCGGAAAATTATCTTCGGCTGTTGGTTGAGAACCAGGTGATTACCAACCAACTGGAACCCACACCCATTTCTGAGGATAGCCTCACCCAATTCATTCAGAAACTTTGTTCAATCAGAGGGGGAACGAAGCATTATGTTTTTTGCCAGGACCTTTACAAATCCCTGCAAAATCTTGATGAAACAGGTGTTGTATTTAACATAGATGAATATCGATGTATAAACAAAAAATTGGAGGAGTACTTTCCGGATCTTAAAGCGTCAGGGACATTTCATGTCGATGTAGGTTTACGTACGAAAAAATCCACATTGGCAACGTCTCTTATTGAAGAGGTTCAAAAGGGAGTGGATGCATTGAATCGATTAACTTCCCCGAAACAACATCAATTTCTTACCCGGTTCAGGCAACAATTTTTCAGCAGATATGAAAATGAGGAGATTCCATTGGTTGAGGCATTGGATTCAGAGAGCGGAATCCCCGTTGACGATACGGATAAAAAAGACATGAATCCGATGATCGAAGACATTCCGTTGGGTCGATCAGAGGGAAGTGAATTTATGCAATTCGATCTTCAGCAAAAATATATGGTGGAAGAATATTTTGATTACCTGGAAAGACAGCAGCCAGATTCGATCCCAGAGCCTCTGAAACTGAATGAAGAGAAATTGAAAAACCTGCCGGTAACCTGGGATGACATTCCAGTCACCTTTTCGGTTATGGCTGAAATAGTCAGCAATAGCGCTGGCAGCCCATTGGTCTATCTCAAAGCCGTGACGGGTATCAACGCGGCTAAGACCCTGTCCCGTTTCCATCAGCTTTCACCTGAATTAAAAAAATTGATCGTCGAAATTGCCGACAAGGAAAAACGTTTTTATGCCGATTCGGTGATTGCGGAAATCTTACATATTCCTCAAACCCGAACCGGCAACGTCCTGATTCGCCCGGACGTTTATGACTATCAGATTCCTATCGTGACGCTTTCCACTAAGTCACTGCGATATCAAATTCCTGTACATGATATCATGATTTCCGTGGTGAATGGACAAACAATTAGATTGCGGTCCAAAAGACTCAATAAGTGGATCGTTCCCAGGCTATCGACCGCTCACAATTTCACCCATGATTCCATTCCAATATACCGGTTTTTGTGCTATGTGCAAATGCAGGATATTAGACCTGACCTCACTTTTCGTTGGAATAATTTATTGACAGGTCGGAAATTTCTACCCAGGGTCACTTATGGAAACGTGGTTTTGGCCACAGCAACCTGGAATTTTACCTCACAGGATTTACCCGGGAATCTGGATTTGGAATCCGATGGTTTTCACCGATCGATGCAGGAGTTTAAGGAACAGAATCAGTTGCCCGAAAGGGTATTGCTCACCCGGGGTGACCGTAGGCTATTGATTGATTTTACCAGGTTACAGTCATGTCAAATGTTCTATGGTGAAGCAAATAAAAAAGCTTTTACGGTAAAAGAATTTTTTCCTGATTTTGGAAATTCTCTGATCACAGACAGCCAAAACTCGTTTTTTGCAGCAGAATATATTTTTGGCTTTTATCGCAATCGGTTATGAATTTGCAACGGACATTTATACCGGGAGAAGAATGGGTTTTTCTGAAGATCTATGGAGGACCAAAATTTCTGGAGCAAGTTCTGGTGCAGGAAATATATGGCATATTGGAGGAAATGAACCATACGAACATAAATTACTACTTTTTCATCCGATATGCTGATCCCGATTACCATATTCGACTGAGGATGCACAATCTGGATCCGGGTCCCAATTATCCAATTATTGCATCTTTGACTTCCGCATTAGCCCAAAAAGTCAGGGATCGGAGTTTATGGCGCATTTCATACGAAACTTATCATCGAGAAATCGAACGGTACGGTAGTCGATGTATAGAGCTGGTAGAGCAATTATTTTATCTTGATTCGACTACCATCCTGAAATTTTTACTGGAAAGTGATTGTGGCAATGAATTCCGGTGGCTTTATTCGATGTACTGGATCGATCAATTGACCTCTGCTTTTCAATTTTCTGATGACAAAAAAGCGAATTTTTTTGATGGTCGTGTTCGGGCCTACGCGTCTGAGTTTGATTTACAGAAATGGGCACGTGTCAATATGGATAAAAAATATCGGAAGGTATCCGGTCAGATCGATCGATTGCTTCTGGCCGATGGTAAAGACTTCATATCCAGGAACATTAAGCCGGGGGTGTTTATGTTTGGAAAAGATTCAGCAACGTTGATCGATAAAATATTGGAAATGGACTCTCGGGGAATGCTGGAAATAGACCTGGACTCCCTGGTTTCCAGCTTGATTCATATGCATGTGAACCGTATGTTTCGCACGCGCCCACGAGTATATGAACTACTTATCTACTACTTTTTGAATAAATTCCACCGGTCTCGAATGGCGCGCAACAAGTATAGTTTGAATCCTTAGCTGTAGGTGTAATGAAATTCCAAATCAGGCATGACACGGCCTCTCTCTTTCAATCATAGGGAAAACCTTCCTCCTTCATGAGATATCGACCTTATTGATTGGTGCGGGTAGGTTTGACAGGCAATTGTTGTGGCAAATTGTCACTTACTTCCTCATAAAACCTGGACGTAACCTCTGAAAAGCCTTTCAACCCATCCCAGGAACGTGTATTTCGGTTTCAATATTCATCTTCTTCAATATTGACCAGTGGCAATGTCCTGGTTATAAGAACAAATCGAGTAATTCGTAGGTTTGAATCGAGGTGTAGAGATTCGGACAATAGGTTGTTCGTTATTTTGACCAATGCTATTCCAACGTTTCGGCGTAATTTTTGCAGCATATCAGACAGAAAAAATAAGCAAATGAGAAGTTAGCTGGAGAAAGGAAGAGCGAGAAACAGAATGAGAATGAGGAAATATCAGGGTGGAAGTGAGCGCTT
>CAZVQI010000179.1:0-2522 GCA_964629155.1 uncultured Flavobacterium sp.
GGCACTTCGACCTGCGCCCCTACGGCATCACCCGGATGCTCGACCTCGAACACCCGATCTACCAGGCGACCGCGGCCTACGGCCACTTCGGCCGCAAGCCGAAGGAGATCACCTACACCGACGGCGCCGGCAAGAAGCACAAGGCCACGGCCTTCTCGTGGGAAAAGACCGACCGCGCCGAGGAGCTGCGCAAGGCCGCCAAGCTGTAACCCGCCGGCGGCGTCGCCGCCGGCAACGCCCGCCGCCTGCCGCTGGCGACGGGACGGGACGCAACCCACGGGCCGCGCAACGCGGCCCGTGTCGTTTCCGGGTGCCGGGCGTCGACGCCGGCCCGGCAGGCAGGAGCCCGTCGTGGCCAGCCCGGTCGCGACCCCTCGACCGCAGCCGACGGCCTCCGTTTTCCGCACTGCAACATCTAGGCAATCCCCGCCCTGCGTGGTATGACGGAACGACGCGGAGCACCAGGGGCCAGCCAGGCGATGCCGGACGGTTACGACGAGATGTACGCCGCCGACGGCAGCGTCCGCCCCCACTACGCGGCCTTCCAGCGCTGGCTGGAGGAAACCCCCGACCTGCAGGTGGCGCACAAGCGCCGCCAGGCCGAGATCTCGTTCCACCGCGTCGGCATCACCTTCTCGGTCTACGGCGAGGAAGCCGGCACCGAGCGCCTGATCCCCTTCGACCTGGCGCCACGCATCGTCCCCGCCGCGGAATGGCGGATGCTCGAGGCCGGGCTCCGCCAGCGCGTGCATGCGCTCAACCTGTTCCTCGGCGACGTGTACGGCGAGCAGCGCATCCTCAAGGACGGCCGGATCCCGCTCGACCTGGTGATGGAGAACGGCGAGTACCGGCACGAGATGCGCGGGTTCCAGGTGCCGGGCGGCGTGTACTCGCACATCTCCGGCATCGACCTGGTGCGCGCCGGCGACGGCGAGTACTACGTGCTCGAGGACAACCTGCGGGTGCCGTCGGGCGTGTCGTACATGCTCGAGAACCGGCGGATGATGACCCGCCTGCTCCCGGAACTGTTCGCGCGGCTGCAGATCGCGCCGGTCGAGCGCTACCCCGACACCCTGCTCGACGTGCTGCGCCAGGCCGCGCCGGGCGGCATCGACCACCGGGTGGTGGGGGTGCCCACCCCCGGCGCGGCCAACTCCGCCTACTTCGAACACGCCTTCCTCGCCCAGCAGATGGGCGTGGAGCTGGTGGAGGGCGCCGACCTGTTCGTGCGCGACGACATGGTCTACATGCGCACCACCCGGGGGCCGCAGCGGGTGCACGTGCTGTACCGGCGCATCAACGACGACTTCCTCGACCCGACGGTCTTCCGCCCCGGCTCCCTGCTCGGCGTGCCGGGCCTGTTCCGCGCCTACCGCGCCGGCAACGTGACCCTGGCCAACGCGCCGGGCACCGGCGTGGGCGACGACAAGTCGGTCTATCCCTACGTGCCGGAGATGATCCGGTACTACCTGAGCGAAGAACCCATCCTGCACAACGTGCCGACCTGGCAGCTGCGCCATCCCGACGACCTGAAGTACACGCTCGAGCACCTGCACGAACTGGTGGTCAAGGAAGTGCACGGCGCGGGCGGCTACGGCATGCTGGTCGGCCCGGCGTCGACGAAGGCGGAGGTCGAGGCGTTCCGCGAACGGATCCTGGCCAACCCCGCCAACTACATCGCGCAGCCCACGCTCTCGCTCTCGACCTGCCCCACCTTCGTCGAAAGCGGCCTCGCCCCGCGCCACATCGACCTGCGCCCGTACATCCTCAGCGGCCACCGCATCCAGGTGGTGCCCGGCGGGCTGACCCGGGTGGCGCTGCGCGAGGGCTCGCTGGTGGTGAACTCCTCGCAGGGCGGCGGCACCAAGGACACCTGGGTGCTGGAATCCGACGGGGGGCGGCCCTGATGCTGTGCCGGACCGCCAGCGACCTGTACTGGGCCGCGCGCCACATCGAACGCGCCGAGAACACCGCGCGCCTGATCGACACCACCCTGCGGATCGCGATGCTTCCCGAGCGCTACGACCGCGGCAAGGCCGAAGCCGCGCCCTGGCGGCGCGCGGCCGATGCGCTGGGGCTGGCAGACGTGGTGCGCGACCGCTACGGCCGCATCGACTCCGACAGCGTGCTGCGCCACCTGCTGCTGTCGCCGGAGAACCCCTCGTCGGTCTACAGCAGCCTGCGCACGGCGCGCGAGTGCGCGCGCGCCCAGCGCGTCGCGATCACCTCGGAGATGTACGAGGACCTCAACACCTCGTGGCTGGAGATCCGGGCCCAGACCTGGGGCAGGCTGCATGCCGACGGCGTCAGCAACCTGCTGGAGTGGGTGAAGGGCCGTTCGGCGTCGTTCCGCGGGGTCACCATCGGCACCCTCGGCCGCGGCGAGGGCTACCAGTTCCTGCAGCTCGGCGCCTTCATCGAACGCGGCGACTGGGCGATCCGCCTACTCGACCTCGCCGGCAGCGAAAGCAGGACCGACGGGCGCGAACAGGACGCGGTCGACTACTTCCGCTGGAGCGCGC
>CAZVQI010000179.1:2532-3947 GCA_964629155.1 uncultured Flavobacterium sp.
CGTTCGAGACCTACCGCCGCCTGCACCGGCAACCGGTCGGCGCCGCAGGCGTGATCGACCTGATGCTGCTGCAGGACCGCAACCCGCGCTCGCTGCTGACCTGCACCGCCAAGGCGCACTCGGTGCTGCAGGCGCTGGCCGGCGGCGCGAACCTGGAAGTCGTGCGCCAGGCCGGCGCGCTGTCGGCGCAATGCCGCTACGCCCGCATCGACGAGATCCTCGGGCTCGGCCTGGAACCCTGGCTGCAGGACGCCATGGCCCGGCTGACCCGGCTCGGCGACGCCATCCACCGCCAGTTCATGGTGTCCACCGACGTCGCCGCGCCGGTCGCGCCCGGTCCCGCGCGCCACTGGGGCCAGGACCAGTAACGCATTCCACAAAGGTATGCCTCGCCTGCACAATGCATGGACCCGGGGCCGCAACCCGAAGCCTGACGACATGACCTATTGCATCGGCATCAACCTCGACGAAGGCCTGATGAACGCCTCCGACTCCAGCACCAATGCCGGCGACTACGACGTCCTCCGCTTCGGCAAGATGCGCGTGTTCGCCGTGGACGGCGACCGGGTGATCGTCACCCTGTCGGCCGGCAACCTCTCGCTCACCCAGAACACGCTCAACCTGCTCGAGCACCGCGCCAACCACGGCGACGGCGTGGGCCTGTACAGCGCCCAGTCGATGTTCGAGGTGGCGACCCTGGTCGGCGACGCGATGCGCGAGATCCGCAAGCGCGACGAGCCGTACCTGCGCGACAGCGGGATCGACGCCAGCGGCACCTTCATCGTCGGCGGCCAGATCAGGGGCGAGGCGCCGCGGCTGTTCCTGGTCTATTCGGAAGGCAACTTCATCGAGTCCAACCCTGACACGCCCTGGTTCCAGACCGGCGAGATCAAGTTCGGCAAGCCGATCCTCGACCGCGTGGTCACGCCGCAGACGAGCCTGTCCGAGGCGGCCAAGTGCATGCTGGTCTCGTTCGACTCGACGATGCGCTCCAACCTCTCGGTCGGGCCGCCGATCGACGTGCTGATGTACCGGCGCGACGCGCTGTCGGTCGGCGTGCAGCAGCGCCTCGACGACGACGACCCGTACCTCAACCAGGTCCGCACCTACTGGAACGACAGCCTGCGCACTGCGCTGCAGGCGATGCCGGCGCCGGGGTGGCTGCCGCCGGCGTAGGCCCGGGCCCGCCCCCTGCCGCCGCGGCGGCGCAACCGGCGTCCCGCACCGGCTTCCGCGCCCTCACAGCCGCACCACGACCTGCACGTCCTCCGGGCCGGCGGCGCGCGCGGCCAGGACGCGTTCGCCCACGCGCTCGAACGCCAGGTCCACGCGCACGCCGGCCACGTCCACCGCATCCACCCGCAGGCGCTCCACGCCGGGCGGGAGCTGTGGGTGGTCGATCACCACCCGGCCCT
>CAZVQI010000180.1:0-3905 GCA_964629155.1 uncultured Flavobacterium sp.
GATTCTCCACGCACGCTCATCCGGGTATGAGCCGATTCCGCATCGATTTCCGCTAGGGGGATGTCTGTTTCAATTCCGAAGGGAATCCATATTCATGGACCGCGTATTTGGTGTGTTTTTTCGGAGAGCAGGAAGCTTCAAGGTGCTCGCTTTGCTGGCGGTGGTGGCGGTGTGCGGAGTGCAGCCCGGTGAAGTGCAGGCAGTGCCCAGGATCAGCGCCCTCGAAGGAGATGCTTGTGCCATCTCCACGCAGGGTGGTCTGCAGTGTTGGGGCAACAATGCCGCTTATGGCGGCGCCGATGTTGGGCGGGCGACGGATATCGTCGGCTTCCCGGCCGACCTGGTGGGACTGGTCGGCTCGACCCAGGCGCTGTGTGCCTTGTCGGCCAGCAGTGCCTTGTGGTGCCAGGGGCATCGTCCCGGCAATGGAGCAACGCACTCCGTGACGCCGGTGATGCCGATCGGCATGGAATCAGGCGTGATCGATGTGGCGCGCGGCCCGCAGCTCACATGCGTGGCCAAGGCCGATGGCAGTGTCTGGTGTTGGGGGTACAACTATTACGGCATGGGTGATGGCGAAACCTTCAACGCCGATGCGCCGATCCAGATACTTCCTGCGTCGTTCCAGGCGGCCGGAGTCGCGGTCGGCGTGTATCACATGTGTGCGTGGAGCCAGTCCGGCGAAGGGCGGTGCTGGGGGTACAACCAGCATGGGCAGCTTGGGCATGGTGTCTGGGGTGACAGTGAACCCTTGCCCGTGGTGGTGGCCGGGCTGTCGGGCATCCAGTCCATGGCAACCTTCCTGTCGCATACCTGTGCGCTGATTTCCGGTGGTGAAGTGTATTGCTGGGGCAGCAACGATTACCGGCAATTGGGGGACGGCACTTACACCAATTCCGCTACGCCGGTGCTGTCCACCCAATTTTCCGGGAATGCCAATCAAGCGGTATCGGCCGGGGACAGCTTCACCTGCGTGCAGACGGTGTCCGGCGAGATTGCTTGTGAAGGTGCCGATTTCTATCGGCAGACGGCGGTAGCGGGCGCATTGAATGCGGATGCCGGGCAGGTTGCGCTGAGTGGAAACATGGGTTGTGCGCTGGTCGATGGTCGTGCTCACTGTTGGGGCCGCAATGATTTTGGTCAGACGGGTAATGGCCGTTTCGGCAATGAGTATGCGCCTGCAAAATTGATCGGCGCCGGCTTTGCCCACGCACCCAGTACGGTATGGGAAAAGGGGTGTGCCGCACATCAGGACGGAGGGGTTTCCTGCTGGGGTGGCGACAGTTCCTTGCCTCCATATGCCTATGAATCGATTGCCGGCATCGATGGTTCAGCAGCTTTTGTTGGCAATGGGGAGCGCTACCAATGTGTGCTGCGTGACGATGCCAAGGTGCTGTGTTGGGGGGACAACTGGCTCGGCATGATCGGCGATGGAACCACCGAGTTTCGCGCCTCTCCAACGCTCCTGGCCGGAGTGACGCAGGGTGTTAGCCAGCTTTCCGTGGGCTTGTTCCACAACTGTGCCTTGCTTGCCGATGCCAGCGTGGTGTGTTGGGGTGCCAATGGCGATGGTCGGGCCGGAGGCGTGGATTTCGAGGACCGACCAGTCCCTGGCCCAGTGGACGGATTGCCCGGAATCGTTCAGGTCAGCGCTGGATATATCGCAAGCTGTGCTGTTGATGGCATGGGGCAAGTCTGGTGTTGGGGTTCCCATATGTATGGTCATCTTGGGCTGGATACTGCCGAGCCTTCGGCTGTGCCGGTGCAGATCCAGGGGCTGCCCGCAGCGGCACAGCAGGTAGCAGTGGGACAAATGCATGCGTGCGCATTGCTTGTCGATGGTCGGATTGCTTGCTGGGGCGTTGGAACACGAGGGCAACTGGGGCATGGTGTGTTCGAGAATTTTCCGGTTGCGCCGGTGGTAGTGGCTTCCACTGAGTCCTTCGTGCAGGTTGTCGCAGGGAGTGGCCATACCTGTGCGCGGAACAGTGCGAACGATGTTTTCTGTTGGGGTGGGGCTCAGCGTGGTCAGTTGGGCGCGGGTGTGGAAATCCGGAGCATGGGCTGGCGTGTAGCGACTCCACAAGCTGTAGCGATCAAGGCGCTGGACTTGAGCGCAACCACATATGCCGACTCTACCTGTGCACTCGATGCGCAAGCCGATGCCTGGTGCTGGGGTGCCAATGAGTTTGCCCAGCTCGGCATTGGACGGCGCGGGGTGCGGGAGGTGCCCGGTCCGGTGATGGGCATGGGTGAGGATATTTTTTCCAACGGCTTCGAACCCTGATACAGGGTGGCCCGGAGCGGGTGGTCCAGACTTTCCTTTATCGGGTCGATATCACATTCCGGAGAAAGAAAATAACCATGTGGGAATATATCGCAAGCAATATTCCATATATCTTGCCGTACGCACTGCTTTATCTTTTCGGGATCATCGTCGCTGCCTTCAATATCCGGCGTGCCGGGGCGGCGGCCGTCATGGTGATGGGGGCCTGCCTGGTCCTGCTTGTCCTGATGGTTGCCTACCAGTTGGTCCATGCATACATGCTTTCAACACAACAATACGGAAATATCATGTTTGGTGTTTTTAGCCTTGTGCGGACTGCCCTGGATGTGGTTGGAACCGGTGTATTGATCTTCGCCGTCTTCGTGGGGCGAAAGCAACAAGGCTATACCTGAGGGAAGATGCCGTGGCTTTGGTCCGGTTAAACATTCAATCCTGCGCTGTGCTGTAGTGCAGAGTCAATTCAGGAGATTCGGAGCATGCGTCATCCCGGTCATCTGTTGTTCGTTTCCACGCTGTTGCTTTCCCTTTCCACCACCGCATCCGCCGATTGTGGCGATGCGCAGCCGTTGTTCTCCGCGGGTTTCGAGAGCACGCAGGAGTTCACCCTGTCCGGCAGTGTGGTCGGGTTGTATCAGGGCACGGTCGAGTTGCGAGCCGATTCGAGTCTGATCATGAGTGCGCCGCTGGGTTATAGGGGTGTTTATGAGCTGACAATTCCATCGGTCGCACCGGAGGCGATGCTGAACATCCGGGTGCGGGGCAGTGGCGATCAGGCGTTCCTGGAGTTGGCTACGCACGTGGGCAGTGCCGGTCATCTGGAGGGACTGGCGCGCGCCGAGGGCGGTCATGTCGGCGAGTGGACGCATGGGGCGTTGGTGGTCACGCCCGAGAGCACCGCGAAGTATTCGCTGCTGGCTGCGGCCACCGGGGGCGCCGTTGGCCCTGATTGTCGTCTTGCCGAACAGCAGGCGGCGTTGGATCCGGTGGAGGTGACCCGGCGTCTGGCCTGGCTGAAGATCGCGATGTTGCAGGGTGGATTCGGTGATCCCGCGGCAGCACAGGCCAAGACAGGCGCGGCGACTACGACGCTGGAACTGCTGATGGATGAGGCCGCATTCGATGAGGAAATCGTGCGGGTGGAAACCGAGCATCCGGGCCTGCTGAGTCAGTACGAAACGCTGGTGCAGGAATCGATCTGTGATCACACCCAGGATGACCAGCGCATCGTGTTGCGTGACCGGGAGTTGGAGCTTGGGGCGATCAAGGTCGAGCTGATCAGCTTCGAAACGGCGAATGCGGGGCGCTTTGTGGCAACGCCTGGATTCGACGATACGTTCAGCTTCAATTGCGCCGATGGTGTGATGCGGCTGGAGTTTTCCGGAGCGAATCCGCAGCAATTATGGGGGATTATTGACGGTGTCCAAACCCGTGTCTGGCATTACAAGGACTTCATGGAGTTGAGCGTGTTGGATGCGGGCATGGAGCAGGTGGGGCTGGTGCGGACTGAGCAGAGTCGGGATCACTATCCGGACCTGCCGGATCGCCCCGACACGATCTACAGCGGAACCTCCTACCGCAGTGCCTTGCTGCGCGAGCCGGTCGCCAGCGCCTTCGATCC
>CAZVQI010000181.1:0-3880 GCA_964629155.1 uncultured Flavobacterium sp.
CAAGCATATTGTTGTGATTAATTTGTTTTGAGACAAAAAATATTTTTGTTGAAAGTATTTTTTTGCACCTTGCAACATAATTTATTATTCTCATAACTCTAATGTCAATTATCATGAATATATTTTTAGGAATAATCAGTCCTTTTGAGGTAATTGTTTTGTTTATTTTGTACTCTTTGTTCACCTTTAACTTCTTTGTACTTTATCATCAGAAATGAGAAAAGTTTGTTTATCTTTTTTTGGATTTTATTAGTGTTATTTATTCCCATAATTGGAGCTGTTATTTATTTATGCAAACATTTTTTTAATAAGAGAAAAACTGCTTTGACATCTTAATCTTATTCAAAATAAAATCAAAAAACCTCAAAGGATTTCTCTTTTGAGGTTTTTCGATTATTAAATTATTTTGTTGCAATAGCAAGTAAATTATAAGTGAATTACTTCTCCATACGCATCTGCTACAGCTTCCATTACCGCTTCGCTCATAGTTGGGTGCGGGTGAACTGCCTTTAGGATTTCATGTCCCGTAGTTTCTAATTTACGAGCTACAACCGCTTCTGCAATCATATCGGTAACTCCGGCACCAATCATGTGGCAACCTAACCATTCTCCGTATTTAGCGTCAAAAATCACTTTTACGAATCCGTCAGGAGTACCGGCTGCTTTTGCTTTTCCTGAAGCAGAGAACGGAAATTTACCTACTTTAATTTCGTACCCTAATTCTTTGGCTTTTTTCTCTGTAAGACCTACAGAAGCAATTTCAGGAGAAGCGTAGGTACAACCCGGAATGTTTCCGTAATCGAGTGGTTCTACGTGTAATCCTGCAATTTTTTCAACACACAAAATTCCTTCTGCAGAAGCTACGTGAGCTAAAGCTTGACCGGGAACTACGTCTCCGATAGCGTAATATCCGGCTACATTGGTTTGATAAAAATCGTTTACCAAGATTTTATCTTTATCGGTTTTGATTCCTACTTCTTCAAGTCCTATATTTTCGATATTTGATTTGATTCCAACAGCAGAAAGTACAATATCTGCTTCTAACACCTCTTCTCCTTTAGCTGTTTTAACGGTGGCTTTTACTCCTGCTCCGGAAGTATCTACTTTTTCAACCGATGCATTGGTCATAATTTTGATACCGGCCTTTTTAAGAGAACGTTCAAATTGTTTTGAAATATCTTCGTCTTCAACGGGAACGATGTTTGGCATATACTCTACAATCGTAACATCTGTTCCCATTGAGTTATAAAAATAAGCAAACTCCACTCCGATAGCTCCGGAACCTACCACAATCATCTTTTTAGGTTGTTCAGGAAGTGTCATTGCTTGACGATAACCAATTACTTTTTTACCGTCTTGAGGCAAGTTCGGAAGTTCTCTCGAGCGAGCTCCGGTAGCAATAATAATATGGTCAGCCGAATATTCGGTGACTTTTCCGTCTTTGTCTTTTACTTCGACTTTTTTGCCCGGTTTTACTTTTCCGAAACCTTCAATAACGTCAATTTTATTCTTTTTCATCAGGAATTGCACTCCCTTACTCATCCCTTCAGCAACTTCCCTGGAGCGTTTAATTACCGCTCCGAAGTCTTTGTCAACATCGTTTACTTTAAGTCCATAATCTGAAGCATGTTGCAGATAATTAAACACTTGAGCAGATTTTAGCAGTGCTTTTGTCGGAATACAGCCCCAGTTAAGGCAAATACCTCCAAGGCTTTCTTTTTCAACAATAGCAACCTTAAAACCCAGTTGCGATGCTCTGATTCCGGTTACATATCCTCCGGGACCACTTCCTAAAATTATAATATCGTATTTCATAAGCTTAACCCCTGACCACTAAGGTTTGTAGGGAAATTTTTAATTATTAATTACTCTAAATCTTTGATTTTATCTACATTAACAAAAAAATATTGAATACTGTCTTTATATTTGTCTATGCCTTCTTTTAATTTCTTTTTGTCAAAAGATTCTGCATATTTGGCAAAATAGTATATGTGATAATATTTTTTAGAAGAATCAACCTTGATTAAATCAGCGTTGTGGATGGACTGTAAGACATCTGATAAGTTATGGTTGAACTCTAAGTCATACATTTGCAAAGTATCATTCAGTTGTGATTTAAATTCATAAAACTTGTCCATATACAAAGGGTATTCTTCATAACAAGTACCGGCTAATAGACGAGTATTGTTTCGGTTTAAAACAATGGAATTAGGTTGTCCCATTTCGTAATACTCCTTTTGTAATTTCGGTTTTATAAAATATAACTGATTCTCTTCGATTCCTATACTTTTTGCGTATTCTTTAACTTCACTTACTTGATATTCCGTATCACTTTCACCTTTACAAGCAACAAGCACTCCGAAAAGTAAAATAGCTAATGATTTTAAAAATCTTGTTGATATGGTTGAGCAGAAGTTCACAGTTGGTTCGGTTGTTTTTAGAAATTTTAAGATAATGAGACAAATTCTTCTTTGTTGTTAATTTTTGCTACCCAATTCTCGGGTTGTTCAACTGCAAATTTATAATTTTTATTGTGAATGGTAGTAATGAGGATACCGTTATTGAATAAACCTAATGTTTTACATCTTTCTACTCTCGAAATATCAGATAACTTAGCAGTAAAACTATCTCCATAGACTGACTTAAAGATGAGTTTTTGGTTAGTTAGGTATAATTTACCTTCCTCAAAATTACAGTTAGCGAATGTTTGAAAAACTATGATTTCATTTTCAGCAGTTTCAATTTTGGTTTTTTTAGTATAGGTTTTAGAGTTTTTGTATAACCCCATAAACAATCCGAATAAAAAACCAGCCCCAATACCTGTCCCAATACCTATTATTATTCCTTGAGCCCATGGCATACCCAAGTATGTTATATTTTGGATGATATAAAAAATACCCATTACACTCCCAAACAACAAGGCAGAGGTTTTGTCTATTTTTTTAATCATACTTTTAAGAGAGGTATTAGACTTTTGATTGAATTTGCGGTTACGAATTTAAGAATTTATTTTTAAAACAGGTTTATCTGTTTCCTTGAATTATTTTGTAAATCTGTAAGGCATTTCCGTCTGTCAATAGCGAAACAAAATGGCAAATATGCAAAAGTCTCTCATAAATTGATTTTGTTTTTTCAACGCTATATTTTTCGGGAAGAAGTCTTAAAACGAGCTTGTCGTAATTAGACATTTTTCCTTCAAACTTATTATTATAAGCAGTTATAAAAGTATCTAACAAAATTGAAATTACTTTATAACCGGTAATCTCTTTTTGAGTTACTTCATTACTTTGGTAGATTTTTTTGACACAGATTTTAATTATATCATCCAATTGTGCTTTAAAACGACTTTTGTCAGTAAGGGCATACGGAAAATCTCCGGCTAAAATCTTTTCTTCATTTTCTTTGAAGACTTCAATAACTTCGTTAATCATTCGTCCGATAGCCAAAGCCCGTAAATAACTGATTCGGTCTTCACGCGTTTTGAGTTGACTGTATTTTAAGCTGTTGATGTCGTCTTTAACCAATTTTATGAGATATTCTAATGCGTATTCTTCGTCTATCCAACCAAGATTTATACCATCTTCAAAATCAATAATGGTGTAACAGATATCATCTGCAGCCTCTACCAAATAAGCAAGTGGGTGGCGTTCAAAACCAATATCATCTCCTTGTTTGTTTGGTATTAATCCGAGTTCTTCGGCTACTTCTTTGACAAATTCTTTGTCAGCCTGAAAGAAACCGTATTTCTTGTCTGCAATTCGGTTGGTTGGTTTGACGGGCAGAGATTCTTTAGGATATTTCATAAAAGCTCCTAAAGTAGCGTATGAAATTCTGAGTCCTCCTTCGTTTCCGAACATAGAAGAAGACAAAACCATTAGTC
>CAZVQI010000182.1:0-3849 GCA_964629155.1 uncultured Flavobacterium sp.
TCGGTTGGAAATATTACCGTTCCTAAACTCTATAGAAATCACCAGAATGAATTTTACAATGTTTTCCAACTTCTGGTTGATCAAAGATTCTGGATTGGTAATTTCATCGAATAATTTTGTAAAAATGGAGTGTAGTGTATCAAGTGAGAATATCAGTGTTCTCAGGTTTCCATCATAATGGTCTGTCATATCATCCAAGACATCCTTAATCCCATTCAAAAAATCAATATATGCTGAATCTTCATGGTATCTGGTTTTGATAATTTCATCCCTTATTGATTCAAATTCAGGTGAAAATTCATAGACCAATCCTACTAGCTTTTCCTTGAGCTCACGATATTTCACATCATTAATTTTGTTCTCATTGGACACCAAAATGACCTTAGCGTCCAAATTTTCAACAAGGTTATTCATGAACCCTAACAGAGTTGCGTAATCTAAATTTTTGCCCTTTCGTTCCAGATCATCAAAGAAAAATACCATCCTGTCAAAGTTTAAAAAATCCTCAGGAGGTATTTTTAAGTCCTTAATGTAATCGTCTATATTAATACTGCCTAAACTTCCAAAAGTTAAAAATGCCCTGAAAGTCGCCTTTAAAAACTTTGCAGGGTATGTAAAAACCTTATCCTGAGTGATTGGAAATGCTTCCAAAAACATCTGTTTCTGAAGTTCTTCGATGCTATCAATTCCGAAAAGTGAGACATGGATTGGTTGAAAATGACGCCCGCTTTGAGCTTTTTTAATGTTTTCTATCTGAGCAAAGAGTTTGTGTTTAATATAAAAGGTTTTCCCCGCACCCCATTTCCCTGATATGAGGATGGCGTAATTGGTTTGACTGGATATGTAGTCTTGCAAAACATGTTCTATGTGCATGGGATATGAAATTTTAAGGATTAATCAAGGGTGTATTTTTGAATCAGAATTTGATGGTTTGTAAGATTAGTCTTGACTTTGATATTCCGGATTTTATGGTTATGAATTTTCAATGTTTGAATAATCTATAAGCATTTTCGATCGGGTAGTTCTGTTATAAAATGGCCCTTTATACTTCAGGATCTTCAATAGTGATAGTTCAATGTAATACAATGATAGTTGAAGTGCTTGATCAATTGCAAAGACATTTAATTTGATAGAATGTTTCATATTTTTTGGCTTAGAATGTGTAAATGTATTTCGTACCTGATTGATTGCATAAGGTCCATCCTTGCTGTTTCTTCCAAAAGGGGTTATAAATTCGATGATGTCGGAGTATGTCGTAGGAATTTCGGATGTGATTCCTAAATGATCAACCAATAGTCTGATTTTTTCTTCAGCACTTTTAATTTTGTTTTTTGAAGTTATGGTTTCCCGGGAAGAAATCCAATTAAATAATAATTCTAATGCTGCTTGAGCCATGATGATCGATCCTTCTACTCGACCAGCCTGATTATTGGCTTCTACGTACCAATGAATAATTAGCATCAGCATTTCTCTGGTCTCTTCATCTTCATTCCATAGGGTGTAGAATTGATCCCACAATTCATTGAAATAATTTTTTTCTCTACAATGGATCTTTTTGGTCCATGATACGACTGACTTGAATCTTTGAACCTGATTCATGGAATAATCTTTCCAGGCTATTTCACCATTGGTACGAATCCCATGTTGAAACAAAACTGAAACCCTGCTACCAGTGAGAAAAGAAAGGAAGAAATTAAATGATTTTAAGATCTTTGTGGCCTCCTCTTTACTTAAGCTTCCTTGAACTAACTTCAATTCTCCGGAGCATGTAGTCAGATACCCTCCAGTTTCTTTGAGGGCCTGCCACTTATCTTTGTAATGCCAATGTCGATCTATTGTTAGAGTAAAACCCTTATTTTGAAATTCAATTCGATTCGGGGCATAATTCTTCTCAATAATTTGTGGATTTGTGACTTTCTGACCTATAAATGAATGGAAGTTGCAAATTTCAAATTTTATTTTTTCAACGGCTTCGGAGCAATTCCCGATACAGCACTGATCAACAGATACGCCCTGTAACTTGGTGTTTTCGTTTTCACCTATTTTAAATGCAGTGTTGGTTAATAAAAATTTGCCGATTGGGGTGTCGTTTAGATGGATTGAAAATTCATCCGATAACATTTTTCTAATTGCAATTTTCGTAAATGTGTTGCTGATAATTGTACCTGAGAATGATAATCCAGTGCTAGGAAACCAGGTGAAGTTGATATTTCCTGACATTAATATTTTTTCACCTGAGTCAGGTACAAGAAGAAATTGTCCACCGTGAATGGGGATGTCTTCATTTGGGTATTTCATTTCAATACAGGGGGCCAGGATTTGGGGTAGATCTTTCATTTTTGTTTATTGATTAGATCGTAATTCGATTTATGGGGAGAAAAAGTTTTATGGGTGTGGCTATATTAATTAATCCTTTACTTCCCCTGGCCATTTGATAATACTTGCGATAAAATATTCCCAGGCATACTTGGGGAACCATCGTCACTCAAAAGTCCCGATTCCGCTCGACTGAACAAGGCTTGCATAATGAGTTGTCGTTCAGTTTTATCTATGTTTTTTTCATTGGCCAGTGACAAATATACATGCGTCAATTGCTCTCTTTCTTCCGCATCCCTGGCTAGATGAAAAGAGCTGAAAGTAAGCTTTGTGAAAATCCTTATTCCATAAGCCAGAAATGATATTAGTACTAGGAAAAGAATTGACCATTTTATGGCCTGGCCTGTATCATTGAAAATTTCTTCGAGTTTCGCTAACTGAAACCGGTTAATAGTTGTAAACAAGAGTGCAATACCTATAGCTAAGGCTACCACAGCCCCTCCCAGCCACCATCTGGCTTGATTTCTTAAACTCTGAGCTCTATTATTCCAAAATTGAGCTGGCGCAGAGAGACGCAGTTTTTCATTATACAATTTCTTCATTGATTCCATTGATTTTTTGGAATCCTCAATAAAGTCATTGATTTCCGTTTTGTTTTGATCGAACCATTCAGAAATTTCAGTGTTTTTTGTTTCCCTCAATTCATCAATGAAATCAGAAAATTCTTTTCCTTTATTTTCTGCTTCCTGTAAATGGTCAGTTAATTCCTTTTCTGATGTAGAAAGATACTTTCTGAAATCATTTTTGAGATGGGTGAGTGAGATTTTTTCTGCTGTTCTTCGTTTCTTTATTCCAGTAGCTTCTTTAAGTCTGAATTCATATGCAAGCAAAATCCCGTTAATCTGATCCCGATTGTTTAAATTAAAATTTTGACTTCTTGAATCATTAGTAATATAGTTGTATGCACTTGTAAAAGTTCTTGTGCCCATAGTATTAAAAATGCTTGATAAGAACTCAACTTCTGGACAGTCATACACGAACATAGGTGGATTTCCTTGCTCAATCGAAGTTTTGACCCTTCTCCAATTATTTTTATTTCGAGTTCTTTGATCATTTATAAAGTTTACAATTTCAATTTTATAGTTTTCAAATCTAGACTTGACCTCCGTGAATTTCTGCGGTAGCTTTTCATATTTTCCCCAACCTTCTATTTGTTGTAATATGAATTTATACAGAGCCGGAATCCCTGTAAAGGTAATGTTGAAATTTATATGAGGGTAGTTGATGGTAATTGTTTCTGATTGGGTCCATTGCAGAGTCGAATCGTCCGTGATCAGGTTTTTTAGGTCTGCGTTTTTCATTTTATGTATTGTTAAATTACTATATATGTATTGTGTAATTCATTACACTGAACATTAGTTCCATTTCCTATTTCATAATGTGTAAATCCCGACTACCACTACGAAGCTATCACTCACCTTTGCAATTTTACTTCACAGCCCAAAACCCGATTTCCCTCCCTCAATTTCTTTT
>CAZVQI010000183.1:0-3845 GCA_964629155.1 uncultured Flavobacterium sp.
CCCACGATAATTTTGGCCGCGATCATCATCCCAGATGTTTTACCATGTGGATGGCCGGAGGAGGAGTGAAGCCCGGAATAAGCTACGGAGCTACGGATGAATTTGGTTACAATATTATCGAAAATCCGGTGCATGTCCATGATTTTCAGGCGACCTTATTGCATTTGATGGGCATCGACCATGAACGGTTTACGTACGAGTATCAGGGCCGGCGGTTTAGGTTGACCGACGTGTCCGGGCACGTGGTGAAGGATATTTTGGCTTAATCTTGATTGGCTAATGGCGGCGATTTTTCAACAGATCGAAATGGACGGAAAATTAAGAGGTGAAATGGACGGTAAAAATATGAAATATCCTCATGGAAGGGTAGGCGTGTCGAGAATGTCAAAGCCCCTCCACTTAAGTAACTTTACATGCCTACGGTGCTTCACATAGCGATGGAATCAGATATCTTATACTTTGTAGGGCGGTTCCATCCTCTGGTGGTCCATTTGCCCATCGGAATTCTAATCGTGGGATTTGCGCTGGAAGGGGTGGCGATGGTTTCGCCAAAATCCTCTGCGGGCTGGAACAAGGCCTTGGAGTATATCTGGCTGGGAGGAGCCCTGACTGGCTTGATGTCGGTGATCACGGGGTGGTTGGTGGCAGGCGAAGGTAATCACATGCCCAATTCAGTGGACTGGCATCGGTGGATGGGTATGAGCGTCCTGGTGCTGACTTTTGTTGCATGGGCGATGAAGTCTCGCAGATGGAAAGTTTCCAGGGAGGTTTACCTGTCCAATTTGGCCCTTTTGGCATTGTCGCTGTTCATAACTGGTCATTTGGGGGGGAAATTGACGCACGGTTCGGATTACCTCGTCGAATATGCCCCCGGCGTGATCAAAAAATGGGTGGGCCAAGATGCGCATGAATTTCAGGATACCTTTCCCAACAATCCGGATTCTGCCCTTGTATTTGACCATTTAATCCAACCCATTTTGAAACGCAATTGTACATCCTGCCACAATTCTGATGAGCGGAAGGGTGGATTGGATCTCACTACAGGACTGGGTATTATGGAAGGTGGGGATGAATTACCAGCCGTGGTGCCGGGCAAAGCGTTGCGCAGTGGCATTTTTCAGAGAGTCACTTTGCCGCAGAGCCATTCAAAGTTCATGCCTCCGAGGGGTCGGCCCCTGGATTTCAATGAAATTCGCTTATTGGAGTGGTGGATCGGGAACGGGGCTTCTTTTTCAGGTCCGGTATCCGATTCGGAGTTGCGGGACGATATCGTCTGGATTCTGCAAGAAAATTACGGCCTGGATACCCATCCGAAACCCTTTTTTGAAAGGGAAGTGATCGATGCTATTCCACCTTCCGTTTTGGACGAAATCTATGAATTGGGATTTCGGGGAGGTATGTTGGCGGAAGGGAATCATTTTGTGAAACTCAAAGCCGTGGATAGGGAATTGGCTGAACTCGATTGGCAGCGAATTCGGGCATTAAAAGGGCACCTGGTGATGCTGGATTTGGGCGACACGAATGTCGATGACCGCACTCTTCAATGGGTAGGAGATTGGAAAAATCTATACAAGCTGGACTTAAATAACACGCTGGTCACGGACGAGGGGTTGGAGAATTTGGTGGTGCTGGAGCGGCTTGAAATTTTGAATCTATATGGTACACGAGTGAGCGACCGGGGGGTGCAAGTACTGAAATCCCTGCCGGCTTTGAAAAAGATATTTCTGTGGGGCAGCGAGGTCACGGAAGGATTTGTGAACAACTGGAGAGCTGAGAATCCGAGCCTCGAAATTATTTGGCAGGCTACCCAATGAGGTGCGAAATGTGAATTAATCATATATATTAGCCTGCGATTTGTAAAATTAATTTTGAAAACCGATATCCCTCTGACGCATGAAAAAATTTGACCTCCATACTATGGTCTCCCGACGAATTTTAAATTCCTGTCCAAATCAAAGATTTACTTCACCAGGCTTCGGTGTGCTTTTGGTATGTATTCTCGGATTGATGACTTCTTGTGCCGGATCAAAAAAAGGTTCATTCATCACCACCGATGGGACAGCGTCGATCCAGCATTTAACGGTGTATGCGGAAGACGATCGGTTTGCGGGTTGGCCCGCCAACAATGGGGTTTGGATTTGGGGAAACGAAATCCTGGTGGGATTTGTCGAAGCAGCCCATCGGGAAACCGAAGGGTTTCATACCTATAGCCGGGAAACGGCACGGAATAAATATGCCCGAAGTTTGGACGGTGGGAAAACCTGGTCGATAGAAGATGCTTATGAGCGGGGGCAGACGGGATTTGCTTACGACCACAGCATCCCGGAGAGTCAGGCTGAGCAGCCACAACCCCTGACCGAGCCCATGGGTGATTTTACGGATCCTGGATTTGCGATCACTTTTATGCGGGACAATTACCACAATGGCCCTTCGACTTTTTATTATACGATGGATCGCGGGAAATCGTGGCAGGGACCGTACCGTTTTCCAAACCTCAACACGCACGGCATAGGAACGCGAACGGATTATCTGGTGGAAGGTCCCCAAACCCTGGTAGCTTTTATGAATGCGGCTAAGGAAAATGGTCGGGAAGGCCGGGTGATCGGGGTCAGAACCCGGGATGGAGGAGTGAACTGGGAATTGGTTTCCTGGATCGGGGACGAGCCGGAAGGATTTGATATCATGCCTTCCACGGTACGAATTTCGCCAACGGAGCTGTTTACGGTCATGAGGAGCAGGGATGTGGAGCCCCGGCGGGATCACCTGAAGGCGTTTCGTTCGACGGACAACGGGTCCTCGTGGACGGAAGAAACCAATCCGGTATTTGACACCGGGAATGGGGGTTCCCCTCCGGCGCTGGTGAAGCTGCGGGACGGCCGCCTGGCGTTGGCCTACATATTCCGGAGCGATTACGGGTCAAGAGTCCATCTGAAATTGAGCAAGGATGATGGTCATACCTGGAGCAATGAGATCACCCTTCGCAGCGGGGATGGGGCTACGAAGGACGTCGGTTACCCCCGGATGGTTCAACGACCCGATGGGAAACTGGTGGTGATCTATTATTGGAATCATGCGCTTCGAAAAGACAAGGATCCGTATCGATATATTGCTGCGACCATTGTTGATCCGGGCGAATATGAGTGAGGATTTGAAATCAGTAATACCGATATCGTCAAACGGTATGAACCTGGCTTCGTCATTTCACCGGTGATTCACAACAAGTACTTCGATTGGAAATGAAGGCAGTAATGGACGATCGGTATCGTGTATTTAAAGCAGGCAAAGTCCAATCAGCATCAACCAAAACATCAGAGATTCCGGATTCATTTGGCTTCTGATCACTTTCATGGCCCGGTTGAGATGATTGCGGGCAGTGCGGGGAGCGATATCCAGTGTTGTGGCAATTTCATCGAGCGAGAGTCCTTTTTCATGGTTTAAGGTAAACACCTCTTGTTGTCTTTGCGGCAGGGTCATGACGATGGCATCCAGTTCATTTTCGATTTCCTTTGTAATCATGTTTTCATCTGCCTGGAGGGGAGAATTTTTCATTCTACGCCAAACTTCTTCCTGGTATTTTTTTTCGCGGGCGAGTTTTTTGAAGTGGTCGATGACGTGATGTTTGGCTATTTTTAATATATAATTATCTAAATCTTCCAGGTTGGATAGTTTGGTTTTCCTAGTCCACACTTTGAGCATAACATCCTGGGTCAGATCCTCGGCGAGTTCTTCATTTTTGGTAAAGAGGACGATGAATTTGTAGACCTTCGTCCTGTAGTACTTCATCTTAGTTTTCATCTTCAAACGAATTGTCCGGTTAATCAATGAAGAAATGAAGAAAATGACCT
>CAZVQI010000184.1:0-3830 GCA_964629155.1 uncultured Flavobacterium sp.
CTCGCGGTGTCGCGCGACGGGCCCGGCCTGCAGCGCGCCCTCGCGCTCCTGGGGCGCATCGAGCAGGGCGTCTTCGGTTGATCTCCGGCTGGCTCATCGTCAAGCGCGCCTTCGCCTCGCAGGCCTTCGACGGGGAAGGGGCGCGCCTCTACGGCGGGCGCTGGAGCTCGCCGGGCAAGCCCGTGGTCTACCTGGGCGGTACGCCCGCGATCGCGGCCCTCGAGGTGCTGGCGCACAACGCCCGCCCCGGCCTGCTGAGCGCCAGCTTCGCGATCGTCGAGGCGCGCCTGCCCGAGGACGTCGTCCTCGACCTCGACCCGCGCGCCCTGCCGGAGGGGTGGAACGACCCGGCCGACCCCTCACGCGCCGCCGCCGTGGGCGACGCCTGGCTCGACAGCCAGGCCAGCCTGGCCCTGCGCGTGCCGAGCGCCGTGCTGCCGCTCGAACGCGACCTCATCGTCGACGTGCGCCACCCGCGCTTCGGCGAGCTGCAGACAGGGGAGGCGAGGCCGTTCGCCTTCGACCCGCGCCTGGCGGGCTGAGGGCGAACGGCCTCGCCTCCTTGGGGCTCAGGCGCTCAGCGCCCGGTCGAGTCGTAGAGGGCGCCGTCGTCCACCGGCTGCCCGTCGCGCCCCTGGTTCAGCGGCACGCCCACCGTGACCACGCTCGAGCAGCTGCTGAAGCCGTCGGAGAGCGTGAACGCCACGTGGTAGACGCGCCCGTTGCCGCCGCCGTCGCGCTCGGCGCGCAGCTCGAAGGTGCCGTCGGCGTTGATCACGGCGTCGGGGGCGGTGTTGCCCGAACCCCCGCCCAGCACCGGCTCGTCCTGGTGGACGGCGTCGATCGTCACCGCCACGCCGCTCTCGACGTCGAGGTAGAGCGGCACCAGGCTGCCGGTGGGCGGCCACAGGCTGCTCGTGCTCGGGCGCACCTCGCAGCTGACGGGCGGCACCGGCAGCGTCAGGTCGAGGCCCACGATCACCGGGTCGTGGTCCGACGAGCGGTACGGGTCGGGGCTGTAGAGCGCCGCCTGCTCCGCCGACTTGAAGCTGGTGTCGTAGTCGAGCACGTCGGGCTCGTCGGCGTTGATGTGCCAGGCGGTCGCGCCCGTGACCTGTTCGAAGAGCGAGGCGCTGGCGAAGGCGTAGTCGAGGTAGCCCAGCTGGCCGTCGAACAAGTAGGTGTAGGCGTGCTCGCCCTCGAACTCCTTGAGCAGGTCGACGAAGTCGTCGCCCGTGCCCGCGGCGCCGTCGTAGCCGGCGCGCAGCACCTGGATCGGCTCCTCGTGGTCGTAGGCGTTGAAGTCGCCGAGCAGCAGGAAGTCGGGGTCGCCCGCGCCCGTGGGGTCGGTGGCGAGCCACGCCAAGAGCGCCTCCGCCGTCGCCACGCGCGTCAGGTGGCAGTTGCCCACCAGCCCGCCCTCGCCCGGCTCGCCGCACTCGGAGCCCTTGCTCTTGAAGTGGTTGACCACGACGGTGAAGCGCGCGCCGGTGGCGACCTCCTCGAAGGTCTGCGCCAGCGCGGCGCGGTTGCGGTCCTGCCCGCTGTTCAGGGGGTCGAGGAACTCGGGCGTGTCGAGGATCGCCGGCGCGCCCACCGGCTGCAGCACCGCCGGCTGGTAGACGAGCCCGACCATGATCTCGTCGCTGCCGACGCGGCGACCGGTGTCGACGAACGCGTAGGTGCCGGCGCCGACCGCGTCGTTCAGGCCCTCGGTGAGGTCGGCGAGGGCGGCCTGGTCGGCGCGGTTCTCGATCTCGATGAGGCCCACCACGTGCGCGTCCATGGCGGCGATGGCGGCCACGATCTTGGCGCGCTGGCGCTCGAACTCCTCCGCGGTGTCGGCGCCGCGGCTACCCAGGGTCACGAAGTAGTTGAGGACGTTGAAGGCCGCCGCGCGCACCGAGCCGCCCACGTCGGCGGGCGCGGCGGGACGCGGGTTCGCCTCGACGTGCTCGGCGCCGAGCACCGGCTGCACGCGGTACTGCCCGAAGGCGAAGTCGAGCACCCCGGTGAGGCCGCGCAGCACGTCGCCGCCGCGGAAGGCGCGCTCGGCCGTGACGAGGCCGCCGTCGGGGTGACGCACCACGCTCGGGTTCTGGTCGCCGATGCCGTCGTCGAGGGTGATGCGCGACCGCGCCATCAGCTCGAGGTAGGCGTCGACCTCGGCGTCGTCCAGCCCGTACAGCGCCGTGGGCTGCTGCCAGCGCTCCATGCCGTCGGGCACCCAGGTCAGCACGATCTCGCCGAAGCGGTCGAAGTCGAAGTACTCGGCGATCACGAGCTCCTGCGGGAAGGTGACGAGCATGCCCTCGTACGCCTCCAGCGCCTCCAGGCTCTCGAGCGGGAAGACGATCTCGGCCGGCGTCGGCAGCGCCACGTCGGTGTCGCACACCACCAGCGCCGTCACGCCCGACAGCTGCGTGAGGCCGTTGAACTCGCCGACCGTGCCCGTGACGCGCACGCGGTCGCCGAGGCTCACGTCGTCGGCCGAGTGGAAGACGTAGATGCCGTCCGAGGTGGCGGGGTCGCCGTCGGCGTCGGCGTCCTCCTCCTGCAGCATGAAGCCGCCGAGGTTGGTGCCGTACTCGTCGCCGTCGTTGCGCTGGAAGTCGCCGACCACCACGCCCTCGACGGTCACGACCTGGCCGGCCAGCGGGCTCACCGCGCCGCTGCCCTGCACCTCGTGGATGAAGGTCGCCTCCGCCGCGCACTGCCGCGGGTCGTGCGGGTCGCCGCCGTCGCCGCCGTCCCCACCGTCCCCACCGTCCCCACCGTCGCCGCCCTCGCAGTCCACGGTGTGGCTGCCGAGGCCGTCGAAGGTGTTGGTGGCGTAGCCGATCCACTCCTCGGCGGGGTCGAAGGCGTCGCTGCCGTCGGCGTCGCCCACGCAGATCGTGGGCTTGCGGCGCAGGGTGTTGTCGGCGGTGCTGGTGAGGCCCGAGCCCCACTCGGTGCCCGGGTCGAAGCCGATCTGGCCGATGACGTCCAGGATCACGTCGCCGCGCTTGAGCACCACCGCGTCGTCGCCGTTGAAAAGCCCCGCGCCGGTGGTCTGGTCCGCGACGGCCAGGACCTCCGCCGCCGCCGAGGCGTGCGCCAGCACGAAGACGCCTCCCGGCGTGATGGTGCCCTGCAGGGTCACGCGCGGGTTGGGCGTCGTGGCGCCGTTGGAGTACTGCTCGACGACGTAGCCCTCGCCTCCCAGGTCGACGGTCGCGCCGGTCGCGTTGTAGATCTCGAGCGCCTTGTTGTTCGAGCTGCCCTCGACGTACTCGCTGAAGAAGACGCCGCCGGCCGTGGTCGCCTGGACCGACAGCGGCGGCGCGGCGGCGCTCGCCTCGAGCTGCGTCGCCGGCGGTTCTGGCTGGGAACAGGCCCCCAGGAACAGGAGCACGCCTAGAAGGAGGAGGAGAACCGGTCTGCCCATGTGTACCTCTTCCGGAGAACCAGGGACTGTGTGATGGTTCAGTTAGAACCTACTACGGCTCGGCTGCGGCCGCGCCGGCACGGGCACCTACCCGGACGACACACGCGCCGACGGCGGCCCATGTCACCGCCCCGCGCCGTCGAGGAAGAGGGCGACCGTGCGCTCCACCTGCTCCGGGACCTCGCCTGCGCGCGCCGTCAGCAGCGGCTGCGACAGGGCGAGCAGCGCCCGCGCCAGCCACGCGGCGTCGACGTCCGAGCGCAGCGCGCCGCTCGTACGCCCCTCCTCGAGCAGCGCCTCGATGGGACCCACGAAGCTCGCCTGGTAGGCGGCCAGCATCTGCGCGCGCACCTCGGCGGAGAGGTTCGCGGCCTCGCGCTCCGCTAGGCGCATCACGCTG
>CAZVQI010000185.1:0-3163 GCA_964629155.1 uncultured Flavobacterium sp.
CACTTCCTCATCGGTCAAATTATCCAGCAATCCCTCCGGCATCATCGATTTTTCGGATACAGTTTTACTTAGAATTTGGGAATGGTTAATCACTACGGGTTCCTGTCCGATGACGCGCAAGGTCAGGCTTCGATCCGTTTCATGCACAATATTTCCGCTGTACGTCCGCCCGTCCTGCGTCGTGATCACGACCAGTTTGTAGGCATCCTGAAGATCGGCGCTGGGGTCCAGAATATTACTGAGCAAATAGACGGTATTGGTCCGGTTGGAACCCGTCAGATCCGGTCCGATTTCACCCCCTTCGTTGTTCATTTTATGGCACGCCGCACACGTTTTTTGAAACACCAGCTTCCCCGCCTCAGGTCGTCCTTCCGCAATCGCATCCTCGTTCAACAGCGCCTGGTATTTCTGGAATTTCTGCCGAACTCCTTCAGAGTTGTCATCGATTGGTCCCCACACTTCCACAAAACCATTCCCCAACACGGCTCGCAATTGCAATACCGCATAAGTCGGAATGTCCGATTTTTGCAACGAGCCGTTTTTGAGGCTTTCCAGAATAAGCCGGCCATACTGTGGTCTGGAGGAGAGGGTAAGAATGGCAGCTTCTTTTTCATTCGGATTCAAATCGGGATATTCATCCAGTAATTTCTGGCCCAATCGACCGTCATTGTACGAACCAATGGCTTTAATCACCACCATCCGCAATTCAGAATTTTCAAGAAAATCCGGTAACAATTCAGCCAGTTCCTCATTTTGCTGTTCGGCCAGCACACCGATGACATAAGTCAGTTCGTCCGGAGTGGTATTGGGGTTGTACAGAGTAGCCAGTAGATTTTGGGTGGTCCTCACATCTCCAAATCTTTGAGCAATTTTTCCTACAACATCCCTGTATTGAGGTTGATCTTTTATTTTATTATAGGCATCTTCCCAGTTCGCCGGCGCCTGTGCATCCGTATTGCCTTCGAGGCCTTCCAGCATCCCCTGGAGCAGGTGGGTAGTATTAGCGGGTTGTGTACTGATCACGGTGACCAGTTCGGTGGTTTTTTCACCATCAACCAACCGTCGGGCAATTTTCCGGCTGATGGATGGAATCCGGCTGCTTTGGGCAAGTAATAAAGCATCGCCATGCTGTTCTGCCACCATCGGTTCGATCCCAAACCACAGCATATGGGGAATATTGGGATCACTGCTGTCCTCAGAATACTGCACCAATGCCCGGGCCAGATCCCACCGTGATCTCTCCGGGATCCGCTGGAGAGCTCCTGCCAATTCGAGCCGCACCACGGGTGATTTTTCCTTTTTAGCCATATCCACCAAGGCGTTCACTACCCGGGAAGATGCATTTTTATCCTCCACAAGAAATCGAATCGACCAGCTCCTGATGTACGCATCCTGATCACCTAACAAAGCAATAAGAGTGCTCTGATCCAGATGAGAAGCGATGTGCAGGGCCCATAAAGCTCTCAATCTGAGGTCTTCATTCCCGGATTGACGCAATTGGTCTTCCAAAATCTGAACGGCCCGGACATCCAGGCCTCCGTTCGCTGCTCTGTGCTGCAAAATAATGCGGGATCGGCGGGCGTGCCAATCGCTTTCGCTCGTTTGCAGCCTGGCCAGTTCCAAATCGTCCATTGATGCCAGGTCATCGTACCGACCCGGCCAGTCCTTCGCCCGGGATTGAATCGGTGAAATGCGAAAAACCCGGCCCGTGTTTTTATTCAAGACTGAACTGCCACAAATATCGGCATCGTGCCAGTCCAACACATAGAGATTCCCCGCAGGTCCGATTTCCATACTAAATCCGACAAACTGCGCATTGTTTGCTTGCATAAAACTGGAGCCATGACTAGCCGAATACCCGGATCCGGACGGATTCAACACGTCTGATAATACCGCGTGATCGTGGATATTGGCCATAAATATACGCCCCCGCTGATCCTCCGGGAAAGCATCCGATTGATAAATGCGAGCCCCACCGTGAGCGGACCGATGCCGGTGATCAACAATGGTCTGAATATCCTCGTATACGTACGGATTGATGTGCTGTCCACCCTGGCGGTGATAAAATCCACCGTTAAATATTTGGAACAGGTGAGGAATCACACACGCCGTACTGAACAATTCTCCTTTGGCATTATAATCAATTCCCCAGGGGTTGCTAAATCCATGCGCCACCACTTCAAACTCGTCGTGAATGGGATGATATCTCCACACCCCTCCGTCGAGATACGTTCCTTCGTATTCCATGATATCCTCCGGGAATTCATCACCCGGTCGATAGAGCCGGGCGTCGTCGTCCGGTTTTCGGATATTGGAAGGAGTAGCGAATCCTTCCAGGCCGTACAACCAGCCATCCGGACCCCAAAACAAACTATTGATGGTCTCATGCCGATCCCGGATCCCCCAGCCCGTCAGCAGAATTTCAATATTTTCCATATCTGCCTGATCATCTCGGTTAGGGACAAAAAGCAAATGCGGTGGTGCGCCGATGTACACACCCCCATGGCCGACGGCAATCGCAGAAGGAAATGGAATCCCTTCCATGAAAATTTTCTTGTGATCTGCCTGGCCGTCCCGATCCGTATCTTCCAGAATAACAATCCGGCTGTCCCCGGAATTGGAAAAACCTTCACCCCGGTTCTCGTAATCCCGGTTTTCCGCCAGCCACATCCGTCCTTTGTCATCCCAACAAAAAGCCATGGGTTGGGTAATCATTGGTTCGGCAGCGAACACATTCACCGCGTAGCCTTCCTCTACGGTCATTGCTTCCACCGCTTCCTCAGGCGTGAGAAAAGCTGCCTCCAGCCCTTCCTGACGTGCAAGATCCCATAAAGAGGCCGTATTGTACATCCCCTGGTCGCCAACATAGTCACCCCACAGATTATCGAGTTCCATATCATTCAGCTCCCCGGTATAGGCGATAATTTGATACTGATAAATCCGCTCTTCTCCCTTTTGAATCGATACATCCCCCATTGCGGTCACAGCGGATCCCACCCCAAACTGACCATCGACGCGCCAGGGCTGGGGAAAATCTGGATTGTCCTTGTGATCAAACAGTGCGATGTGCCCCCAATCCTCCAGACCTTCTATTTCCATGCCCACATCGACCCACATGGCGCGCTGACCGTCCGCCTGTTCGTTCTGCTGCCTGGCGGCATTA
>CAZVQI010000185.1:3173-3816 GCA_964629155.1 uncultured Flavobacterium sp.
GACCCGGGCTTCTACCGATTCTTCCCAGGGCATCCTCAGAAAAAGCCCTCCATATTCAAATTCATTGAGCACGATATCTGTCAGGGCTTCACCGCTCCATTCCAGATCCATAAAGTATTTATCGCCCCGTTGGGTAAACGTCCAGACCTGTGTTTCCTTGAGTACAGGCACCCGGGATTCATCCAACAGATGGTAGACCGTTTGCCATTTCACTTCCTCCCCTTCTGCAAGGATCACGTCAGCCTCCACTTTCTGCCAGTATTCCCCATCTGGATGATGGAAAAAATCGCGACCTATTTTTGCCTGAATATCACGTGGCTTATCCGACCTATAAAACCATTCCCCGATTTCCGCCTCAGTAGCTCCTTCGCCATTCACGCGGGTGAATCCCCAGAACAAGCCCGTTTGATGCGTATGATGGTCCGGACTCATCTGCGTCAACTCTACTTCGGTACCCGGTGCCATGATGGGGTGAATATAGGGCCGGAAATCGGATTGGATGATCTGAGTTACGATAGCCGCAGGATTCCCTTTTTTCATGACTTTTATGTCGTCCGCAGTATATTTGATATGAAACATCGGGGACACAGCTTTCGTGGAATCATCACCGGATGGGTTTGATTGACACCCTGTAACCAGAGCG
>CAZVQI010000186.1:0-3769 GCA_964629155.1 uncultured Flavobacterium sp.
TGCCGACCGCGTCCGCCGCCAACTGACCACCCGCCCTCGGGCTGCGTCCACGCCCGCATCCACGCATCGCCATCGGTGGAGCAGCACCACAGCCTGCTCGAACAGCAGGCGGAAGCCGCGCCGAGCGCACGCAGGTCTCAGGGCAATCGGCAATGTGAACAACGGGAGCCGACTGCAGTGCGGCCGCCGCGTACCGTCGCATCCCTTGCGATCCGCCCACCGGATCCTGTCTCGGCACCAATTGACGGATGGGATCTTTAGCGGACAAACTGTCCGCAAGATGTCCCAGAGAGGCGCGCATGAGCACGGACCCGTTAAGTCTGCTCCAGCAAGTTCGACAGCGTTTTACGCAACAGGAAGTGGCCGAGCGCCTGTCGGTGTCCGCTAAGACGATCTCTAGGTGGGAGAACGGCCAGACCCGTTGCCCCGACCTCGTCGCCCCAGCTTTCCAGGAAATGCTTCGTATGACCAAGGCGTCCTTTGCTGAGACTCCGGACTTCACATTCATCGATCTCTTTGCAGGCATTGGAGGAATCCGCTTGGGTTTCGAGCGGGCGGGCGGCCAGTGCGTGTTCACGAGCGAATGGAACGAGTTTGCCAAGAAGACTTACCTCGCAAACTTTGGGGATGGTCACCCTTTTGCAGGTGACATCACGAAGATCGATGCGAAAGATGTCCCTGACCACGACGTGCTCCTTGCGGGCTTCCCGTGCCAACCGTTCTCTATTGCTGGCGTTAGCAAGAAGAATGCGCTCGGCAGGCCTCACGGCTTTGACTGCGATACACAAGGCACGTTGTTTTTCGATATCGAGCGGATCATTGCGGAGAAGCGCCCAAAGGCGTTCTTGCTTGAGAACGTGAAGAACCTTTTGAGCCATGACAAAGGAAATACTTTCCGTGTCATCAAGCAGGTTCTCGAACAGAAGCTTGGATACAGGATCTTCCCTCAGGTGATCGATGCTAAGCGCTTCGTGCCGCAACATCGCCAGCGCATCCTGATCGCGGGGTTTCGGGAGGACACGGACTTCACATGGCATGACTTTCGGTATCCGGCGAACGCTCCGGAGATTAGTTCCATCCTGCACCCAGAAGATGGAAGCGAAGAGGCAGAGAAACACTACACCGAGGGCCCTCTTGCCACCGTGTCGTCCAAGTACATTCTCACGCCAAAGCTGTGGAACTACCTGAAGAGCTACGCGGCTAAGCACAAGTCAGCGGGAAATGGCTTCGGATATGGGCTCGTGACGCCAGGAAAGGACACCTACACCCGCACCCTCTCAGCGCGCTACTACAAGGATGGAAGCGAGATCCTGATTGACAGAGGCAAGGGAAAGCGGCCACGGCGACTGACGCCGAGAGAGTGCGCTCGCCTAATGGGCTTCCCTGACGATTTCGTGATTCCGGTAAGCGACACGCAGGCCTACAAACAGTTTGGCAATTCAGTGGTTGTCCCTGTGATGGAGGAAGCCGCTCGCATCATGGCGCCAAGAATTTTGGACATGATCGACCCATCGCGAGCAAAGCAGAGACGGCTACTTGCCGCTTGACCTCATTTGGCATCAACCAGCATATGGCTGACATTGTGCCCCCCGCCAAACGCAGCCAGATGATGGCTGGCATACGAGGCAGGGACACTAAGCCTGAGATCACGGTACGCAAATTCCTACACCAGAAGGGCTTCCGCTTCCGCTTGCATGCCAAACTTCCAGGCAAGCCAGATCTAGCGCTCCCGAAGTACAGGACTGTGGTCTTCGTCCATGGGTGTTTCTGGCATCGGCACGATGGCTGTCGGTTGTGCACCACACCTTCGAGCAACGTCGACTTCTGGGAGAAGAAGTTCAATGCCAATGTCGCCAGAGACGAGAAGGTCCAAGCTCAGTTGAGAGACCTCGGTTGGCGGGTTATCGTCGTTTGGGAATGCCAACTTGGCGCGACAGACTTGGAGCGACTTGCAGAAGCTATCCGAGTTGGCGCAGATGGGGTGGGGGACAGCGGATGACGACGCAGGATAGCGATCAGTGGCTTTCAGAGATTACTCTCCGGAAAGTGTTTTCCATGCTTTCCGACAATGGCGTCAAGGAAGTTCTCTACAAGATCCTTCCCCGGAACGCTAACTCGAAGAATCAGGTGTACTTGGGCGGCGAGGATCCATCCCAGTTCGCGAAGTTGCCCACGGGAGAGATGACCGCACACGTCTCCGTCTCCCAGAAGAGTGGAAAGCAAGAGGCAGTGTTTCGCGCGCGGTTAGATTTCTATTGGCTCACGGAGACTGGTCAATTAGCTCCCGCTCCGCATGCCAAGATGATCTTCTATCCGCAGTACCCGGAGGTCCGGTTCTCAGGATTCCTCAAAGGATGCCCGGATGCACCTTCTTCACTTTGGACAAGAGAGAGGCGCGGAACCGAACCCGGACGCATCCTCATTCTAGGAGTTGGAAATCAGTCGAAGGTGGTAGGACTCACTCTTCCGCCTGAGGCACCCGCGACTAAAGAGATTCTAGCCAGCGCACCTCACCCCGCTTACGGAGTGCTGAGCATCCTATCGATGCCCGGACGGCAGGCTGTCGACGGCCTTGACGAACTCATGATGAGGCTTTGCCATATTCACCAAATGGGCTGGGTCAAGTCCAAACGTCTCGCGACTGACGGGAGCGTTGTCCCATGCGAAGCTCCCAACTGCAACGGCAATACACTGGAGGCCCTTCTTGATATCCGCTCGAACGGGCTCTCAGAACCAGACTTCATGGGCTGGGAGATTAAAGCGCGCCAGGTCCGAGATTCGGAGAAACCTAACAATTCCGTCGTTACATTGTTTACGCCTGAGCCGACAATCGGCGTTTACACCGAAGGCATAGAGGCCTTCGTACGTCGCTTCGGGTATACGGACAGGCTGGGGCGGCCCGACAGACTTAACTTCGGCGGTATTCATCGCGCCACGCACTCACACCACACCCGCACGGGCCTACAACTGGTACTAGACGGATTTTGCCCTGAGACTTTGAAGTATCTACCTACAGGCTCTCTTCTTCTTGTTGATAGGAAAGGGGAAGTGGCGGCGGGATGGCCGTTCTCAAAACTAATGGACCGCTGGAAGAAAAAGCACGCTCACGCTGCCTATGTTCCTGCACAACAGCTACGGACTCCATTCCGTCAGTACAGGTACGGCAAGACCGTCCTCCTTTGCGAGGGCGCCGAATTCAAGCTCTTACTCGACGCATTTCACAAAGGCAAGGCCTACTACGACCCCGGAATCAAGCTTGAGGGCGTATCCACCTCAACGCCACGTTGGAAGCAGCGAAGTCAGTTTCGCGTGAACAGTAGAGACCTACCTACTCTTTACGCGGAGAGTAAGTTGGTGGACGTGTGCTCCGAAGTAGCACGGCGTGGACTGCCCTCGTGCTTGCCATGACCACAGTGCACTACGGCCTATCAATCCACACGAAGCTGAGCATCGGATAATTCTGACGGTATCGACCACGATCGACTGACTGCGATGTAACAACAGCTCGTTTAGCCTTCTTCTCGCCAGCAACGCTCGTCGCACGTAAGTCAAACGTAAGGTCCAATACGGCCACTTGGCTGGCTGTCCCGGACAGTTGGACTTCCGAGCCATCCAATCGAGCGGGATCCCGCAGGGATGCAGGGTCTGCTGGCATCTGACGTTGCCGCAGTACAGGTCGGATTAGAGCCGAGTATTGTGTTCAGTGGCCTCTACCGCCACATTGCGCCCATGCCCGACTTCCCCACCCTGATCTTCCTGATGCTGGCCG
>CAZVQI010000187.1:0-3764 GCA_964629155.1 uncultured Flavobacterium sp.
CCCGTGGCCGCCCGCCTGCGGATGGCGGCCGGGGACGCGCATGGCCGACGCCAGTCGGAAACGTGTCCGGACACTCCCGAAGCGGTTCGTGTACCCCTTCTTCGCGGTGCACATGGCCATGTTCGGCCTGTCGGGTTTCCTGATGGCCTACGGCAGGCAGACCCCCGGGCCTGGCCTTCCTGTACATGCACGGCGGCATCGCCATCGTCGTGTACCCGGCGTTCTGCGTGCAGATCTTCGGCCGCGACCAGGTGCACTGGATGTTCATCAACGCCGCGCTCGGCATCCTCGGCATCCATGCCGGATCGGCTGGATCCTCGAACGCTTCGACCGCCGCGTCGGGGACCACGCCTGGCCGGTGCACGTGGTGCCGATGCTGTACTACGTGCTCTACACCTTCCTGCTGCGCCAGTTCCTGATCGACGCCACCCGCAGCCGCGACCACCCGCGGCGGCGGACCGTGGTCGACGCGGTGTACGTGGTCGGCTCCGTGGTCGTGTACGGGTTGCTCCTGCTGCGCCATCGCGGCGCCTGACGCCGGCGCCCCGACCCTCCGGGGACCACGGTTGCGGCGCGGCCGTCGAAGCGAAACACTGGCGGCCACCGCCACCGGGGAGGCCGACATGGACCAGGGAACCGAGGAGTTCCGCCGTATCATCCTGCCCTACTGCATCGAGCGCGTGGAGGGCCACGGGCACGTGGTGCTCAACCGCCTCTACAAGCCGCTGGGCATGCGCACCACCGGACACGTGGACTACGCGCCGCACGCGGTGAAGCTGGTCGGGCTGACGCCGACCAAGGCCGAACTGCTCAGCCATGCCCGGAGCCAGGACACCGACCGGATCCACCTGTACTCGGACGCGACCGCGCCGACCCGCAGCCCGGCGGACTGGGACGCGTACCAGCGCCGCCTGCAGCTGCTGGCGACGCTGGAGCTCCAGTAGCGAGCGGACCGCCGCAGGGCCGGAGCGGCCGGCGGTCAGCCGATGCGGAACAGTGGGTGCCCGGCGCGGATCTGGCGCCACGGGCTGCTCAGGTAGCGTCCGGGGGTATAGAGGGGGCGGGGGGACGGGTGCGCGGGCGCGGCGGGAAGCCTGGGCGCCTCCGGTGCCGGGGGTCGCGCCACCGGGCGTGGATTGTGCCGCGCGGCGGGGGCAGGCACGCGCGCCCTGGGGCGATGGCGGCGGCTGATGAGGGTCAGGACGGAACGCTTCAGATTGTTAATCTTGTCCTCCATAATTGTAGGAATTACAACGCGTTGCGTGTTAAATCATACCAGAGTCCGGAATTTTTTGCTGCGCCGCAGTAAAGGACGCTGAACGCCACGTGGGCCGCTACGATGGCCCGATGCCTGCGGCCCTTCCTCCCGCCCCGGACCCACCTCCTGCCCCGACCCCGAGGCAGGTCCTGCGGACCCTGCGCCATGTCCGGCCGGGGCCGCCGCTGCGCTGGGCGTTCGCGCTGCGCGCGGCCCTCGCGATGGGAATCCCGGTCGCGGCCGGCGTGTGGACCGGCCACCCCTCCGCCGGCCTCATGGCCACGCTCGGCGCGTTCACCGCGCTCTACGGTGGCGGGCGCCCCTACGCGTCGCGGGCGATCGCCCTGGCGCTGGTCGCCTGCGCATTCGCCGCGGCGGTGATGTTCGGACTCTGGCTCGAAGGCCGGCCCTGGCTGGTGGTCCCGGCCCTGGCCGCGGTCGCGATGCTGGCGACCTGGCTGTGCAATGCCGTGCGCCTGGGACCGCCGGGCGCCTACATGTTCGTGCTCGCCTGCGCGGCCGGCACCGCGCTGCCCGTCGGCGACCTGTCGCATGCGCAGGCGGGCCTGCTGGTCCTGGCCGGAGGCGCGGTGGCCTGGGGGCTGCACACCGCGGGCGCGCTGGTCCAGCTGCGCGGTCCCGAGCGCCGCGCGGTGGCGGCCGCCGGCCGCGCCGTCGCCGCCTGCATCCAGGCCGGCCCCGGCCATCCCGGAGCGCGCCGCGCGGCGGCACAGGCGTTGCTCGACAGCTGGCAGATGCTGGTCGGCTTCCAGCCCATCCCCGCGCGCAGCGGCGGCGAGCTCCAGCGCCTGCGCGCGGTCAATCGCGACCTGCACCTGGTGTTCGCCAGCGCCATCGATCCGTCGGCCACGCCGGCCGACCGCGATGCCCTGCTCGAGCGGGCGCGCGCCCTCACCGCGGAGGCCGGCAAGCCGGCGATCGCGCGGCCGCGCGGCCTGGCGCAGGACGAGCTGCCGCACGGCTATCCGCGCGCATGGGCGCTGTTGCGCGAAGCCCTCGCCCCCGGTTCGAACGCACTGCGTGTGGTGCTGCGCGTCGGCCTGGCCACGATGCTCGCGGGCGCGATCCTGTGGTGGCGCCCGGAGGGCGCGTGGCTGGTGCTGGTGGTCATGGCGCTGCAGTTCGTGATCGAGATGATCGTCGTCCGCCACTACGCGCTCGCGGTGGTCTTCATTACCGGCGTGGCGCTGACCATCGCCAGCGGCGGCCATCGTGTCGACGATGTCGCCGGCCTGCTGCTCGCGCGCGGCCTGGACACCCTGCTCGGCTGCGCCTGCGCGCTGGCCGCCTTCCGGCTGCTGCCGCCCAGGGCCGACGACCGCACGCTCGGCGACGGCATCGCCCACGCGCTGTTCGCGGTGCGCGATACCTGCGGCGTGCTGGCGGCCGGCAACGTGTCGTCTCCCGCGGCGCGCACGGTCCGTCGCGACCTGCAACGGCGCGTGTTCGAACTCGAACAGCGCCTGGACGACGCGCTGGCCGGGTCGCGCGCCCAGCGCGACGCTGCGGAGCGACTCTGGCCCGCGGTGGCGGTCTGCCTGCGCCTGGCCTACCGCGTGCTCGCCGCGTGCTGGGAGGTCGAGCGCAACGGCACCGCAACGGCGCCCGACGCGACGCCGCTGCAACCGGGCGACATGCCCCGCGTCGCGGCCACGCTGGAAGCGCTGGCCCGGGCCTGGCGCGAATTCGGCCCGCCCCCGCCCCCGCCGCCGACGCCATTGCCGCCGCTGCTGCGGGAGGACGTCGACGACCTGCGCCGGATCCTTGGCGGGGGCCTGGACTGAGGCCGGCGCGCGTGCTCAGCCCAGCATCGGCAGCTTCAGCCCCTGCTCCTTCGCGCACTGCACGGCGATGTCGTAACCGGCGTCGGCATGGCGCATCACCCCGGTGCCCGGGTCGTTCCACAGCACGCGGGCGATGCGGCGGTCGGCCGCCTCGCTTCCGTCGCAGACGATCACCACCCCGGCGTGCTGCGAGTAACCCATGCCCACGCCGCCGCCATGGTGCAGGCTCACCCACGTGGCGCCGCCGGCGACGTTGAGCATGGCGTTGAGCAGCGGCCAGTCGGACACGGCGTCGCTGCCGTCGCGCATCGCCTCGGTTTCGCGGTTGGGACTGGCCACGCTGCCCGAATCCAGGTGGTCGCGGCCGATCACGATGGGCGCCTTCAGTTCGCCCTTGCGCACCATCTCGTTGAACGCAAGGCCGAGGCGGTGGCGCTGGCCCAGGCCGACCCAGCAGATGCGCGCCGGCAGGCCCTGGAAGCTGATCCGCTCGCGCGCCATGTCCAGCCAGTTGTGCAGGTGCGGGTCGTCGGGGATCAGCTCCTTGACCTTGGCATCGGTGCGATGGATGTCCTCCGGGTCGCCGCTCAGCGCCACCCAGCGGAACGGGCCGACGCCGCGGCAGAACAGCGGCCGCACGTAGGCGGGCACGAAGCCGGGGAAGTCGAAGGCGTTGGCGCAACCTTCGTCCTTGGCCATCT
>CAZVQI010000188.1:0-3731 GCA_964629155.1 uncultured Flavobacterium sp.
GTGATGGTGATCATGCTGCCGCCTTTGCCAGCCTGTGCTGTCGAATGATTTCTGTCTCAAGCTCCATCCGTGCTTTTTCTCCGCGTCTTTTGCCAACCGATTCCAGGTACGGCTTCCGTTTCTCAAAAGGCCACTTCAAAACTTGCCTTGCCTCACATTCCATCCTGTACTGCTCCATCCCCTTTGAGTTCTTAACCACCATCTTCCTAACCCTTTCCTATTACCTATCTCCCTACATATGCACCCGAGCTGGACAGACTCAGCCCATCCTGCTGAGCCTTTACATGCACCGTCGCCGTTACATGACTCGTCAGCCTTTTCGGTCACAGGGTGCTAACTTCGCCGCCCTTGCTCCTGTCTCAGACCTATCCCACAGTAGGAGCCTCTTCCCTTACCGCTGCCGTTCGCTTCGCCCGACCAGTAAGGTGCTTTACAACTCGCCTGTCGCAGTGCTCGGAGAACCGCGTTTCACCCTCTCTGGCTTCGGGGCAGGCGTACAACGTCTATCTGCGTCGCATCACCCCCTTGAGCCTCATAGCCAGAGCAAACGTACCCAGGCGAAGGTGGGCGTCATTGAAGTCTTCGCCCACTACATCGCTCATCCAGTACGGCCAGCCGATCTCTTGAGCTACGCGCTCACCGGTGCCGCTGGCATCGTTGTCGGCCAGCACCACGCCACCAGGAAGCCCCTGAGCGATGCGCTTCATATTTCCGGCGCTGAATGTGACGTGAATGCTGTAAGGGATCTTGAGATTGCGAAGGACGACCTGGGCTGATAGGGCCGTGGCAAAGCCTTCACACAACACGTGCATGCCCTTTTGCCCAAGGATGAACTCAGCGCCACCTGAGCGCTGGCCGAACAGGAATTTCTTGCCGCCCTCAATGTCAATCATCTGCAAACCGACCAGATCGCGCCCACGGCGCATAGGAATCACCGCAATGTCGTCTTTCCAGACATTCACGATCTGCTCAGGGAAGCCCTTGCGCTCGAAGTACGGGTGAGTGGTTAACTCGCACTCAGAAAGGATCGTGTGCGCCTTCTCAGCCGCTTGGCGAGCCAGCAACTCGGCCTGCTTATCCGCAGAGCGCCGCGCTGTTGCGGCACGCGCACGCGCTTGTGTGGAAACTTCCCCGCGCCAATAGGCGGGCTCTTCCATCGTGGCCCAGTTCTGACAGAACCCGAAATCACCCATCCACTTGACCGCGCCATTGCGATGACGCGGTTTATCTTCTGTCTTGACCCTCACCCACCGCCCAATAGGCGGCAGGGAATCGATCAGAACGCCGTGGGCGCGGCAGAATTGAACGAAGTCACTCATGCCGCCAGCCTCCTTTTGGACTTCGCCCAAGCGATCTGGCGAGACTTCACCCAGCTTGCAACCTCAGGGGAAACTGGCGCCTCTTCGTGGACAAGGCCACGCGGCCATACCGTGAACTTTTCCTTGTATTTGTTTGCCGCCCAGCCTTCCTTGTAGCCACGCGCACGGGCCACAGCCAGAAGCTGGCTGTACCACTGCTGCTTGATCTGACGGTCCGCGATGTTCTTTCCGCCCTCTAACTCTTCCAGCTCGCCGGGCGTTGTTATGACCTCGTTAAACCGAACACGAACGAACCCGCAGCATGCGCATGTATCGCTGCGGCCCATCCACAGCGTTCCGCATTTCGGGCACTTAGCCTTCTCGCGTTCGAAGTCCTTGACCTCTTTGCGGGGTTTCTCGCGACCTTCATCGAGATCGTGCACGCCGTTGTAATAGACATCCTCCCAGTCTTCTTGGAAGCCCAGGTAGTTTCCGGAGTGGCACAGCCACAGGGCGAACTCTTTGCCTGGATGGCTGCGCATGACGCGCCCCATCTGCTGGATATGGGAAGCCAGCGACTTCGAGAAAGGCCGCGCACTCACACCGATCATTACGTCCGGAACGTCAAAGCCCTTGGTAAGAATGTCGGTGGCAATCAGGCCATGGATGCTGGTATCAGGGCGTGAGAAATCACGAATCGCCTCAGCCTTGAACTCATCGTCGTCGCGGTAGGACAGACTGACGAAGTTGTAGCCCGCCTCATTGAACTGCTGGGCAAGATCGGCGGCATGCGCCACGCTTGAGGCGAAAACCACGGTCTTACGCGGCCCACCAAAGACCTCGTGAGTTTTCTTTACCCACTCAGCCACGATGTCGCCAGTAATCTTGATGCCCCGGCTTTCAGCCTCTTTCGATGACCACTCGCCGGCCACCTTCTTGGCTCCAGTCATGTCGATCTCTTTGCCGACGTATACGCGCAGCGGGGCCAGCCGGCCTTTCTCGACGAGCTCGTGCGTGGTGACGGCTGATACGACGTTGGTATAGATTTGCCCCAAGCCCTTAGTGAAGGGTGTCGCCGAAAGGCCCACGACTCTGATGCGTGGGTTGTTCTTAATGAACTCTGTGGTTTGGCGGCGCGTCTGATGCGCCTCGTCTACGATCAGCAGCTTGGTGTCCGGAAGTGAGCCGCGCTTTTCCAGCGTCTGAGCGCTGCACACCTGGATGCGCTCATAAGGCCGGTAACGCCAATGCCCGGCCTGCAACACACCATGATCGATGCTGTATCTATCCAGTCGTTCACTGGTTTGATTGCAGAGAATCACCCGGTCGAGAATCATGGCTGACCGGTTGTATTTCAGTGAGGCAGCCTCCATCAGGCTGATGGCCATTTCGGTCTTACCGCCGCCCGTGGGGCAATACAGCATCTGTGCCTTATGGCCGGCAGCGAAGCCTTCTCGCAAGCTATCCAATATGGCAAGCTGGTAGTCGTAAAGGTGGAGCCTGCTCATGCTGCGGCCCTCTTTTCAGCCTCGCGGCGCCAGTAGTTGATCTGCTTTTGCATCTCGGCACATTTCTGCATGTAGGTGTCGCGAGATACCTTCAGAGTGGCGTTCTCTTCCTCAAGCGCCTTCACGCGACGACGAAGATCAGCAATCGTGCTGGCAGCATGTATCTTTTCCGCTTCGCTTCCATCCATCAGCTGTACAGCCAGTTGGTCGCGGAGCTTTTCGTTTTCCTCGGCAAGCTCTGTGATGGTGTGATGCGCTTCTGCAAGCTCATCGGATGCATCCATTACTTCGTCCGGCAGAGGCGCTTGCTCGAAAGTGTGGGCTGGCTCTTTGGCAGGCGTCACCTTCTTCTTTTTGCCGATGTTGGTGGTATTCATCACGGCTTCTGTGCCGTGCTTGGTGGTGTAGGTGCGCTGGCCGGGCTCGTCACTGCGGATTTCCGCAGTGAGAGACTCCCGAATCGCCGCAACTGTTTTGTCGTTGACGCTGCAACGTCGGGCGATCTCTCGGTTGCTCCACTTGCCCCACTCATCATCTTTGAGAAGCGTGAGCACCGCCTGACGTTTGTCAGCCTTGCTGCGACGCAAGCCGTGAGTATCGTTTGCTCCAACCGAGTGAAGAACAGCATCTCGGCGCGTTCCTTGTCGGACATCTGCCGCTATATCCAATGCGCCGATCTTTCGGTGCGCAAAGAATCGGTGGAAGCCGTCGGCAAGCCAGTACCCTGCCCCGTCATAGAAAACAACTACCGGGGGCATCTTCGCCCCGTCTGTCAGACTCTCAGCGTATTCGCGTACAACATCCTCATTCACCTCAGCGCGAGGCTGCGTCCCTCCGTCCGTCCGAATCTGTTCCAACCTAATGTTTTGCACTACACTACTCATGCTCATACTCCTTTACTGACGTGAGCCGCGCCCGAATCGGT
>CAZVQI010000189.1:0-3729 GCA_964629155.1 uncultured Flavobacterium sp.
CCAACTTTTCAGCTTATGCTTCCTCCCTTGCTCTCACGGTATAGTTACCAAATTTAAAAATGGACTGTGGTGTAAGGCCCAAATGTCCCATTACTGGAACTCCTGCACTTAATATTCTATTCACCGAATCTTTGATCTCATCTCCTCCTTCCATCTTCACGGCATGGGCCCCTGATTCTTTCATAATACGGATAGCAGACCGCAGTGCTTCTGACGAGTTACCTTGATAAGACCCAAAGGGAATATCTACTACGACCAGTGCCCTAGAAACACCCCTTACAACCGAGGAAGCATGGTATATCATTTGGTCTAGTGTGATTGGCAAAGTGGTCTCGTGCCCCGCCATCACGTTAGAGGCTGAATCACCTACCAACAGAACATCTATTCCTGCACTGTCTAATATCCGTGCCATAGAATAATCATAGGCCGTAAGCATGGTGATTTTCTCTCCCCTGCTTTTCATTTCCTGTAGCTGGTGGGTGGTAATTTTTTTTATTTCAGAGCTATGAACAGACATTATTTATGTGTTTTGTGAACATGAGACAAAACTGAAACGCAACAGACAATTAAAAGTTTTGATGTTTACAAAAGTGAGCATTTAGGACGAGCTTGCCAAAAATATAAATTCTTGACCTTGCGTAGCTTTTTATATACCACAATGGATAGGAAAAGTTAGAGGAGTCTATAGCAGCACTTTCATACCAAATCAACCTTCCCCTTGATTTAGATTGTTAGGTATGGTAAGGTTAAAAGTTGTACCCACCCCTTCCTCAGAGGCCACATATACTTTCCCATTGAGCTTCTGAATTACATCTTTTACGATATACAACCCCAGCCCTGAACCTTCGCTGCTCTCCGATGCGCGGACAAACATGTCGAATACGGTTGAAAGTTTTTCTTCGGGAATACCTTCTCCATTATCTTCTATGGTGATTTTCGCCATTTTCTCATCTACATCTACCTTTATCTTTACGTATGACTGCTCCCTATCGAAACTACGATATTTGATGGCATTTGAAATAAGATTGTTCAATATGATCCTTATTCTCGTAAGGTCGGAAACATACTGCACAGGCTGCTTTACCTCAGTTACAATGACAAGATTTTTATCTTTAGAGGCATCGTAAAAGTTAGTAATGCTGTTATTAATTTCTACTATGAAATTCAGCGCAGAATAGGCATCGTTTACACGGTTATTTCTGGAAATGCTTAGAAGATCTATTACCAGCTTATCCATTCGCTTGATGCTTCCTTCGATGAGCTCTATGCAGTTTTTCTGATCTGGCGTGGTTTCTTCCATCCTCAATATATTCACCAACCCAAGTATCGATCGAAGTGGCGACCGCAAATCATGGGATGCATGATATACAAAGTTATCCAGCTCAAAGTTGACTTTTTGCAACTCCAGCAGGTTCTCTTTAGTCTCTGTTATATCTTTTACAACCGCCTCAATAAGTTCGTCTTCTTTGTACAGTACTCCAGAAAAAGTGACCCAGAAGAATGAACCATCTTGTTTCTTCAGTCGCAGTTCTTGGTTTTCTACTATTCCTTTTTCTTTGAGCATAGTGAAGAGCGAACCCAAGTCTTCAAGATCAGGGAAAAATTCACTGGCAGAAAACCTTCTATTACCCACCACGCCAAACATACGGTAGGCCATGCTATTCGCTTCTATAATTTGTCCCGCAAGATTAAAGCGCAACATGCCCACCAAAGAATTCTCAAATAAATTCCGGTATTTTCTCTCGCTATTGATCAGTGCCGCCTCGGCCATCTTCCGTTCGGTGATATCGGTATGAGAACCAGAAACCCGATAGGGATTCCCTTCTTTATCCCGCAACACCTTTCCCTTGGAGTATATCCATCTATACGTGCCATTTTTATGTTTCATCCTAAACTCTATCTCATACTTAGGTATCTCACCTCTTATGTAGGCATGAATGGTAGAGTGAGCCCGCTCCAAGTCATCGGGATGCAATAGGCGTTTCCAAACTCCTGATACTGTAGGGAGTTCATCGTCTTCATAGCCAAGCATACGTTTCCAAGGCTTGGACACAAACTTTTCTTTTGTCTTCAGATTCCAATCCCATAAGCCGTCTGTGGCGCCATCAGAAGCTAGCTCGTATAAATGTAGGTTCTTTGCTAATGATCCGATGGTTTTCTTCTGATCTTCAGCAAGCTGCTTGAGACGAGCTATCTCTTCTTTTAAAGCTTCTACCTCCTCCAAAGAATGCTGATTGGGTTTAGTTGTGCCTGTCATGGGTGAATTGTTGCAATTCAAAACGCTTTTTTTATAAAATTTAAAGGCTGAGCGGCTACAATATCGGTAAAAATCATAATATAAATAAGAAAAATAGAAAAAATAATTGGAATATGATAAAATCGCCTTCGATAACGTGAACGAGGTGGGGAAGAGTAGCCCGTTTTAGATGAAAAAAATACTGACATGAATAGTTTAGTAGCCATTCAGAAATGCTTTAAAACCAGGGCGCCCACTCATTCCACCCATATACTAGATAGGGAGAAATCGAACGAACGCAAGTAGGAGAAGCTAGGCCAAACAGCCCTCAATACGATTTTCCAGGACTGTATGCTAAAAGAGATACACTCCCATCATGTCGGGGTCTAGCTTCACTGCCACGTGCTCATTTAACGTTGTAGAAAGTTCATAACCATTGTAATCAGCAGATATAGGGAAAAGCTTATGGCTACGGTTCACTAGTACGGCGGTTTCCAATTTTTTGACACCAGCTTCCAAAAAAGGCTTAATACAATAGGCCAATGTCTTTCCAGAGTTGAGAACATCATCTACCAAAACGACGCATTTTCCGCTAAAAATCGATGGCTCGCAATCCAGTTCCACCTCGCTTTGGGTATGGGCTGTTTTGTCTACTGACAGGCTTACCAAGGTAGGCTTCAAAGGAGCAATGGCTTCAAGCTCCTTAACGATCATTTTCGCTAGAACATACCCCATATCCTTCACACCACTTATAATGATTTCCTCTTCATGAAGATTCCGCTCATATATCTCATAAGCCATCATCTTGATCTTTTGAAGAATTTGATTTTTATCTAAAATGAGATTGTCCTTTGCCATTTGATTTTCATTTAAAGTATTATGGTGTAAAGGAAGTAATTCAAAAGCTTTAATGCAAGACGACTTAAGGAATGGGCATAACTTTGCTGTCTTTGAAAGTGGAGAGGATCACCATAGATTGCATATTGTCGACCACTTTGATCTCACTTACCTTTTCCAACATGAGTTTTTGATAAGTTGCGATGTCTTTCGTGATGATTTTGAGGATGAAATCGCCCGACCCGGTGATATGATGGCATTCGATGATCTCGTCTATCTTATTGATTTGCTTGACAAACTCCTCAATATTTTCTTTGTTGTGCCCTACCAGGCTTACCTGCACAAAGGTGCTTACGCCCAAACCTATCTTATCTACATTCAATTTAGCGTGATAGCTTTTAATTACCCCCATGTTTTCCAACTTCTTTACTCTTTCGAGGGTAGGCGCTGGGGAAAGCCCTATGTCTTTAGAAAGCTGGGCGTTGGTAATTTTGGCATTCGACTGCAATATTTCTAGGATCTTACGATCTATCTTGTCTAACTTGGCAACTGTGCTCATAAATGGCTCGAACAGAATTTAATTTTGCACAAAGATAAGGCTATTTACAAAAAATTTGCAGTATCGTGAGAGATTAATATTATTATAGAAATGCCTG
>CAZVQI010000190.1:0-3726 GCA_964629155.1 uncultured Flavobacterium sp.
TTGCTCGAGCTCACGCCGGCCGAGCGCCTGCGCCTTGCGGGCCCTGCCTTTGGCAGCCGCCAGGCCGAATAGCTGTGAAACGCGAAAAGTTCTCATGTGTCGATCCTCAGTGCTGGCGATTCAGGATTGCGCGGGCTCGCCTCGCGGCCGCGTCGACCATCGATTCCCCCCGCCGCCGTGCCTGGTGTCTTTGCCCTGTTCCCTCCATTCCCGGCTGCGCGCGCGTGCGCGCTGTGAGTTCGGTGGTGAGTTCAGTGGTGAGTTCATGGGAAGCCGCCTTCCGTACGTCGAGGGAAGGCGCTTTCACTACCTGCGGAAGCCCGCTTCCCTTTCCGCTGCCCTCCCTCAAAGTGAAGCCCGCTTCACTATCTGGCTCAGGCAATTGGAAGGGCGCTTCCATATCCCACCGGTCTGGCACGGGGGGCGGCGCTTGCAGTTCGTACGTGTTCCTCCGCGGGCGTCCTGGTCTGTCGACACGCACGTACCCGAGCCGCTCAAGCTTCGAGAGAGCAAACGTCACGTTGCGGACGCTCATGCGCGCCATGGCTGCGATCCGCGCCCTTCCCGGGAACGCGCGCCCCTGCGCGTCCGCATGCTTGGCCACCACCGCCAGGACGCCCACGTCCCCTCGCGCTAGGCGCCAGTCGCACGCAGCTGCCTCCAGGAGCCGCAGTTGTCGGGCCATGTCGAAGCGCGGCGGGCCATCGGGCCTCATTCCGGCCGCCTGAGGCGGTAGGCGACCACCCGGCTCTGCCTGCCGCCTCTGCACGGGACGGTTCGCTCGCGTCCCTCGACTGGCCACCCCATGCGGCGAAGCGCGTGGATGTCGGCCGCAAGTCGGGACACCCCGAGCCTTCGCCACGCCTCCATGGCAGTGAGCTCGTGACCGGCCCTGAGCACCTGAAGCACCAGCGCGCGTTGCGTGCCCGGTGTCGGCTCCCAGCGTCGACTGCTACCATTGCGGCGCAGCCCGGAATCGTCTGCACCCGCGCCCTGTGCCGCCCCCGCGGCCAGGGCGCACTCGTTCTTGGCGTTCATGTGCACCTCTGTGCCTTCGCACGTGACAGCGGCGGCGCTCAGCCGCCAGCGGCGCGCGCGGCGCGTCGGGCCTGTTCAAGTGCGCGCGATCGGTACGAGACCGGTGCACCCGCATCCGACTGCGCTTCGAGGTACTCGATCCACGCGCGCACGGCCTCCGGCCTGGCGAAGCGGCGCCGCCCGACCAGGAACGTCTTCAAATGGCCCGCCGCGATGGCGGCGTGGATTACCGGCGGCGACTCGCCGGTCACCTTCTCGATCTGCTTGAGACCGAGCTTCAGCGGTTCGAACTTCTCTGCCTGGGCTGTCACCTGTTTGCCTCCATAGTTTCGCGTTATCGACGCGAAACGAAGGCTAGGCGCCCTTTACCGGCCTCTAGGAGGCGAAATGGCGACGAAGTTTGCTGCTCATTTGGCCCGCTTCGCCGCACGGCGCTGCCGGCTCTGATCCGTCGGGGCGTCTACTCCCCAGCATTCCAGAAGCGCGACGGCGACCTCACGCGCTCGAGTCTTGGTGGTGCCTGGACAGCACTCCCGTACGACGTCGACGGTCGTCGCAAGCAGTTGATTCCGGTGCTCCGTTCGCCCTGGCACCTTCGATGGCAGCGCGCGTGCCTGCGCCGCCGCCGATTGCATGGCCGCGGCGAGCCGCTCCAGGTACTGCAGGCCCGACTCGGGAAACGAATGGTCCCCCCACCCGCGTACGCCTGCCTCCACCACCCACGCTGAAATGACCGGGTCCATGCACGCGACCCGCTCGCGCAGCGCTTCCGCCATCGCCGCGGTGTCGTGCGCCTGCTGGACCAGTTCCAGGCGGCTCAACCTCGCACTTCGCGCAGCTTCTTCCATCCGGAAGTGGCCGAGCGGCCGGACCGCGGCCGCGAGCACGCCCTCTGCGGCGTCGCCCCGGATCCCGTAGGCGTGCAGGGTCCGCAATGTGGCGTCTCGCGGAACCCCGCCCGAGCCCCACACGAACCCGGTCGAGTCATGCGCGGCCCGCTCCCGGGCCGACAGCCGGCGCAGCGCCCCCTTAGGTGCCGTGCGCTGCTTCATGGGTCGCGGGCGGGGGCCTGCCATCTGCGCGCTCCTGAAAAATCGGATTTCCCCAACTGCACGTGCGAAAAAAAGGCTGGGCGGCCGGTGTCCGAGGGGGAAGGCCTGAACTTTTCCCCTCCCCCCTGGGGCCGCGCCGGGGCTAGGCGAGCTCGCGCGCCCAGCGCTCGGCCTTCCGCCGCGCCGGCCCGCGCAGCGTGTCGATCGGCACGACCTGCGAGATGACCGGGTCTGCCGGGCCGGCGGTGAAGGCCGCGACCACGGCCATCCAGCCGCCGTTCGCGCGCATCAGGCCCTGCACCTGCCCCTGCCGGACGGCCACGCTCGCGGCGGGCTTGCGCGGGGCGCTCCGGGCGGTCTGCGATACTTGTGCTGCCATGTCGTCACTCCTCGGTGTTGACGGTGTGGAAGGCGGGGCCCGGAGCTCGATCCTCCCGGCCCCGCCGCTTCATCCGGCGACTGCCGGAATGCTGCTCCCGATCCGCGCGACCGCGTCGGCCAGCTTGTCTGGCGCCAGGTGCGCATAGCGGAGGGTCATCGCGATGTCGGCGTGCCCGAGCAGTTCGCGGACGGTGTTCAGGTCTACCCCGGCCATCACCAGGCGGCTGGCGAAGTGGTGGCGCAGGTCGTGGAAGCGGAAGTCGTGCAGCTTGGCTGCCGTCACCAGCGCCTCCCAACTGCTGTTGATGTTGCTCATGCGGCCGCCGCCGGGGCCCGGAAAGACCAGGCCGGCACCTGTGCCCTGGCGCTTCCAGCGCGCGAGCACGGCCGCTGCCTCGGCGTTCAGGGGGACATGGCGCGCGCGCCGGGACTTCGCGGTGCCCGCGGTGACGGTCAGCAAGGCGCCGGGAAGGTTCACGCTCTCCCAGGCGAGCCCCAGCAGTTCCCCGCGCCGGAGCCCGGTATTGAGCGCCACCAGGACGATCGGCATGAGGTGGTCGGTGTAACCGTCCGCCGGCCACTCGTGGGCCGCTTCCTCGCCCCGGGCGCGCCGCCAGGCGTTGTACCGCGCGCGGCGCGCCCGCCGGTCCGCTTCCCGCGCCGCGAGCGCCTCCCGCAATCGCTTCTCCTCGTCGGCGGACAGGTAGCGCACCCGGCTGTTGTCCGCGCCTTTGGCGCGCTTCACGGTCCGCAACGGATGGTCGGTGACGAAGCCCCACTCCTGCGCCTTGGAGAACACGCCGCGGATCCGGTCGAGGTCACGGTTCACGGTGGCCGGCTTGCGCTTCGCCTTCAGGCGCGCCGCCTTGATGCGCTCGACGTCCAGCGCCGTCAGGGACCGGAGCTCGCGTGCGTACAGGCTGCCGAAGGAAGCCTCGAGCGCGGCAAGGTTGGCCTGGCCCGCCTTCTGGTGCGCGCGGGCCCAGGGCCCGTAGTGCTGCGCGATGAAGTCGCCCAGGGTGATCGGCTTCTCCGTCACCGGCTTGTTCGCCTCGATCACCGCGAGCGGGGCGCCATAGGTCTCGGCCTCGACCAGCACTGCCTTCGCGCGCGTGCGTGCCGCGTCGACGGTGAGGCCGGGCCACTTCCCCAGCGCGCGCGAGCTGGTCCTGCTCCACTGCACGTTCCAGGACTTCACCCCCGACGGCTGCACGCGGAGGTGCAGTTGGGGGACCACGGTGTCCCAGATGCGATA
>CAZVQI010000191.1:0-3725 GCA_964629155.1 uncultured Flavobacterium sp.
AAGGTTTCCCGTATGACGGAGAGGCATTCATCTTTGTGGATGAAATAAAAATCAAGTAAATTTAAAATCAAATCTCTCGTGTATTATTTGCCCTTATTTGCCATCTGAACATATTTCTCAAGAGCCATTGTCATAGACGGAGTCTCAGGAGTAGGTGCATAAATATCTACACGTAAACCATGGTCAAGAGCTTCTTTTTTTGTGGTAGAACCAAAAACAGCAATTCTGGTCTTGTTTTGTTTAAAATCAGGAAAGTTTTTGAACAGTGATTTAATTCCTGTCGGGCTAAAAAATGCCAAAATATCATAATACACATCCTTCAAATCCGAAAGATCGCTCATTACGGTTTTATAAAAAATACCCTGAGTCCAATCTACGTTCAGCGAATTTAATGTTTGAGGAACATCAAAATTCAATTGGTCTGAAGAAGGAAGTAAGAACTTCTCGTTCTTATACTTTTTAATAAGCGGGGCCAAATCTGCAAATTCTTTCTGTCCTACATAAATTTTGCGTTTTCTGTAAACCACGTATTTTTGCAGATAAAAAGCTATAGCTTCTGATTGACAGAAGTACTTTAAATCCTCCGGAACTTTGTATCGCATTTCTTCTGCTACTCTAAAGAAATGGTCAATAGAGTTTCTACTGGTAAGAATAACAGCCGTAAAATTGTTTAAATCAATTTTTTGCTGTCTTACATCCTTTGCAGAAGTACCTTCTACGTGAATAAAAGGTCTAAAATCTATTTTAATTTTATGTTTATTCTGTAAATCGAAGTAAGGCGAATTCTCTGCCTTAGGTTCGGGTTGCGATACTAAAATTGATCTTACCTTATCGTACATACACAATTAAATCAATGGTTGGTGAGCCAATAATAAATAAAATAGTAAGGTGCTATTTTGAAGGTGCAAAGATACAAAATAAAATAGAATAAATTACTCTTGATTTCTTTTTGAAAAACTCTTAAAGAAATTAAATAGATTATCAAGTGGAACAACACAAAGCCTCCAATAAGAATATAGGTTATTTCAATTATAGGTTCTTTGCTGTAAAAAAATATAAAAGTAGTAAGCAACAAAATTAATCCGAAATACATCCGATAGGTGGCTTGCTGAAACAAAAAACGATTATAAAACTCTTGAATTTCAAACAGAATAGAAATACTTTTTTCCAAAAGAAATTTCAGAGAAATAAAAAATAAAATAAAAGTAAATATCCCTAAAAAAGAGAAAAAATTATTTTTATCAGTATATCCTAACTGCCCTGATATGATATGAATAAAAAACGAATAGGCAATAAACTGTATAAATATCAATAATCCTGAAAACCAATTCAATGAATCACTTTCTGCACTATAAAGCTTAATGTATTTATCTGTATAAGCTAATGTCAGAAAGTCATTAAATTGCTTGGTAAATACAGATTTGACAATCATTAGCAATAAAAAACTTCCTACGAACAAAAAAACAGCCCAGGAATTGTCCTGAACTGTTCTTTCTATGAATTGTATTTTATTCATAAAGAGAAAATTATCTTTTCACTTTAAAAGCTTTTTCTTGTGGAAAATAAGCTACGTCTCCCAGCTCTTCTTCGATTCTTAAAAGTTGGTTGTATTTTGCCATTCTGTCTGAACGTGAAGCCGAACCTGTTTTAATTTGCCCGCAATTTAAAGCAACAGCCAAATCAGCAATAGTGTTATCTTCAGTTTCTCCTGAACGGTGAGACATTACCGAAGTATATCCCGCATTGTGAGCCATATTAACCGCTGCAATAGTTTCGGTAAGCGTTCCTATTTGGTTTACCTTAATCAAAATTGAATTCGCAGTATTTTTTTCAATTCCTTGTTTTAAACGCTCCACATTAGTTACGAACAAATCATCTCCTACAAGCTGAACTTTATTACCTATTTTTTCGGTTAAATATTTCCATCCTTCCCAATCATTTTCGTCCATTCCATCCTCAATAGAAATAATAGGATATTTTTCGCATAATTCAGCTAAATAATCCGCTTGCTCTTGTGAAGAACGTACTTTCCCTTTATCGCCTTCAAATTTTGTATAATCGTATTTTCCGTCTTTATAAAATTCAGAAGAAGCACAATCAAGAGCAATCATAATATCTTCTCCGAAAACATATCCTGCATTTTCAACGGCTTGTCTGATAGAATCCAAGGCATCCTCCGTTCCGTTTAATGTAGGAGCAAAACCTCCCTCATCCCCTACTGCCGTACTTAGATTTCTGTTATGTAAAACTTTTTTTAGGTGATGAAAAACTTCTGTTCCCATTTGCATAGCATGAGTAAAGTTTTTCGCTTTAACCGGCATAATCATAAACTCCTGGAAAGCAATAGGAGCATCAGAGTGTGAACCTCCATTAATTATATTCATCATCGGCACGGGAAGTGTGTTGGCGCTTACTCCCCCAACATATCTGTAAAGCGGTAATCCGAGCTCGTTAGCGGCAGCCTTTGCCACAGCCAATGAAACTCCCAAAATAGCATTAGCTCCTAAATTAGCTTTATTAGGAGTTCCGTCTAAATCTATCATCATTTGGTCGATAAGATTTTGCTCAAAAACTGAAGTTCCTAAAAGAGCTTCTGCTATCTTAGTATTTACATTTTCAACAGCTTTCAGAACACCTTTTCCCATAAAAGCTTTTCCTCCATCACGAAGTTCAACGGCTTCATAAGCCCCTGTTGAAGCCCCTGAAGGAACAGCTGCTCTACCCAAAACACCACTTTCTGTAATTACATCAACCTCAACAGTAGGATTACCTCTTGAGTCTAATATTTGTCTTGCGTGAATTTTGATAATGATACTCATATTTTTTTATTGTTGTATTATTTTGTTTTTTGTTAAAAATTGAGTGCAAATATATAAGTTTTTTTACCAACAAAGCTTAAACACTTTAAAAATTGGTAATCTGGAAAATGATTTTAAAATCTGTTGAGATAATCTTGTAACATTATTGTTGCCGAAACTTCGTCAAGCAGTGCTTTATCTTGTCGTCTTTTCTTTCTCAGTCCACTATCTATAAGTGTCCTGGATGCCATTTTAGAAGTAAATCGTTCATCTATTCGTTCTATTTTTACTTGTGGGAATTCCTTTGAAAAATTCACAATAAATTTCTCTATCATTTCAGCGCTTTCGGAGGGCGAACCGTCCATTTGTTTGGGTTCCCCTATTATAACAACATCTACTTTTTCTTTAGCAAAATAATCTTTCAGAAAAGTAAATAATTTTTCGGTTTCAACTGTCTGTAAACCTGAAGCTATAATCCGCAGAGGGTCTGTAACAGCTAAACCTGTTCTTTTTTTTCCGTAATCTATAGCTAAAATTCTCGACATTTATTCTGATTGAAAAACAAATATAAACCTTTTACTTTTCTTTATCATCAAAAGACTTATAACAAACCGGAATAATCTCCCCTTTTGCCAATCGGTATTTATCGACTAATTCAGGTGATATTTTTTGAGTGTAATCTTCTTCAATTACTGTAAAACCTACACTTCTTAATTTATCAAAATAATCTCTTCCGTATATCCGCACATGGTCATATTGTCCAAAAATTTTAGCTCTTTCTTTTCTATCCGTAATTGAATCATCTTCAAAAGTTTTTTCTCTTGACAAGTCTTGCGGAATCTGAAAGATTCCCATTCCTCCCTTTTTCATCACTCTGTATAGTTCTTTCATAGCCTGAGTATCATCGGGAATATGCTCTAAAACATG
>CAZVQI010000192.1:0-3716 GCA_964629155.1 uncultured Flavobacterium sp.
GGTGTGACAGACGAAGTTTACCGTTGGGCGGGGGAATTGTTCAGACCGTCCTTAACGGAACTTTTGACACACTGAAAAAAAAGATACGCCATGTGTTCGCACCAAGATATAAGCGAGCTTTAGAGCGTTATGAGGCACTGGAGAAAGAGTTTATGCGTCACCGGACGAAGGAAATGCCTCCAGACGAAGCTTGGGAAAAAATGCCAAGTTACGCTGACTGGGTAGCCGGTAAACCAATGCCTGTTGGCATCCTCGGAGTTCAGCCAACATAGTTCGATCTATCGGCAGACCATCTCCCACGCCTCATTGTGGCCCCTCACCTACCGCCCGCTGCCGGGCGGCGTGGGTTCGGCGCCAATGTTTGCGATCCCCAACTCGCGCACGAGAACGTCGAAGTACGGACGCCGGCTCCAGTCGGCACGATCACCGATCACGTAGAGCCTAGCCTTCGCCCGGCTAGCTGCGACGTTGAGCAAGTTGGGCTTCTTGGCCGCCCAATTGCGAGCAGGGGAAGTTCCACCGCCCAGGACCAGGATCACGACCTGCGCTTCCTTCCCTTGGGTGGTATGCACCGTCCCGACCCGATTCGAGTGGAGCCTGAACGTGCGTCCAATCCTTTCAAGCTCCTGGACGACGTCCCGGAAGGGTGAGATCAGGAATATTTCGGCTGCCGGCACGCCGCTGCGTAAGAGCGCACGTAAGAGATCGCGCACAGCCTCGCCCTCGGCCGGTATCCAGTTGCCGTTCGCTGGTGACTTCGGAACGTCGATCCATCCGCTCGCCGGCCAGGACAACGCCGACGGCTTTTTCTGGTGAACCATCAAGCCATCGTAGGCAACGCGGTTAGAGATGGAGAACATGGGCTCGTCGCAGCGGCGATGCACACGCAGCGGTGCGCCGACCCAGATTGCATCGCTCCCTTCTCCGACAACGGTTCCGGTCGGAGTGGTCTCATCCGCTAGACGCTGTACGGACGTATTGCGTGGGCGCCAGCGGTGATCAACGTCCCCGTGGCTCCTGGCCAGGGCCGTCTCAATTGTTCTGGGGATGGTAACAATCGGCTCAAGCTGCAGCGGGTCACCGACGACGACCACGCGCCGCGCCCGCCAGATCGCCCCGGCTGCCGCCGGCGGCGTCGCCTGGCCGGCCTCGTCAATAAGCAGCCAACCGATACTGCCCGGCCCGAGGTCGGCGAAGAGAGACGGAACGGAGGCAAAGGTGGTAGAAATCACCGGGCAGACGATCGCCAGGCTGTAGAGCGCTAACGCCCTCACGTTCGGGTCCGGAATGCCGTTACCGAGCATCTGCATGGCCAGACCGAGATTGTCCCGCATCTTCCCCGCGTTCGCCTCGACGAAGGCACGGTGCACGTCGAGCGCCGCGAGAAACATGCGAATTCGGGTCTCGCGCCACTCTTTGAGTGCCCATGGGCTGGATCGTTCCTGGGTCTCCTCATCCACCTCGAGGGCGGGCCAATGCTCACCGAGAAACGCCTTGGCCTCCGCAAGTTCCGATTCCGTTTCTTCGATTTCCGTATCCTTCTCGGGAATCCTGCGTTCTTGTCGGGCGATGATCTGTTCGGCGTCTTCGAGGTTACGGGTAACGTCTTCCATTTGCCGGCGCAGGGTGGCTCTAACCGCTTCCAGTCGCCGCAGATCGTTTGTGCACTGAGTGACCGTGGCCCGCCATTCCCGCTGGGCACGCCCCAAGGTAGTCAGCCACTCCAAAAACCCGGGCTTGATCGCGAGCTGGCGTTCGAGGTGCTGCTGCGCCATGTCGATTTCGGTGTCAGCTGCCGCAATCTGGCCGACGAGCTTGCTACGATCGGCAATGGCGGTTTCCCTTTGTTCCTGGGCGCGTCGGAGGTCCGCCTCCATGCCCTCCTTTTCGGCTTTCAGACGTTCTATGCGGGCCGGAACGTCCGACATTGACACAAGTCGCTTGCGCCACTCGGCCTCGGCCGCACGAGCGTTGCGGAAGGCCTTGACGGCATCGGCCCATGAGAGGGCCGGTTTATCCTTCCCCTTGACGATGCGTTCCAGCCGCTCACGCATGCCGGGGATCTCGGCCCCCTTATCGGTATTCGGCCACCAGAATCTGTTGACGAACTCAGTGCGGTTCTCCTTGTTGCCGAGTCGGCCGGCAATCATTGCCCAAGCATCCTGGCCGATGACGAAACTCGCGAGGTCGGCGAACGCCTGCGATTTTCCCACCCAAACAGAGTGGATGGCGTCGGCCTTCGGCAGTTCGAGCGAGACGTTCTCGACAGCACCATTGTTGCTTGATGCCACGACGATGGAGAAACCGGCAAGGCGCGGGTCGAGGAGGTGGTAATTGTAGCGGTACTCCCCTATTCCGATGCTCTTCCCTTCCCCGAGCAGTCCGGCACCGCCGTCAACCAGCACCTTCGCCCGTTCGACGATGACCGCGGCAACGACATCGCGCAGGAGCGTCGTCTTTCCCGTACCGGGCGGCCCATTGACGGCAAACATACCGCTGCTGTCGGCAAGATCACGCCAAAGGGCGTTGACTGCAAGCTGCTGGCTCCAGACTAGCGGATGCTCAGCCGGCCAGCATCCTTCGGGGAATAGTCGAGGAGCGAGCAGATCAAGTGCTTGGCGACGATCACGACGGACATCGATCCGGGGCCTTTCCGTCGGCGGCTCAAGGAAACGACGCAGGCAGTCGCCGGCATTAGCAAGGCCCCCTAACAGGATACGGTTGAGATCCCGGATATAGAACGAGTTAAGCAGATCCTCGTCACCCTTGACCCGTTTGTTGTCTGTTTCCTTGCCGGAGGTCGGCTTCACCTTGGGCCGGTACGTCTGGAAGGATCGAACACGATGCGTCGGACGCTCGCCGACAAGCGAGACAATCCTGCAGCGATCAATCACGTTGCGAACGAAGGCGTCGAACCAACCAAGGTCTTCCGCAGGGTGGTTTTGGGGAAGGTTGCCAATCCGCCACGCGAGATCTGCACGCAGAGCATTAAGCAGGGTATCGAAGCTGGGAATGCCGGTGTTGGAGGATGGCAGTGCTTCGGCGGTGCAGCGTCCGGGCACCTGCAGACCGGCCGTATCAGAAACGCCGGGCCTGCACAATGCGTCCAGCCCATAGGTGGTGACAACGCCGCATGCCCAAGCGGCCATGCCAAGCATAAACGATTCTGGAAGCGCACGGCCGTGTTCGTCGAACGCAAGGCTGAATACGCATGCCTCCCCGTCGAGACGCTCCTCGAAAACATCAGGCGGCGTACCGAGCCGAGTCGTCAGCTGCTCAACGAAGTCGGCCCTTCGGTAGGTTGCTCCGTAGACAGTGTGGCGCCAGGCCTTGTTCGGTGGAATCGTCCTGCGTTTGAAGGCGGGATCGACCCAGGGGGCGGGAGTCGAAGATAGCCAGTCGCATACGGGTTCGGTGTGATTCGTCTCCGCACGCTTGGGAATGCTCTGAGGACTGAGGGCTTCGACGGAACGCCAGAAGGCGATGAGGTGATTGAAGGTCTTTTCGTTCATTGAAGACGGCCCCTGTCGTTCGGCGACTGCCCGCTATCCTAATCAGAAAATGCCTGCGGACGGAAGACGCTTCGCGCATGCCGGAGGACGTCATGGCATCCACCGCTCCAAGCGGTAGTCCGCGAGTACCGGTCGACGATCGGCACGCCGCCAGGCGATCACGCCGGGCGCGTACGATACGAAAACCGACTCGCCTGTACGGAT
>CAZVQI010000193.1:0-3672 GCA_964629155.1 uncultured Flavobacterium sp.
GGAGATCGGTTTTCGCGCACCTCTAGCCGGGCGACGAGGTCATCGCCACGCTGCAGGCCGAAGTCGGAGGGATCGAGGCTGGCGTCGAAGCGCAGCGCGCGGCGGTCGCCGCGGCCGCGCAGCACGCGCACGTGCTCGTGGAAGCGCACGTTCTCGCCGCTGCCCTCGGAGCGCGTCACCAGCAGGCGGGCCTCCGCCTGCAGGCCGTGGTCGTCCTCGGCCTCGAACGACAGCGGCCAGGCGCGCGGTGGCGGGTCGGCCAGGGTGAGCCCGCGCTCCGGAATGCGGACCCGCACCACCGGCGCCGCGTCCGGCACCGCGTCGATGCGGTGCAGTCGGCCCTGCGCGGCCTCGCCCTCGGCCGACACCCGGTAGAGCAGCGACGCCTCCAGTCGCGTCTCCGCCACCCACGCGTCATCCCCGCGGCGCAGTTCGACGCGGCTGCCGTCGTGCAGCGCAAGCGCCGCCGCGGCGGGCTGCGGGTCGAAGCGCAGGGTCCAGTGCAGGCGCGATCCGACCGGCGCCTGCACGTCGAGTTCGTCCGTGGTGGTGGCGGCGATGCCGGTGTAGCCGGGCGGTTCGATCCGCAGCTGCGCTTCCACCAGCCGCGGCGGCGCCTCCGGCGCGGGCGCTGCTGAGCTGGCGACGGCAGGTGCCGGCGGGGTCGGCGTGCCCCGCGGCCAGGCCAGCGCAAACGCCACGGCGATCGCGGCGACCAGCCATCCGGTGCAGATCGCGCGCCAGGCCCAGGCGGGGCGCAGGTCGCCCGGCGGGCGCTCGTGCAGGCGCCGCGCGATGCGTTCGCGCTGCAGTGCCTGCAGCGGACCGAGCGCGTCCTGGTCCGCCAGCAGCAGCGCCGTGCTGTCTTCCAGGTCGCGACGGGTGGCGTCCAGCCGCGATGCCGCCCATGCCGCGTCGTATCGGCGCGCCCTGCGCCACGCCAGCAGCGTGGCGGCCGCCGCCACCGCGACGCCCACCATGCCTGCGACGCCGGTGCCCCACGCGTGCCAGGCCGGCGCCGCGCAGGCCACCGCGATGCCGAGGCCCGTGAGCAGGCCGCCGGCGAACACCCGCACGCGCGCGCCGCGCGACAGCTGCTGCAGCACGGCGCTCATGCGCGGCCTCCGCGGCGCGGCGAAGTCGCCGGCCAGCGTTCGAGCAGCGCCAGCAGCGCGACGAGGACCGCGAGCCACGGCTGGAGTGCGCGCGGCGCGGCCGGCCAGGCCACGTCGATGCGAACGGGCGCGACGTCCTGCGCGAAGGCCCGCGTCGGCATCGGCGGCGGTTCGAACAACGCCTGCAGCCGATGCGGGAACGACGGTTCGAGCAGCTGCGGCATGTCGGCCGGCCGCAACGGCCGGTGAAGGCGCAGCACGCGGCCGCGGCCGAGCGCGGCTTCCTCGACGAGCGCCGTCCCGTCGTCGTCGCGCCAGACGGCGCGCCATTCCGCGTCCGCGAGCTCCAACCCGGTCCCGGGCCCGAGCAGCGCCGCGCCGCCGTCCTCGATCCAGCGCCTCGCCGCGTCGGGCAAGGGACCCGGGGCGATCCAGGCGAGCCGGCGCATGCCGCCGGGAAGCGGCTCGTCGACGGCTGCAGCTTCGAAGGCGGGTTCGCCTCCTCCGGGCTCCCGCAACGCAAGCACCGCGGCGCGCAGGACGCGCACCGCTTCCTCCTGTCCTTCCGCATGGCGCACGACGAGCGCGCGCGGGGCAGCTTCAACCTGCCGTGGGGCGACATCGCCCGCCGGCACCACATGCCATTCGACCTCGCGCGACAGCTGCAGGGGCCCACCGTCCAGTCCCGACAGCCGTTCCGGCACCACCACGCGCAGCGCGGCCCCGCCCGGCAGTTCGGCATCGAGCTGGCGCAGCAGGCTGGCGACCGGCTGCGGCGACGCCGGGGCCGGCTGCGACAGCGGCGGGAAGCCGGCGGCAAGCCAGCGCAGCTCGCCCTCGCCGTTGCCTGCGAGCTGTCGCACCTGTCCGTCGGGCACGCCCGGCGCCACCACTGTCCACGGCGTCGTATCGGGCGCGCCATGCAGCACCGGGCGGGCCAGCCACAGCGCGATCAGCGCCAGCAGCAGCAGCGCCAGCAGCAGCAGCGGCCATTCGTCGAAACGCACCCGCCTGCGCGGCTTCGGGCTGGCGCGCAGCCAGCGCAGTGCCGCGAACACGGTCGGCCGGTACTGCTGGCGACGCGAAAGATGGATCAGCAGCGGGATCGCCAGCGCGAGCAGCGCGCCCAGGGCGGCCGGCAGCAGCAGGACCAGGTTCACGCGCCAGCGGCCTCCGCGTCGTTCGCGAACAGCTGCCGCAACGGGCGCTCGAGCGGCTCGTCGAGCACGTGCACCGCGTGGCGGATGCCGGCCGCGTCCAGCCGCGCATGCAGGGCCCGCTGCGCGTCGCCGAAACGGGCGAGGAAGCCCTCGCGCAGCGCGCGGCCGTCGCCGGGCAGCGTGTCGCCCGTCTCGGGATCACGGAACATGCGGCCGTCGTCGAACGGGAAATCGCGCTCGGCCACGGTGAGCAGCTGGATCACCACGACCTCGCGCCGCGCGCCGGCCAGGCGCTCGGCCAGCGCGATGCAGGCCTCGTCGTCGCAGTCGCCGATGTCCACCACCAGCGCGTCGGCGCCGATCCGCGCCCGCAGCGGCAGCAGCCGCTCGCCCGCGGGGAACACGCCCCGGGCCTCGACGCCATGCAGCTCCAGCAACACCCGGTCGCGCTGGCGCGCGCCGGGCGCGGCAGGCGCCAGCCGCATGGCCCCGTCGCGCAGGACGGCCAGCCCGATGTGGTCGCCCTGGCGCACCACGACCTCTGCGATCGCCGCCGCCAGCGCCTTGCCGGCGTCCAGCCGGGTCCATTGCGGGCGCGACTCGTCGGCCTGGGCCATCGACGCGCTGGCGTCGAGCAGCACCCAGGCCGTCAACGGACTGTCGCGCTCGGCCTCGCGGACGAAGAAGCGGTCGCTGCGCGCGTACAGCTTCCAGTCGATGCGGCGCGGCTCGTCGCCCGGTTCGTAGCCGCGGTACTGGGAGAACTCCAGGCCCGCGCCGCGGTCGCGGCTGCGGTGCACGCCGCCGCCGCGCAGCGGACTGATCCGCCGCGAGCCGATGCGCAGCTCGCGCAGCCGCGCCCGCAACGACGGCGGCAGCAGGTCGTCGTCCATCGCCGGCTCAGGCGGACGGGAACGGCACTTCGCGCAGCAGCGCGGCGATCACGTCGTCGGGCCGCTTGCGCTCGGCCTCGGCCGCGAACGACAGCAGCAGGCGGTGCCGCATCACCGGCGCGGCCAGCGCGGCCACGTCCTCGCGGGTCACGGCCAGGCGACCGTGCAGCAGCGCGCGCGCCTTGCTCGCCAGCACCAGCGACTGCCCGGCGCGCGGCCCGGCGCCCCAGCGCACGTAGTCGCGCACCACCTGCGGCGCGCCGTCGCCCGGGCGCGTGGCGCGCACCAGGCGGGTGATCCAGGCCAGCACCTCCTCGCCCACGTGCACCTCGCGCACAAGCGCCTGCAGCGCCAGCACCTCCTCGCCGCCCATCACCCGCGGCACCTCGGCCACGCGGGCGCCGGTGGTCTGCGCCAGGATCGCGCGCTCCTCGGCCTCGTCGGGGTACTCGAGCGCGATGTGCAGCAGGAAGCGGTCGAGCTGCGCCTCGGGCAGCGGATAGG
>CAZVQI010000194.1:0-2145 GCA_964629155.1 uncultured Flavobacterium sp.
GGGAATTGAGCCCTCTCATCCGTATGACGGCTCCCTCAGAATGGTCAAGCAAGCCAATCTTTGAATGGCCTACGGGTAAGGTGCTCTTTTCTAGCTCGATACTCCTTTTCGGTATCCTTCCCATCGATCGGCACACGTTCTTCTTTCAATCCATTGATCGCCAACGGGGTTTTGCGGAGGCGTCGAGCTCTTTAACCAATAAGCTGTGGCACCATCGGCGGGAGATCGATAGAAGCGAGGCATCATGCCGAGTCACCGATACGGTCGAGTTCCAGTGTAGGTTGCCCCTGCTGGCATACGTTCTGGGGCCTGTTTACCGGTTCATCTTCAAGCACCGTCATCAGGTGCTAAGGTCTTTCTACGGTGGCAGCGCCAGTTAACCAGTCAATTAAGTTCGTTCCGGCCTGCGGCCTCCACCGGACGCCCCTGTCGGGCCGCCGCTTATTTCAGCGTTAGGGGCAACCAAGGAATCAAGAAAAATGTCAGCAAGAAATACTCCATTGATATCGAAAACGGCATTTAGCTGCCCTCATTGCGGAGCTTATACCACTCAGCATTGGTATCAATTGGTGGCTGACTCATATAGCGAAGAGCACAGGACACCGACCATTCCTTCTCTTGATATGGTAAAAAAGTTTGAGGAAGCAAGGGATATTCCTCAAGAAACAAAAGAGAGCTTGGTTTCGTGGGGTAAAAAAATGCTTTCTGGTAAGCCATTTTTTGAGTCGAACAATAATTCACTATATAGCCGACCAGTAGTTCAGAATCTAAATCTGAGCAAGTGCTATAACTGCAAAGAAATATCTCTTTGGGTTCATGATGAAATCGTTTACCCAAACACCAAAGTCGATATTACCCCCAATAACGATTTGCCCGAACACATTAAACAATTATTTGAAGAGGCACGAGAAATCGTCGGATCTTCACCTAAAGGCGCGGCTGCACTTCTTAGATTGTGCGTTCAGCACCTGTGTAAAGAGTTGGGTGAGTCTGGGAAAAATATTGATAAAGATATTGCCAGCTTAGTCTCTAAAGGTCTGAACCCGTTAGTTCAACAGGCGCTAGATGTGGTCAGAGTTGTTGGTAATGAATCTGTTCATCCAGGCGAAATAGATTTAAATGACAATAAAGAAATAGCTATAAAGCTCTTTGGCTTGGTTAATCTCATTTGCGAGCAAATGATAACCCACCCTAAACAAGTAAAAGAGCTCTACGCTGATTTGCCAAAAGGTAAGCTTGAGGGCATTGAGAATCGCAATGCAAAAGCCATTAAAAACTAAGTCCCTAACAAACACGTCAATTAGGACGCTCGCAAGCTCGCGCCTATTACGCGGGCGTTAGGCAGTAGAGGTGCGATCTTGACAATTCATCGAGCCAATCAACTTATCCACTGGAATTACTTCCTCGCTCTTGAGGACGACTTGAATCGCCTATCAAGATATGTGGATTTTTCAGGTAACGACAGCACGTACTCACTGGAAATAGCCCGCCTGTTGCTCGGAGCAAGTGCCGAAGTCGACGTTGTGCTTAAGCAACTCTGTAAGCGTTTCTCTCCGGACAGCAATGCGTCATCTATAGGTGCATATCACGCAGAGGTGACGGCGAACTGCCCCAACTTCGTTAATTTCGACATTCAAATTCCTCGTTATGGCGTGACGCACAAACCTTGGGTCAATTGGACGGCAGATCAACCTCCGGCATGGTGGTCAGACCACAACAAGGTCAAGCATCATCGCGACAGATACTTTGAACGCGCGACGTTGAAAAATTGCTTGAATGCGGTGGGAGGCCTATTCGTTGCTGTTCTTCATTTGTACGAGCAAGAAGCTGAAGATGGAGAACTTCTTCAACTCCCCTGCTTATTCAATGTGGGTGATCAATACTTTGCCGGTACTCAAATGGGTCGTTATGGACACAGCTTCAAGTATCGGGTGCGCAATGCCTAACAAATGGTTCAAGTCGTTCGCTTCGCTCACTCGGGATGGGGTAAAGCCCGCCCCTTAACCAAACGTTAGCACTCTGAGTTGTGTTTATGAAAGATCGACATGGAAATGAAGTCGCAGTTGGGGATAAGGTGCGAGTGCTCGAAATTTGCGAGGATTTTTTGCAGTCTGAGACTAGCCGAGCGAGGTCTTGCACGTCAAA
>CAZVQI010000194.1:2155-3660 GCA_964629155.1 uncultured Flavobacterium sp.
TTTTTGCAGTCTCTGCCAGCTGAAGAAAGGCGTCACATTATATCCATGCTAGGCAATGAGTATGTCATTGATGATTTTCCGGAACCCGGTAAAGCCAGTGTGAGTACTGAGTGGGATTATGCGGACGGTTCCCGTGGATATGGCGGGTTGTACATGCTGGGTCATGAGTTTGAGCTTGTTCGAAGGTCTTAATGCTAACCAGTGCGTCAACAGGATTGGTTTTCCGCTGGCGCTCCAAACCAACCTGTTACGCAATCGTTAGGCAGTAGAAAAATAAGGGCCTCGAAGAAAACCAGGAGGAATAACTATGGCGTGGTATCTAAGAAAGTCTGTATCGGTCGGTCCGATCAGGTTCAACCTTTCTAAGGGTGGCATTGGAGCCTCTGTGGGTGTCACTGGATTTCGCGTCGGGATGCGTCCTGATGGCTCGTCCTATGTGCATGCAGGTAGGCATGGCTTGTACATGCGTGAGGAGCTTGGCGGGCGAAGAGGCCGAAACCAAGCGGTGCCACTTCAGTCCGTAGAGTTACCTCCTACCCAGAAGTTCGATGCTGTAAGCACGCGTGATCTGACCAGCCCTGAAAGAAAAGAACTTATTGATCGCCTGAACAAGTCTTACAAGGATTTTAGACTCGATTATTTGGTTTTCGTAGTTGCCGCAATAGCTTTCGGAGTCGCTTGGCTTAATGATAGTCAGCTTGGAATGCTCATATCTGGCTGTGTCGGTGTCTTGCTTAGTATCGCGGCTTCAGTGTTCGAGTCTCGTAGACGAACGGTCAAAATCTTCTATGACTTTGAGGCCGGTGATACGACCTCATTTTCAAAGCTCGTGCAGGCTCTCAATCAGCTCGCCGAATGTAAACGCATTTGGGCGTACATCGATTCTCGAGATTTAACATCTGCCCACGAGTCCAAGGTCCATGCAGGGGCTTCTAGCTTGGTAAAAAGAGAGCCTGCGGCAGTTGGTACTGGAGTGCCACCTTGGGTTGAGACCAATGTAACTATACCAACGCTCAAGGCTAGAGGCATCACAGCGTATTTTATGCCCGATTGTATTCTTGTGTACGATAGCGCTGGGGTAGGATGCGTAGAGCACGCATCACTTTCCTTTACAACAGGTGCCGAACGCTTCATTGAAGATGGGCCAGTTCCATCTGATTCCAATGTGGTAGATCGCACATGGAAGTACGCCAACAAACGGGGCGGTCCTGATCGCCGTTTCAAGGATAATAAAGAAATCCCGATTTGCCTGTATGGAAAGCTAGATCTGAGCACGCCTGCAGGTCTTCTATGTCATCTGCAAACATCGAAAAGCGATGCGCCGCAAACTTTCTCGAAGCAATATTTAGCATACCTGAAGACGATAGGTGTAGGTCGTGCAACTGCCGCCTAACAAGTGCATGTTGCCGGACTGGTTTTCCGCTGCGCTACAAACCAGCCGCAAATGCGAGCGTTAGCTATCCAACCTGAAATCGCACCTTGATGTTATAACGCTATGGCGCTAT
>CAZVQI010000195.1:0-3633 GCA_964629155.1 uncultured Flavobacterium sp.
TGGTCCAATGGATTATTACTCGATGAAAGACCTACAGTATCGTACCCAGATGGTCAGCAAACAGAGGACGGGACAATATATATTACATATGATTACAACAGAACGGGACAGCAACATATATATATGACCAGTTTTACGGAAGAGGACATACTATCAGCACAACATGATGAAAGTATATTGAGGGTTTTTAATAATAGAAAGTTGATCAGTGAAGGAGGACGATAGTTAACCTGTCGGCGAATCTTCTGCAAAAGCTAAATATGCAGTCTGAAGTGTGGACATACTCGAATTATAATGTCGAATAGTTATACATGAGTGAGAAGAAAACTTTGTGGAATAGGCTATGGCTTCTACTGCTTTCTGTTGGTCCCGGTATATTTTGTATCGGATACACAATCGGAACAGGGAGTGTAACATCCATGGCCAAAGCTGGAAGTGAATATGGAATGCAATTACTATGGGTTTTAGTTCTAAGTGTTGTATTTGCTGGTGTTCTTATGGAAGCGTATGGACGATATGCTGTTGTTACAGGAGATACTGCTATTCATAGTTTTAGAAAGAGATTGCGGTATGGACCATTTTTGGCTATTGTGGTAATTATTGGAGTTGTATTAGGACAAATGAGTTCTTTATCGGGCATTGTTGGATTATCCTCGAATGCTATTTATGAATTGATACACATATTTTTTCCTAATACTTTAGCTGAAAACTATTGGGCAGTATTAAGCATTTCAGTATTCATTTTACTTACTTTGTATGGATTATTGTGGGTAGGAAAATATAGTTTTTTCGAAAAAATATTAGTGGTATTTGTATCGCTAATGGGGTTATGTTTTCTATTGTCCATGTTTGTCGTTATGCCAGACCCTGGGGATATAGTTAGAGGATTTGTACCTTCCATACCATCAGGGCAGGATGGCAAATTGATGGTGGCAGCATTTGTAGGAACGACTATGGCTGCCCCCACTTTTGTGGTTCGTCCACTGTTGATGAAAGGAAAGGGGTGGGGAAAGGAAGATTTAAAGGCTCAATCTAGGGACGCTTTAATTGCTGCAGTTCTTATGTTTGTTATTAGCGCATCAATCATGGTAACGGCAACGGGAGCTCTATTTTATGATGGTAAAGTCATTGAAAAGGTTTTGGATATGATTTATACCCTGGAACCTATTGCCGGTCGATTTGCAATAGTCCTATTTGTAGTGGGTATTTTGAGCGCTGGACTTTCATCGATTTTTCCAATTCTGATGGTAGCACCATTATTAATAGCAGATTACAACAGTGGTGAATTGGATACCTCGTCTAAACAATTTAGGGTGATTACGGGAATTGCCGCTATGATAGGACTAATTGTTCCGATGCTTGGAGCAAATCCAATTATAGCTCAGATTGCTACTCAAGTTGCAAATGTTTTTGTATTACCTTTAGTGATTATTTTGATTATTATTTTGATCAATAAGAAAAAAATCATGGGAGAAAATAAAGCTGGTATACCTCTCAATATTGGACTATTTTGTGCGTTTATTTTTTCATGTTTTATAGCCTATAATGGATTATTAGCCTTAATTGAGCTTGTTTGATAAGATAAAATATTTACGGTTGAGAAATAATTATGTTTTATGTTGTGACTGGGGTACAACCTCACTAAGATTAAGGTTGGTTGACAGAATAAGTAAGACAATGGTTCATGAGGTGAGGTCCAATATTGGGATTTCCAAAGTGTTTGATATGTGGAAAAAAGATTCTAATTCTTCTATAGAAAATAGAATTAAATTTTATTTGCGAACACTTATTCCTGTTATAGCTGACCTGGAAATTAATGTAGATATAGCGATAAAAGGTGTTCCAATAATTATATCGGGCATGGGCTCATCTACGGTCGGAATGATGGAGTTACCCTATACAAACATCCCCATTCACTTGGATGACGATAACATTGTAACCGAATTAATTCCAGAAGATGATGAATTTCCTCATAGTGTTTTATTAATTTCTGGGATCAGAACTTCTGATGATGTGATGAGAGGAGAAGAGGTGCAATTACTTGGTATGGGGAAGGTGTTAAGGGATATAGATGAAAAAAATCTCCTTGTGATTTTACCAGGTACTCATTCTAAGCATGTTGAGATCAAATCTGGAATGATTACTGACTTTTCAACATATATTACAGGAGAATTATTTGCCCTTATGAGCCAGAACGGTCTGCTAAAGGAAGCGGTAAAGGCATCCAGAATTTCAGAGGATTCTATCCATTGGGCTCATTTCATAGATGGGGTTAAATATTCAGGAGACTTTAGTTTATTGCAAGGATTGTTTAAGGTGCGAACGAATGATCTTTTTCAAAAAAACAATAAAGAGGAAAATTATTATTTCTTAAGTGGCCTCCTGATTGGTTACGAGTTAAGATCTATTTATCCAAAACAGGATGGAAAAATAGTACTATGTTGCCAAAATGGATTATTTGATTATTACAAGAAGGCTGTTGAAATACTGGGAATGATTCAATATATATATCTCACACCCCCAGAAGATGTTGATACGTTTACAATTTTGGGTCAATTGAAATTATTTGAAAAAGAATTGAGAAACCAAGTATAAATTAGAGTGCTGGTCATTTCGTGATATTATACCAAAAATAAAAATAGTAGTTTCCAATAAGTACTATGGTTCGAAACGTGTCTCCAAGACATTGTCCTCAAAGTCATATAAAAAATGAATCATCAGAATTTTGCGTGGGATAAATTTTACGATGTACCTATAATAGGTATTTTACGAAATACAGATTTTAAATATCTTCCATGTATTTTGAAATCTTTTACGGAGGCCGGTCTGTCTACTATAGAAATTACTTTTAATAGTGTCTCTTTTAGGGAACAAATTATTTATGCATTAAATGAATTCGGTTGCCATATTAACATCGGAATAGGAACTATCCGGAATCTTGAAGAACTTGAAATAGCGCTCAGATCTGGTGTCGGTTTTATTGTCACGCCTAACGTTGATATTCAGGTTATAGCTCGATGCAAAGAAGTGGGAATACCTGTTTTTACTGGGGCTTTTTCACCAACTGAAATTTATAAGGCTAAGACTGCTGGTGCAGATATGGTTAAACTGTTCCCAGCTTCAGTAATGGGTCCAGAATACATAAAAAGTCTGCAAGGCCCATTGGATCATATCCCATTGATCCCCACCGGAGGAGTAGACAAAGAAAATATGTTAAACTTCCTATCAGCAGGGGCATCCGGCCTGGGAATTGGAAGCACACTTTTTGCGAGGGAGTTGATTGAGAATAATGAGTGGTTGAAATTGAAATTACATATGAAAGAATATGTAGAAAGAATTTCAACAGGAAATTGAAAATCTATATAGATAAGTGTTGAAATTATTCCATATGTACTTCAAGATGAAATAATTTCAACACTGATCCTAAACGTGGTCACAAACACTGGCCAAATGTCAGAAGATTGTGATCCGGGTCCAGAAGGTGGAATTCACGTTGACCTCGGGGACGATCCTTCATCTAACCCTTAAGGGGAATTTCGATACCCTGATCCAAAAAAGAGCGATACAAAGCATTAATTTGTTCGGTTTTAAAATAAACCTGCCCGTAATTTTCTTTGGGACCTCATTCCCTAT
>CAZVQI010000196.1:0-3572 GCA_964629155.1 uncultured Flavobacterium sp.
TGCCGGACGAGGAGCGCCCGACGCTGCGCACCTACACCGTGCGCGCCGTGCGGCCGGAGGAGAAGGAGATCGACGTCGACGTCGTCCTGCACGGCATCGCCCCGAACGCCCCGGCCGCCGCGGACTGCCCGCTGCGCAGCCTCCACGCGTGCGTGTGCGCCGACGCCGTCGGCCCCGCGGTGCGCTGGTGCGCGACGGCGCGCGAGGGTGACGGGCTCGTCATTATCGGCCCCAACGCGCGCTTCGAGGGCCCGCAGTCCGGCCTCGAGTGGCACCCCCCGTCGGGCGCGCACACCTACCTCATCGCCGGTGACGAGACGGCTGTCCCGGCCGTGAGCTCGATCATCGAGTCGATCCCCGCCGCCGTGCGCGCCCTCGTCTACCTCGAGGTGCCCAGCCCCGAGGACATCTTGCCGATCGACGCACCCGAGGGTGTCGAGCTCCACTGGCTGCCCAGGGCCAAGGCCCCGCACGGCTCGCTCCTCGACGCCGCCGTCCGCGCCGGTGCCGCGCGGATTGCGGTGAGCCAGCAGACCGGCCTGGACGTCGAGGACGTCGACGTCGACGCACAGATCTTGTGGGAGGTCCCGGCCGACCCGGTGGCTCCCGAAGGTGTCTACGCCTGGATCGCGGGGGAGGCCGGCGTCGTCAAGGAGCTGCGTCGCTTCCTCGTGCGCGACGTGGGCCTGGACCGCAAGGCCGTGGCCTTCATGGGCTACTGGCGCACCGGTCGGTCCGAGGGCTGACCGACTCACGTAGGGCAGGCCGCCGTCTGCCCCGGAACCGACGACACCACGGAGCTGTCATGTCCGTCCGACCCGCCCGCCGCTGGACCGCCGCACTCGCCGCAGCGTCCGCGCTCCTCCTCGCCTCGTGCGCCGGTGCCCCCGCCGGGGAGGACACCTCGGTCGCACCAGAACCCTCGCCGACGACGGCGTCTGCGGCGGACTTCCCCCTCACGATCACCTCCGCGCTCGGGGACGCCGTCATCGACGCCAAGCCCGAGCGTGTCGTGACGCTCGGCTGGGGCGCGGACGACATCGCGCTCCAGCTCGGCACGGTCCCCGTGGGTGTCGAGGCCGACACGTGGGCGGGCGACGCGGACGGGCTGCGCCCGTGGTTCCGCGAGGTCGTCGAGGAGAAGGGCGCCGCGCTCCCGGCGGCCGTCCAGATGTACCCCGAGCTCGACGTCGACGCGATCGTCGCGCTTGAGCCGGACCTCGTCCTCGCCCCGCAGTCCGGGCTCGACCAGGCCATGTTCGACCAGCTGTCCGCCCTCGTGCCCGTCGTCGCCCACCCGGGCGAGGCGTGGGGCACCTCGGTCGAGGACCAGGTGCGCCTGGCCGCCCAGGCCCTCGGCGTCCCGGAGCGCGGCGAGGAGCTGCTCGCCGAGCGCGAGGCCGCGCTCGAGAAGGCGCGGACCGATCACCCCGAGATCGTCGGCAAGACCTTCGCGTACGTCTACGCCGGTGAGCCGGGCTCCCTGTACGTGTACCCGCCCAACGACTCGCGCGTCGCGCTCCTCAGCTCCCTCGGTCTCGAGCTCGACCCGGCTGTCGAGGCGCTCGAGGCGCCCGCCGGGGAGTTCGTCGCGAGCATCGGCCTCGAGAACGTCGACGTTCTCGACGACGTCGACGTGCTGTTCACGTGGTTCAACAGCACCGAGGAGCAGGAGGCGACCGAGGGCCAGGATCTGTTCCAGCGCATCCCCGCTTTCGAGCGCGGCTCCTACGCCCCGATGCTGGATCGTCAGCTCGGCATGGCCGTCTCGGTCGCGACGCCGCTGAGCATCCCGTGGGCGCTCGACCAGTACCTGCCGCAGATCGTCGACGCGGTCTCGAAGGTCTCCTGACCCGTCGGTGTCCACCGCGACGAGCCCTCCGCGAGCCCTGCCGTCCCTCAGGCGGCGGGGCTCGCGGACGCACGTCCTGGCGCTCGGGCTCCTCGTCGCGCTCGGCCTCCTGACCCTCACGTGCGCCCTCGGCCTCGCCGTCGGGTCGAAGGCCGTGCCGCTCGGCGAGGTGTGGGCAGCCCTCGTCGACCGTGACGACTCCTACAACGCCGCCGTCGTCGCCTCCCGCATCCCGCGCACCCAGCTCGCCGTGCTCGTGGGCGCGGCCCTCGCCGTCGCGGGCGCCGTCATCCAGAGCCTCACGCGCAACCCGCTCGGCGACCCGGGGCTGCTCGGCGTCAACGCGGGCGCCGCGACCTCCGTCGTGCTCGTCACCGCCTTCGTGGGCACCGGCCTCGGCGGCACGGTGTGGGCTGCGCTTCCCGGGGCCGTGATCGCCGCCGTCGTCGTGTACGTCGTCGGCTCGGGACGCTCCGGGTCCACCCCCGTGCGGCTCGTGCTCGCTGGGGCCGCCGTGTCCGCGGTGCTCGTCGCCGTCGTCCAGGGCGTGTCCCTCGCCCGCCCGGACGCCTTCGACTCCTACCGCTTCTGGGCGGTGGGCTCGCTCGCCGGCCGCACCGACGAGCACGTGCGGCTCGCCGCCGGCTTCGTGCTCGTCGGCCTCGTGCTGTGCCTGCTCATGTCCCGCGCCCTCAACGCCGTCGAGCTCGGCGACCAGGCGGCCACCTCCTTGGGGCTGTCACCCGGCCGCACCAAGGTCCTCGCTGCCGCGGGTGCGACCCTGCTGTGCGCGGCCGCCGTCGCCGCGGCGGGCCCCATCGGCTTCGTCGGCCTCGCCGTCCCGCACATCGTGCGCGCGTTCACGGGCGCGGACCACCGCTGGCTCTTGCCCTACTGCGCGATCCTCGGCCCCGTGCTCGTCCTCGCCTCCGACGTCGTGGGCCGCGTCGTCGCGACGCCCGGCGAGCTCATGGTCGGGGCGGTCACCGCCTTCGTCGGGGCCCCGTTCCTCATCGCCGCGGTGCGGCGGGGGAGGGTCGGGCTATGACGACGGCCTGTGGGCCCACGGTGACGCCATGACGACGACGGCGCCCGCGCGCGAGGTCGTCGTGCGGGAGAGGGTCATCGGCGCGGGGCCGGTCGCGATCGTGGTGCGGCGGCGCCCCGTGCTCGTCGTGCTCGCGCTCCTCGCGGTCACGCTCGCGGCAGCCCTCGTCACGATCAGCGTCGGCGAGCTCGGCATCGCAGTGGGGGACCTCCCCTCCGTCCTGAGCGGCCACGGCTCGCGCACCCAGGAGTGGACGCTGTTCACCTCGCGCCTGCCCCGCCTCGCCGTCGCGGCGCTCTCCGGTGCCGCCTTCGCCGTCGCCGGCTCGATCTTCCAGTCCGTGACCCGTAACCCGCTCGGCAGCCCCGACGTCATCGGCCTCGGTGCCGGTGCCTCGGCGGGCGCCGCAGCGGCCGCTCTCGTGTGGCCCGGGCTCGTCCCCGTCCCGGTCGGCGCGCTCCTCGGCGCGAGCCTCGCGATCCTCGTGGTGTTCCTCGGCACGGGCCGTGGCTTCGGCGCCACGCACCGCATGGTCGTCGTGGGGATCGCCGTCGGCGCGATGGCGATCGCCTTCACCCAGCTGGCCCTCGTCCGGGTACGCCGCGAGGCCGCCCAAGAGGTCGCCGTGTGGATCACGGGCTCGCTCTCGGCCCGGTCATGGAGCCACGCGGC
>CAZVQI010000197.1:0-3558 GCA_964629155.1 uncultured Flavobacterium sp.
ATCGTATAGCTTCAAAGTGAATTTTAGGGGTTACGTGATTCATGTAGTTGTCGGACAATCCCGAATAACAGTATATGCAGACAGGGAACTGCCTTTTTCCGTACTGGTCGACGGCCGGGAGATTGAGGTGGCAGCTGTCACAAATTGAAAAGGTCCGGCACGGAATGAAATTTTGAAAAATGAAAGATAGGAATCATGGTTAGAATGATCAGAAAATTCGTGGTAATTGTACTTCTTTGGATATGGATACCGCTCAATGCGCAGATCGACCGTGTAGAACCGCCCAATTGGTGGAGCGGGATGGAACGGTCAGAATTGCAAATCGTCCTGTATGGTGAAAAATTGGCCCGGTATGAAATTCAATCCCCTGAATTGGTCCTGAAGAACGTGATTCGGACAGAGAACCCCAATTACCTATTCGTAACGGTGGATACCCGGGATGTAGAGGCGGGTACGTATCGGATCCATCTCCTGGAGAATAAACAGATCGTCCATACCGTCGATTATCAATTTCTGGAACGGGAAGAAGGATCTGCACTGCGAAAAGGATTTGATTCTTCGGATCTGATCTATCTGCTGATGCCCGATCGGTTTGCCAACGGAGACCTGAGCAATGATTCTCATCCTGAAATGCAGGAAAAAGCCAACCGGGACCATCAGGGAGGACGTCATGGCGGGGATATCCAGGGCATCATTGATCATTTGGATTACATAGCCCAGCTCGGAGCCACTGCCATCTGGAGTACACCCATGTGCGCGGACGATGATGAACAATATTCGTACCACACCTATGCCCAGAGCGATGTGTACCGGATCGATCCACGGTATGGATCCAACGCAGATTACCGGCGATTATCTGACGAACTCAGGAAACGCGACATGGGGCTTATCATGGATTACGTCACCAATCACTGGGGGCTGCATCATTGGATGATCAGGGACCTCCCTACCTACGATTGGATCCATCAATTTCCGGGTTATGGTCAAACCAATTACCGAATGCAAACGCAGATGGATCCCAACGCTTCCGAAATTGATTTGAGATATTGTGCGGATGGCTGGTTTGTCAGTTCTATGCCGGATCTCAATCAATCGAATCCCCTGGTTTTGAATTATTTGATCCAAAATGCCATTTGGTGGATTGAGTACGCGGGGTTGTCCGGTTTACGGGTCGATACCTATTCGTATAATGATAAAGAGGCCATCGCCCGGTGGACAAAGGCGATCTTGGATGAGTATCCCCATTTTAATATGATGGGGGAGGTCTGGATGCACGACCAGGCTCAGATCTCCTATTGGCAAAAAGACAGTCCGATTGGTGCTATTCAAAGTTACAATTCCCATATGCCGACGGTCATGGATTTTACGTTACATGATGCTATATTAAGTGCGTTTCGGGAAACCAATCCATCATGGGATCGTGGGATGATTCAGGTATACGAGAATTTTGTCAATGACTTTTTGTATGCTGACATATACAATCTTCTGGTATTTGCCGAAAACCACGATACGCCCCGAATCAATGAATTATATCCTGATTTTGAAAATTACAAACTCATTATGACCTTGATCGCTACGACCAGGGGCATTCCACAGATTTATTACGGCACGGAAATCGGTATGAAGGGGGATAAAGGAGCCGGAGATGGTGACATTCGCCGGGATTTCCCCGGGGGCTGGCCCGGAGATGAAAACAACGCTTTTCTCGCATCCGGGCGAACTCCGGACCAATCGAAGTATTTTGATTTTACTTCTAAATTATTCAATTGGCGGAAAAACACCCCTGTCATCCATACCGGGAAAATGACCCAATATATTCCCGAGCACGAGGTATACGTCTTTTTCAGGTACGATGATCAGAATAAAGTCATGGTAGTCCTCAACAACAGTCCTGAGAACCGCACGCTCGATCTGGAGCGCTTTCGCGAAAATATTGGGAACCACTCATCAGGGGTGGATGTCCTGTCGGAGGCCCGATACGATTTGTCCGAATCCTTAATCGTGTCATCCAAATCCGCGTTAATCCTGGAGCTTGGCGACTGAATACGATAATGAATATTGACTTTTACAACATACACTCATGAGAAACCTATTACTTATACGCCTTATTTTAGCTCTGCTGCAAACTTCTTCACTACATCGCCGAATTCACAGAGCATTTCACCCGGAGGACAATGTCCAGGATAGCCCGCCACATTCAACCCCAATAAACATGCGGGATCAGCACAGGAGTTCTCATTGGAGATTTGGATTTGTGACCGCTCTTTTATCTGTACTTTTTCTGTATTCATCCTGTCAATCCCCTGCTTCGGTTGCTCCGGAGACGGTCCAAACTCATATCACAGAGGCCGATCTGGAGACGGCGATCATATATGAAGTCAATATCCGGCAATATTCACCCGAGGGAACTTTTGAGGCTTTTACCCGTGATATACCCAGGTTGAAAGAATTGGGTATCCGCATTTTGTGGTTGATGCCTATTCATCCCATATCCGAAGCCAAAAGAAAAGGGACTTTGGGAAGTTACTATGCCGTGCAGGATTACGGTAAAATAAATCCGGAATTTGGGAATTTGGAGGATTTTCGGCAATTGGTATCGACAGCCCATGACAACGATATGTTCGTTATTCTCGATTGGGTGGCGAACCACACGGGCTGGGATCACCCGTGGATTGAGGAGCATCCTGAGTATTATACCAAAAATGCCGATGGGGAAATCTCCGATCCCCTGGATCCTGCTACGGGCGAATCCTGGGGCTGGACCGATGTGGCTGACCTGGACTTTGACAACGAGGAAATGCGGGAAAAGATGATCGAAGAAATGTTATACTGGGTGAAAGAGGAAAATGTGGATGGGTTTCGCTGCGATGTGGCCCATCAGGTGCCGGTTGATTTTTGGGAAGAGGCTACGGATCGATTGCGCGCTGAAAAACCGATTTTTATGTTGGCTGAAGCGGAAGAACCTGAACTATTGGAGAAGGCTTTCGATATGCAATATGCCTGGGAAGGCCATCATTTGTTAAATGATATAGCTCGAGGTGATAAAAATGTGACGCATCTGCGCGAATACCTGGATAAGCAGGATGAAATACTCGAAGACGACGATATCTTGATGAATTTCACCTCCAATCACGACGAAAACACCTGGAGTGGGACGGTTTTTGAGCGGATGGGGGACGCTGCGGAAGTAATGGCCGTCACCACCTATATGCTGCCGGGGATGCCATTGATCTATAACGGTCAGGAGTGGGATCTCGATCGCCGGCTTCGGTTTTTTGAAAAGGACACAATTCCAATGCAGACCAGGGGGCAATTTTATCCTTTGTACGAGAGGTTAGGAAAATTGAAAATAGAGCATCCGGCCTTGAATGGTGGAAAAAGAGCTGCCGGTTCTGTTGTGGTACCGACCAGTGAGGAGGAAGACGTCTTTGTTTTGGTCCGGGAAAAGGAGGGGCGTAGGGTGGTCTTTTTGGCTAATTATTCTGACGACATCGTAGATTTTATGATCGACTGGACCGGATTGGATGCCGACCTGCGACAATCTTTATTGGACACTCC
>CAZVQI010000198.1:0-3534 GCA_964629155.1 uncultured Flavobacterium sp.
TGCTTGTCTAGAAGTAGCCTCTTTAATAGCTTGAAATCTAAAAGTTGACATAATTTTGTAATTTAATTGGTTAGACCCCTATTTTTTCAGAGGCAAAAATACAAAAAAACATTTCTAACAAACGTGAACCCTGTTTTTTTTAGGGGTTAAATTTATTTTACCAACAATAAAACACAAAAAAAATAAAAAAACACCTATACAGAAAATTTGTATCGGTGTTTTTAGTATGTAAACAAGTAGATTTATCTAATCTGTAAAATCTCTTCCCTCTTCTTTTTTATGAGAGATGATAACAATTCCTTTTTGTAATAATAAATTATTCGGAAAAGCAATTTCTTCTCCGTCTATCGTTTTCAACAGAGTATAAAACGATTTTATGTCTTCTATTTCTGCTTCCACAGGAAAGTCTTTATCCATAATTCGGATACGATCTCCTATTTTGAAAGGAAACGAAAAAAACAAAATAATTCCGGCCGTTACATTACTCAAAATAGACCACTGAGCAAAAAAAGCCACTCCAATAATAGTAAGTACAGATGAAATAACTAGAACTACATGTTTTCCTTCTACCCCCCAAATAGCAAAAAGTGAAATAATGGCTAAAGTATTGATGAGGTAGTCTATATATTTTATGACCAAATTTGTTCTGCCCTCAGAGAAGAATGCTTTTCTCCCGAAATTTTTGATAATGGATCGCAAAACAAAACGAAGAACAACAAAAACACCAACAACTATAGCTGTTGCTATTATCTGATTAGTATATTCTTCTGAAAATAAAACTTTTAACATATAAAGCATACTAATTCTTTATAAAATTTTTCGGTTGGTAATCCTACTACATTAGTATATGAACCTTCTATTTTTTCTATCCCCACAAGCCCAATCCATTCTTGAATTCCATAAGCTCCTGCTTTGTCAAAAGGTTTGTAATTATCCAAATAAAACCGAATCATCTCTTGAGTCAATTCTGAGAATGTTACTTGGGTAGTTACATTAAAAACTTTTGTTTTTTCAGCAGATTTTAAGCATACCGAAGTAATTACCTGATGTGTATTTCCGGATAATTTCTGTAAAATTACAAAAGCCTCGTCATAGTTTTTGGGTTTTCCGAGTACTTTTTCGTCAAACCAAACAATGGTATCACTGGTTACCAAAATTTCGTTTTCTTTTAAATCAAACACATCAGCTTTCAGTCTGGCTAAAAAATCGGTCACCTCACTCCCCTTCAAGTGTTTCGGATAAGTTTCCTCTACTTCTTTCAATCGAATTTCAAAATCTAAATTCAACTCTCTGAAAAACTGTTGTCTTCTCGGAGAACCTGAAGCTAAAATCAATTTATAATTTTTGAGTTTTTCCGAAAGCATTATACCGCTTGTTTTACTGATTCAATATTATATACAACAATTAAGATAGTTAGTATTCCAAAGAAAATGACTCCTTTCAGTATAAGGCTTAAATGAGAATAATCTTTCTTTTCCGAAGCACTCCACAGGCGAATTAAGGTATAAATAATTGGAGCTAAAATTAAAGCAAAAATATACAATACCGAAAGGTACAAGTTATTTTCGAACAAATAAACAAAGACATACCAAATCAAACTAATCACCGCTATAGTCAACAAAACAGAAAGAATAATTTTTGATTTTTTTGCTCCTAAAACTATCGGAAGTGTTTTTGCTCCGCTATCTAAATCACCTTCTATGTCTTCAAAATCTTTTACAATTTCTCGAATCAGATTAAGTAAAAAGGCAAAAAAGGCATAATCCATAAGAATTTTAAAAAGGTTTCCTAACCAAGCTCTGTTTTGAGGATTAATAATCGGAAGTAAGTCATAAATTCCAACCATTAAAACACTAATTCCAAGAATAAGAGCTATAATAAGATTCCCGATAAGTAAACTTTTTTTCAAGCTCGAAGCATACAAATAAAGCGTAGCTGCAATGATGATAAAAATTGCTGAGTAACTCGGTCTCCCGATTAAATTCGACAAATAAAAACCTGCGCCTACTCCTATCACGTTCAGAATTACATAATAATTATAAGCAGTCGCTTCAGAAATATATTTATCTATAATTACTTTATCCGGTTTATTGATTTTATCAATTGTTTTGTCAAACACATCGTTTATCAAATAACCCGCACCGGCAATACAAATAGTAGAAAGTACTAACAGTAAAATTTGTCCGCTGTTCAATCCTAATTCGGGAATTTGTTTTTTCAGAAAACCAAAATGAAAAACAAGTTGCATAATTGCAAGCATTATTAAGTTTTGGTAGCGGATAAGTCTCAAAAAGTTCATTGTATAAGTTTTAAATCGGTCTCAAAGATACTTATAAACTATCTAAAAAAATAAAAAAAGTCTTTCAGGAATACTCCTAAGCGTAAAACCTGAACATCTTACAAAATTTGGTTATTGAACAATAATAAAAGATGTATTTTTGTTTATTCCGTACTACAGAAAAACAACCATAGATTCAGAGTTATGACATTTGAAACTTTTCAAACCCTTATCTTAATTATTGCTGCTATTTCACTATTCGTTTACGGACTACAAAGCTTTAGTCAGGAAATTGAAAATTTGGGAGTAGATCGACTTCAAAAATGGATTGGTAAAATCACCTCTATTCCTATGGGAGGTTTTCTACTAGGTGGTGTAGTTACTGCTATTATTCAATCCAGCACTATGGTATCTTCGCTTACGGTTTCCTTAGTAAGTTCAGGTGTTATAACTTTCAAAGAAAGTTTGTTGATTTTGTTGGGTACAAATATCGGAACTACCTCCACGGGATGGATTGTATCGTTTCAATCGTATTTATTAGGTCCGATATTTATAGTTTTAGGAACTCTTATCAGTATGATTCCTACCCGAATTGCTACTATCGGTAAATCTATTTTTTATTTCGGATTCATTTTCTTTTCTCTTTCGTTTATCAGTCAGGCTATGGAGCCCCTTCGAAATAATCCGATGCTAATAGAGATATTATCAAAAGCTTCTAATCCGTTTTTGGGAATATTATACGGAATTGTAATTACAGTAATTATTCAATCAAGCTCTGTTGTGGTAGGATTAGTAATAATATTAATTTCTCAAGGCATCATAACCTTAGAATCAGCCATTCCGATTGTAGTAGGAGCTAATGTCGGCACAACTTCAACTGCTTTACTGGTCAGTTTTAAACTCTCACCCTTATCAAGACTTACAGCACTGTCTGCCTCAACTTTTAACTTAGTAGGAGTTCTGCTCTTACTCCCTTTTTTAGGAATTTTAGAATGGTTTGTAGAATCCGTAACCCTTAATCCTACAATTCAAGTAGCTTTGGCTTTTACCGTCTCAAACACTCTTACTTCAGTTTTCTTTTTGATTTTCCTCAACCCGACGATGAGGTTACTTCAAAAACATAAATGGTATAAGGAGTCCTTACAATCAAAAACATCTTAAAAAAAACGCCTCGAATTTCGAGGCGTTTTCCAATTTATAATGTGTCCCGTCCTGAAATAGCGATACAAAAAAAGAAGTCGTTATTATGGAAGAAA
>CAZVQI010000199.1:0-1829 GCA_964629155.1 uncultured Flavobacterium sp.
AAAAATACAAAATCTGTACGATTTTTGTACGATAAAATGAAGTTATTTTAAACAAGATAAAAAAAATTATAAAGGAAAAATATCGTAAAATATTGATAAATAATATAATTACATTTTAATCTAATTTCATTTGCTTTCATAACATTTCATTAAAAGTACTCTCTCCGACTCCACTAAAAGCCTTGAAAATTTCAATTTTCAGGGCTTTTTTTATTAACTAATATTATCTTTTATACTGCTTATCTTCTTTTAAAAGTAAAATTACCTTAATAAAATGTTTAGAAATATTTTTATTTGGATTATTTTTCAAATCCGAAACTTTACAAAACCCGGATTTAACAGAGTCATAACGCAAATAAGTCTGCTTTTTTAGTATTTACGGATTTAATTCTGTTCATCTCTGTTTTTAAAAAGTCATACTCTTTTATATAGCAACCTTAACAGTATAAGAGCGGTTTGAGGTAAATAAAGGTAACTTTGTAAAGCAAGAAAATTTTGACTAATGAATCAGAAAACTCAACAACTCAAAAAATGGGAAAGGTTCAGACCTTATTTCAAACCCGTAGAAGTTCCTGCCAAAACCATCCTCTTACAAGAAGGGAAAATCTCCCAAACTATGTATTTTATAGAAAAAGGTTGTTTGCGTACTTGGGTAAATAATGACGGTAAAGAAATAACCACACAATTCTTTTTTGAGGGTGACAGTGTTTCTTCTATCGAAAGCTTCATAACCAACAACCCGAGCTTATACACCATTGAAAGCATAGAACCTTCTGTATTACAAACCATTACAAAGAAAGATTTTCAAGCTATTATAAATAGCTCTCCCGAAGTGAAAAAAGAATTTGAAAGTCATTTATTCAAACGTTTTTTTCAATCACAACAATTTATATATTCGTTTCTGAAAAACAATCCTCAAAAACGCTACGAGGAATTACTCGAAAAATACCCTCATATCGTTCAGCGCATACCTCAACACTATATTGCTTCTTATTTGGGTATAACCTCCGTTTCGTTAAGTCGAATCCGAAACAGAAAGTAAGATTTATTAACAATTGTTATCGTTTGCTCAAGGTTAGTGTTCTCAACTTTGTATTGTATTAAAGTGTAAAAAATGAGGACATTAATTGTTTTTAATCATCCGTTTGAAGGCAGCTATTGTAATGCTATCTTAAATGCAGTTACTAAAGGACTAAAAAAATCCCGTCACGAAGTTGATTTGATACATCTTGACAATGATAACTTTAACCCTCGAATGACTGCGGAGGATTTGAAAGCCTTTGTGGAACATCAACCCGTTGACTCACAAGTAATCAACTATAACGAGCGACTAAAAAAAGCAGATCATCTGATTTTTATCTTCCCAATTTGGTGGGATATTATGCCTGCTGCAACCAAAGGATTTATCGACAGAGTTTTGTTTCCAGGAATGGTGTATGACCATCATCCGAGAGGTTTCGGACTTATTCCGCTTTTAAAAAATCTGAAAAGTATTACCATCATCACAACTATGAATAAGCCTAAAATTATGTACACTCTACTTATCGGAAATCTAATTCGAAAAGTGATGATAAAAAGCGTTTTCAGAACTATGGGATATAAAAATCTGCATTGGATAAGTTTTACTTCTGTCAAAAGAGTAAGTCAAAAAAAGCGAGTAAAATGGCTGACTAACCTCGAAAAACGATTTGCCGGCTTTTAAACCTGATATCTTATGAAACCCAACAGAAATTACATTACTCCTTTTATTTCTTCGGCTTTTTTGGTTGTCGGAATTACAGGGTTATTAATGTTTTTCCATCTATTGGAGGGCTATACCGAAGTAGTAC
>CAZVQI010000199.1:1929-3513 GCA_964629155.1 uncultured Flavobacterium sp.
GACTTTTTTTTGTTGTATGTGCCATTTTTCACATCATTCTGAATTGGAAAGGACTGAAGTTTCATTTTAAAAAAGGAATATTCTTGCCTTCTTTATTTTCTGTTTTGGCAGTATCGGCTATTCTTATCATAACAGAAATAATGTATCCTCCTGTTGATTTACAAATTATGGGAAGAATTGTAAAAGCACCTGTTAAAGATGCTTTCAGAGCACTAAACATTGATTATACAAAAGCTTCCGAAAAGCTGAAAAACAAAGGAATTTACGTTGAAGAGGCTCGACTGTTTGAAGATTTATGGACTAAAACCGATTCAAATGCAGAAGAAATAATTGATTTGCTTTTAGAGGATTGGGAATAAGACTTCATTGGAACAATTAGTTAACAATACTATTATTAAACAAATCAAAAGTCTTGAGCTTATTATATAATGTTTTTCGGTTTATGTTTAATCTTTTAGCAGTTCTGGTTTTATTAAAATTTTCTTCCTTAAGCACCTTCATAATTTCTGCATGCTCTGCATATGCACTTTTATGTTTAAGGTCTTCACCGGGCAGAAGGATATTTTGAGTATATTTTTCCTGAAACTCATTTTTATTTTTATGATACGAAAGCTTATTTAAAAACTCTTTAGACATACACATAGTGGTTATTTTATTAGTAGCCGTCAAACAACCTCTTCGGATTACATTTTTCAACTCCCGAATATTTCCGTTCCAATCATAATTATAAAATTTTTCGAGCAAAGAAGCCTGAACTCCTTTTATATTTTTGTTCAAATCCTGATTTGCTTCTTCTATAAAAAAATTGATAAACAACTCCAAATCTTTCAAACGATCTCTCAACGGAGGAATGGTAATTTCAAATTCATTAAGTCGATAATATAAATCTTCTCTAAAGGTGCCTTTTTTTACTGCTTCGGACAATTTTTCATTAGAAGCTACAATAATTCGGACATTGATATCAATTTCTTTATTATCCCCTATCCTCCTTATTTTATTTTCCTCAATAGCTCTCAAAAGTAAAATCTGTACGGAATAATCTAAATTTCCGATTTCATCCAAAAACAAAGTTCCCGTATTTGCTTCTTCAAAAGCACCAATTTTATCTTCAAAAGCACCGCTGAAACTTCCTTTTTTGTGTCCGAAAAGTTCACTTGCAGCTAATTCTTTACTCAAACATCCGAAATCTACCGCTATAAAAGGTCGGTCTTTATAAATCCCGTTACATAACCTGCGAGCTACAGACTCTTTTCCCGTACCTGTTTCTCCATAAATAACTACTTTAAAATTAGTATCTTTTACTTGATCTATCTGACTGTAAAGGTACTGAGCAGCCTTGCTGAGGTGTTGGGGTGTTGGGATTGTTAGTGTTCTGATTTCTGTTATTCTGTTCCATAATGTTAAGTTTTAAATGATTAATATTTTTAATTTCAATTAGTTAGAATAAGACAATTATTAAACCATTATCCTCTGAAAATATATACAATTTTGATTATCAGGTAATTAAAAAAAGATTCTGCACATTTATACTTTAAGAAGTGTAAAAAGCTTCAAAAAACATATATTCGTTTGCGGAGTAATCTT
>CAZVQI010000200.1:0-3496 GCA_964629155.1 uncultured Flavobacterium sp.
CGTACCTGGTGAAGCCGCTGGCGATGGACGAACTCGTGCAGACCCTGCGGAACCTAGGGCGGCGGGTCGCCGGCGACGGTACGCGCGCGGGCGGCCGGTCCGGATGGTCCCTGGCCCAGGGCGGCTGGGTGCCGCACACCCCCGCCGGGACCACGATCAGCTGGCCCTGTGGCTTGTGCGATAGAGCCACAGCAGCGGCGGCATGGTGCCCAGCACCAGCAACGCCACATGGAGGATCCGGGCGTTGCGGCGGTCGACCGGATCGGCGATCGCCGGGGCTTCGAGCCAGGACATCCACGCCTTTCGTCGCATGCGGTCGCTCGCCAAGGGGGCCGGCAAAGACAAGGGAAAGCCGCGACCGCACCCTCACCCGGCAGTGAGGTTCGGTGAGGCGGGCGTTATTGCCCACGTGCAGGCACTCGCCCATAGTCCCGGCGCGCATCGCGACGGGCCATGCGCAATACGTGCGCCCGACGCCGGGTCACTCGCGCCACACGCCTGCCGGGGATGACGCCGACGCAAGCCAGGACGTTCCCTCGACCGCCGCCCCCGACACCCACTGTCCGGAGCGTAGGGACTGGTGCAAGCCTTGCGCAATTGTGTGATGGCCGTTACAAATATGCCCCCCGATGGGGTGCGGCCATTGCTGGAATGCGCCGTCGAGCGCCAGCGCGGATGGCTCGGCGAAAACCACAGAAACCACCTGCGACGCGAGCGCCCCCTGCCGCTCCGTCGGGACCGGCTGTGCTCCGGCCCCTCCTGACCACCCACTTTGGAGATATCCGTGTCCGCAGAGATCGTGCATAAGGCTGACGGCAACACCGTGTCCGCAGGGACCGGCGACATCGCCCTCGACCAGGCCGGCATCATCAGGCTCAAGCTGGGGCCGGAACAGGTGGCGCGCTTCGAGCGCGTCGGCGACGACCTGCAGCTGGTGCTCAAGGACGGCCGCACGATCACGATCCACAACTTCTTCGTCGTCGACGAGGACGGCGAGCGCCACGACCTGGTGCTGGAAGACGCCGAGGGCGTGGCCTGGTGGGGCCAGTACACCAGCCCGTGGAGCGAATTCCACTTCACCGAGATCCAGGAAGACTACGCGGCCGCCGCGTTGCTGCTACCCGAGGCGGGCGGCTTTCCGGCGTGGGCTGGCGTCATCCTGGGGGTTGCCGGCGGCGCGGGCCTGCTCAGCCGGGCGTCCGGGGACAGCGGTGGCGACAGCACGCCTCCTGCCCCGCCACCGCCGCCGAACCGTCCTCCGGCGGCGGACGATGCAGCCCACACCACGCCCGAAGACACGCCGGTCACCGGCACCGTGACCGGCACCGACATCGATGGCGACACGCTGACCTATACCGTCACCACGCCGCCGGCGAACGGCAGCGTCACCATCGATCCGGACACCGGCGCCTACACCTACACCCCCGATCCGGACTACAACGGCCCCGACGAGTTCACCGTCACCATCGACGACGGCAACGGCGGCACCACCACCAGCGTGGTCACCATCGACGTGACCCCGGTGAACGATCCGCCGGTCGCCCCCGACTATGGCCACACCACGCCGGAAGACACGCCGGTCACCGGCACCGTGACCGGCACCGACATCGATGGCGACACGCTGACCTATACCGTCACCACGCCGCCGGCGAACGGCAGCGTCACCATCGATCCGGACACCGGCGCCTACACCTACACCCCCGATCCGGACTACAACGGCCCCGACGAGTTCACCGTCACCATCGACGACGGCAACGGCGGCACCACCACCAGCGTGGTCACCATCGACGTGACCCCGGTGAACGATCCGGTCACCGCCAACAACGACGCCTACACCACCAACGAGGACACCACCGTCGCCCTCGACCTGCTGGGCAACGACGCCGCGCCCGACGGCGGCCTGGCGATCAGCAGCATCAACGGCGTACCGGTGTCCGGCGGCGCGCAGAGCATCGCCGTGGCCAACGGCACCGTGGAAATCGCCGCCGACGGCAGCATGCGCTTCGCGCCCGATGCCGACTACCACGGCACGGTCAGCTTCCCCTACACCGTGCGCGACGCCGACGGCGACGTCGACACCGCCACCGTCACGATCACCGTCGATCCGGTCAACGACCCCCCGGCAGCGCTCACGCCCGCTGCACCGCTGGACCAGACCAGCCAGGACGCCGACGCCGGCGTCAACGTCACGCTCGACCTGCCGAACCTGTTCGCAGACGTCGACGGCGACACGCTGACGCACAGCATCGCCGGCCTGCCCCCGGGCCTGGTCTTCGACCCGGCCAGCGGCACGATCACCGGCACCATCGACCCCTCCGCGAGCCAGGGCGGCCGGGACGGTGATGGCGTCTACGAAGTCACGCTGACCGCGACCGACCCCGACGGCGCGACCGCGACGCAGACCTTCACCTGGACGGTGACCAACCCGGCCCCGGTGGCCAACGACGACGCGGCGACGACCGACGAGGACACGCCGGTCAGCGGCAACGTACTGACCGGCGGCGGCACGGGCGACGTGGCCGACACCGACCCGGACGGCGACCCGCTCGCAGTAACGCAGTTCACCGTGGACGGCACCACCTACCCGGTAACCGCCACCACGCCGGGCAGCGCGACGATCGCCGGCGTGGGCACGCTGGTGATGGGCAGCGACGGCAGCTACACCTTCACCCCGGTCGCCGACTGGAACGGAACGGTACCGACCGTCACCTACACCGTCAGCGACGGCGAAGGCGGCAACGACACGGCGGACCTGGTCATCACGGTCGACCCCGTGGCCGACATCGCCAGCGACACCGCCGCCACGGGCGAGGGCCAGCCGGTGGTGATCGACGTGCTGGACAACGACGGCTTCGAAGGCAGCCCCGTCATTACCGCGATCGACGGCACGCCCGTCGGCGTCGGCGACACCGTGGCAGTGGCCAACGGCAGCGTGACGCTCGGTGCGGACGGCAGGCTGACGTTCACCCCGGATCCCGGCTACAGCGGCCCCGCAGGCTTCGACTACACCGTGACCTCCGGCGGCATCGACGAGACCGCCAGCGTCAGCGTGCAGGTGCTTCCCGCCAGCCTGACCAGCGGCAGCGTGGACGAGTCCGGCCTGGCCGGCGGCACCACGCCGGGCGCCGGCCACGCCATCGCCGGCGGCAGCCTGAACATTCCGGCCGGCTGGACGGCCGTCGCCGACTCCGGCAGCACCGCCAACGGCACCTGGGTGGTGCGCGCGGACGGCACCTACGATTTCACGCTGACCAGCCGCACCGACGACGTCGACGGCGTCGACGAAAGCAACAGCTTCACCTACGCCATCACCGACGGCACCCACACCGTCACCCACACCGGGGTCATCACCATCGCCGACGACGCGCCCGAGGCTGCCGACGACGGCGGCAGCGTCACCGAAGGCGCGACGCTGTCGGTGGATGCCGCGGCCGGCGTGCTGTCCCACGACGCTGCCGGTGCGGAGGGCTGGGCCTCCGGCGGCGGCGTGGTGGGC
>CAZVQI010000201.1:0-3496 GCA_964629155.1 uncultured Flavobacterium sp.
CCGACTTCGCAGGTTTTAGAGATGCGAAATCACTTTTTTCTGATTGATTGCGGAGAAGGAACTCAAGTACAGCTTCGGAAAAATAAAATCAAATTTTCGAAAATCAATCATATATTTATTTCTCACTTACATGGAGATCACAGCTTCGGGCTTATTGGGGTAATTACTACTTTTGCTATGTTGGGAAGAGAAACGGATTTACATGTTTATGGACCCAAAGGGGTAAAAGAAATGGTCTTGACACAACTTCGATTATCGGGATCTTTTACTTCGTATGGATTGTATTTTCACGAATTGAAATCTACGGAAAGCGAAGTTATTTTTGAAGATGATAAGGTGATTGTAAAGACGATACCGTTACAACACAGAATATATACTAACGGATATTTGTTTCAAGAAAAACCAAAAGAACGAAAACTCAATAAGGAAAAAGTTGAACAGTACGGAATTGATAAGTGCTATTATCAAAACATCAAAAACGGTAAGGATATTTTATTAGATAACGGAGAGCTTATTCTTAATGCGGAGCTTACGACTGACCCTGAGACTCCAAAGAGCTATGCTTATTGCTCTGATACGATTTATAAAGAAGATATTATTCCGATAATTCAAGGAGTGGATGTATTGTATCACGAGAGTACTTTTTTAGAGAAAGATGCTCAATATACTGAAAGAACAATGCACTGTACTGCCAAACAGGCGGCAACCATTGCTTTGAAAGCCGATGCTAAGAACTTGATTTTAGGACATTATTCTACAAGATATGGAAATATAGAGCCTTTTAAAGAAGAAGCTCAAGAGATTTTTCCGAATGTGTATTTGGCAGATGACGGAAAAGAATTTGAGTTTTAATAAGAACAAATCTACAATTATATAACAACTCCATAAATGAACTATCAAGCAATTTTTTCTGATTATATTGAAAAACAACAGATAGGGAGAAATCCAGAAAATTTATATAAACCTATCCGATATATATTGTCATTAGGAGGAAAGAGAATTCGACCAATGCTGACACTTATGGCTTGTGATATTTTCGGCAAAGATGTCAGAAAAGCCCTTCCGGCAGCAGCAGCGGTTGAAATATTTCATAATTTTTCTTTGATTCATGATGATATTATGGATAAGGCTCCGCTTCGTAGAGGACATCAGACTGTTCATGAAAAGTGGAATCTCAACACAGGAATTCTTTCAGGAGATGCAATGTTGATTTTGGCATATCAATATTTTGAGCAATACGAACCTGAGATTTTTAGAGAATTGGCTATGTTGTTCAGTAAAACAGCTTTGGAGGTTTGTGAAGGACAACAATGGGATATTGATTTTGAAAATCGCGATGATGTGACGGTTGAGGAATATTTAAAAATGATTGAATACAAAACGGCTGTTTTGGTCGGAGCAGCTTTTCGGATGGGAGCAATTGTAGCTAAAACTTCAGATAAAAACAAACAAGATGTTTATGATTTCGGCCTTAACTTAGGCGTTGCCTTTCAACTTCAGGATGATTATTTAGATGCTTTTGGAGATTCTGCTACTTTCGGAAAACAAATAGGAGGAGACATTATTGAAAATAAAAAGACTTATTTATATCTCAAAGCGATTTCGGACGGAAACTCGGAAGAGAGGGAGCAGCTTTTACATTTATATTCAATAAACCCGAAAGAAAATCAGGATAAAATAGAATCGGTAAAAGCGATATTTATAAGTTCCGGCTCTGATCAAAAAACCAGAAAAGCTATTGAAGAATATACTCAAAAAGCTTTTGATATATTAGAGAGGATGGATATTCCGAAAGATAAAAAACAACAGTTAAGAGTCTTTGGAGAAGAATTGATGAATAGAATAGTGTAGAATGAATTTTGAGGCTCCCAAAAACACTGACTTGCTTTTGTCTCAGGCTCAAAAAGAGTCGCTTTACGGCAAGCTTATAGAACAATTAGCAAAAGATTTTACTTTGGCTAATCAGATAATTGAACTAAAAGAAGATATTTCTCCTTTTCGTTTGAAAATAGAATTACAAAACCGAATTTATGATTTGATTCAGTGTAAGTTTACGGAATATCTGAACTTACTCTATATTATTGATGTTCCTGAAAATGAAATTAAAGCTCTTACTTCTGTTGATTTAGCTGAATTGTCTGAACAGATTTCGTTTTTGATTCTCAAAAGGGAGTGGCAAAAGGTTTGGTTTCGGAACAGATTATAATCCTTAGATGATAAGTGCTAAAAGTATAAATTTCAATTACTCAGTATTTTGTTTAGGCGATTTGAGTAATTGAGGTTTAAAATCAGCCACTACAATTTCTTGATTTAAAATATTTTCAAAAAAAATTATCAAGGGTGTTGTAGGTATAAAAAATAGTTGTATTTTTGCACTCGCTTAACTAAGAAACGAAGGTCCGTTCGTCTAGGGGTTAGGACGCCAGGTTTTCATCCTGGTAACAGGGGTTCGATTCCCCTACGGACTACAAGGCTTGGCCCGTTCGTCTATCGGTTAGGACGCCAGGTTTTCATCCTGGTAAGAAGGGTTCGATTCCCTTACGGGCTACAAAAATTATTTTTTAAAGAAAATTCACAAAAAGAAATGGCAAATCACAAGTCAGCTTTAAAAAGAATCAGAAGCAACGAAAAAAAGAGAGTGCTAAACAGATATCAGCACAAAACTACACGTAATGCTATCAAAGCGTTGCGTTTAGCTACTGACAAGGCGGAAGCAGCAGAAAAACTTCCTCTTGTTATCTCTATGATTGATAAACTTGCTAAAAAGAATGTGATTCACAGCAATAAAGCAGCAAATCTAAAGTCAAAACTTACAAGACACGTAGCTGCTCTTTAATTTTTGATAACTACTCTGGATTAACCTCTGGCGAAAATCGTGAATGTTGGTTCGGATTTTAAATTTTTAAAACTAAGGCAATGTCAAATTTAGTAAAATTCGTACAAGACGAATTCGTAGCAAAAAAAGATTTCCCTGAGTTTGCAGCAGGAGATACTATTACTGTGTATTACGAAATTAAAGAGGGTGAGAAAACAAGAACACAGTTCTTTAAAGGTGTGGTAATTCAGAGAAGAGGAAGTGGAGCAACTGAGACGTTCACTATCCGTAAAATGTCAGGCTCAGTAGGTGTTGAGCGTATTTTCCCGATCAACTTACCGGCTCTTCAAAAAATTGAAGTAAACCAAAGAGGTAAAGTTCGTAGAGCAAGAATATTCTACTTTAGAGAACTTACCGGTAAAAAAGCAAAAATCAAAGAAAGAAGAAGATAAAACTTATTTTCTGACGTATAAAGCAAAACCGTTTCAAATTTTTGAGACGGTTTTTTTCTTTTATAAATATTTCCAAAAGAAAAGGATGATTTTGGTTCTTATGAGTGTTGAGAGGGAAGATAGAGTAAGTGTTGTAACGGGGGTGTTCTAAAAATCAAAAAAGCCCTCCAATTTAATGGAAAGCTTTTCATCGGTCTAACTACTAAACCACCCGATTTCTCGGGCAAAA
>CAZVQI010000202.1:0-3495 GCA_964629155.1 uncultured Flavobacterium sp.
CATTGCTTACATCAGAACGCTTGCTCCTATCAAAAACAACACGGCAGAACGTGAGCTGGATTTTCCATTGAACTTTATCGTGAATACGATGCCTAAAGAAGCACTGCCCCAGCCAAAACCAAATGAAAATGACCGTTTAGCCTATGGTGCTTATCTTATAAATGCCGCAGGTTGCATGGATTGCCACAGCAAGACAGATAAAGGTTCTATCATAAAAGGTTCGGAGTTTGGCGGTGGTATGGAGTTTCAAAACTGGCTGGTATTGTTCGTTCGCCGAATATCACACCTGATAAAGAAACAGGTATTGGACATTGGACAAAACAGGCGTTTGTACAGCGTTTCAAAGTATATGCAGACAGCAGCTACAAATCGCCAAAATATATAACGGGTGATTTAAACAGCCCGATGCCCTGGCATATGTATTCAGGTATGAAAGAAGCAGATTTGGAGGCGATATATACTTACTTACAAAGTTTAAAGCCGATTGATAATTCCGTAAACAGGTACGAAAAAAAGAAATAAAATGACACATAAAATAGCAATTATAGGTGGTGGTATTGCAGGACTTACAACTGCAATAGCCTTAAAAAAAGCAGGATATACGCCTGTGGTTTTTGAAGCCGCAGAAACATTGAAACCCGTAGGTGCAGGATTAGGACTTGCCGCCAATGCTATTAAAGCACTGGACAAGCTCGGTATAAAAGATAAAGTAGTAGAAAAAGGAAGAATACTTTCATCATTTACCATCAAAGACGAAAAGGATAAAATCATTACTTATACAGACAGCATAAAAATAAGCCGTCAATACGGTATTGATAATTTTACTATCCATAGAGCGGCACTACACGAAGCATTGCTTTCCGAAATTCCTGCAACACTGCTATACATCGGGAAAAAATGTGTGGATATTAATGTTCAGAAAAACAATATTCAGTTATTGTTTAAAGATGGAAGCAGTTTTGATACCGATTATCTTATCGTTGCTGATGGCATCCATTCTCCGATAAGACAAAAGCTGGTTCCGGGTTCTGTACCACGCTTTGCAGGATATACCTGCTGGCGGGCTATGATTGATAACAGCAACTTAAAGATTGATAACAGCTATGAGATATGGGGGAGCAAAGGAAGGTTTGGAGCTGTACCGCTTGCGGACAATAAGCTGTACTGGTTTGCAACGGTAAACAGCACCGCCAACAATGCTCGTTTTAAAAATTTCACGTTGCACAATCTGAAAGAGTGGTTCCGGGAATACCCTGCGGAAGTACAAACCATACTCAACCAAACATCGGAAAATGCCCTGATATGGAATGACATCATTGATTTAAAACCCATTCCGCAGTATGCCTTTGGTAATATCTTACTATTGGGCGATGCAGCCCACGCCACTACGCCCAATATGGGACAAGGTGCTTGTCAGGCTATTGAAGATGCTGCGGTGCTGTATGATGAGCTTTTGAAAGGAGGCGAATTAAACAGCATATTTCTTCGGTTTGAAAAAAGAAGAATGAAGCGCACCCATTTCATTACCAATCAGTCTGCCCGTATCGGTAAAATGGCACAAGCTACCAATCCATTGATGATAAAGGTTCGTAACGCCATATTCCGGGCAATACCGGAAAGTATAAAAGAAAAACAATTCAAACAGCTATATAACACAGATTTCTAAAACCCACTTGAGATATGAAGAAGAGAATTGTCATCATAGGCGGTGGTTTCGCCGGAATGAACCTCGCAAAAAACCTTACCAATACAAAAGGTGTTGAAGTGGTTTTGGTGGACAGGAATAATTACAATTATTTCCCGCCACTCATTTATCAGGTTGCTTCTTCATTTATTGAGCCGTCCAATATCAGCTATCCTTTCCGTAAAATGTTCCAGGGAAAAGATAACGTCCGTTTTTATCAGGGAACTTTTCTAAATGTTGATGTTGAGCAAAATTCAGTGTTAACCAGTGAAGGAAAACTACCTTACGACTACCTTGTTTTTGCACAAGGTACACAGCCCAACTATTTTGGCTTACAATCTATCAGCGAAAAAGCCCTGCCGTTAAAGAACATCAACGATGCCTTAAAAATAAGGAATACCATATTGAACAATATGGAGCAGGCTTGTAAAACAAGCGATGCCGAAGAGCGAAGAAACTGATGACCTTTGTAATAGCTGGAGGCGGTCCCACAGGCGTAGAGCTATCGGGTATGTTTTCTGAAATGAATAGGAATATCCGTAAAAAGGACTATCCTGAACTGGCAAATGACCCGATGCATATTTATTTGGTTGATGCGGCACCAATCCTGCTTGGTACAATGAGCCAAAAATCGCAGAAAGAAACCCTTTCTGCATTATCTCATTTGGGTGTAAACATCAAGCTCTCTGTTGCTGTAAAAGATTTCAAAGATGATGTAGTTCATCTTTCAAACGAAGAACAGATTAATGCTAAAACGCTGATATGGGTATCGGGCGTTATCGCCAATGAAGTGAACGGGCTACCGCAAAATGCCGTGCTGAAAAACAGGAGGATAAACGTAAACCAATTTAACCGTGTAGTAGGAACATCAAATGTTTTTGCCATTGGCGATATCTGTTATCAGGAAACGGATAAAGCATTTCCTAATGGGCATCCGCAAGTGGCACAGGTAGCCATACAGCAGGGAACTTTGTTGGGAAAGAATTTTAAGCACATCATCAACGGCAAGCAGCCAAAGCCCTTTCGTTATAACGACAAAGGAAGCATGGCTATTATCAGCAAGTACAAAGCGGTAGCAGAGTTGCCTGTCGGCTTTTTCAGGTGATTTATTGCATGGTGGCTCTGGCTGGTGATACACATATTACCTATTGCCAGTTTTAAGAACAAGGTAAAGCTGGTTTGTAGCTGGTTGTGGAATTTTATATCCAATGACCCCACGTTGCGGTTAATTATCAATCCGCAAAAGCATCAAGCGGAAAAGGATATGTCTAAAGTAAAGGCGGTTGAGGTTAAAAGTTAGTCAGGAAAATGGTTGCTATTTCAAAAATATTGCACTTCATAAGCCATCACGGGGTTTATACTGCCATTATACTTATTTTTCTTTTCTGCTTTATCGCAGTCAGAACAAAGAATGCTAAATGGATGATTTTAATTATTCCGCTTGCGTTGGCAAACGGCTTCGGCAGCCAGTTTCTGAACGCATGGTTCTTAAACAGGTTTGGTACGGAAAGTACGGCTATAATAACTGCTGACATTACGACCAATTCTATGCTGAACTATGAGTATATTCATAAGTATGAAGCCATCGTGCAAAAGCAGGATGGCAAATTTGTATCTATGAAATTCTCAACCACCACTGCGGCTATCTATCCTATTCGGAATATTATCAGGATACCGCAAAGCGGTAAGCCTTTTCCGGTAAAATATATTCCCGGAAACGAAAGAAATATTGTAATTCTTTACGACCAATCGGAAGAAGTGTAATCTTCCCTGAAATTAGCTACGATTATTCATGTAGTTTTATAATTTAG
>CAZVQI010000203.1:0-3474 GCA_964629155.1 uncultured Flavobacterium sp.
GGCGACGCCTTGATGGGATGGACTCACCTGGGCGGGGTGCCCGGCTCGTCATGCCGCCTCCACGGAGGGTGACGGCCTAGCTGATGTGATGTCGCCTGTTCCCTTGATTCTACCGGGTCAGCTGACACTCGGGAAGGGCATGCGTCTGGGGTCGAGCTGTGTGGCTCGACCCCACGGGTGTTCTTCGGAAGGTCAGGCGAGTTCGCCGGTGTCAGGGTTGAGGCTGGCGTAAAAGTCGTGTTCGATCTGGCGGCGGCGTTCGACGTCGGCGATGACGAACGCTACGAAGTCCTCGTCACGGTTCTCGATGGGGGTGTCTTCGATGGGTGCGGCGTCGTCCTCTCCTGGCCAGATCGTCTGGCGAGTGGGCCGGTCCCGGTCGAGCCGGGTGCCGCTGGCGGCGACCCAATCGCGCAGTCGCTGTCTGGTATCTGCGAAGTCGCGATGCCAGCCGATCGGGGCCGAACCGTTCTGCTGCGGATCGAAGGCGTTGAGCCAGTGGGTGTGGAGTGCGGAGAGTTCCCAGTGCAGCTCGGGGTGCCGATGCCACATCGGAGGAACGACCGAGGTGGGCAGCCCGTAGGTGCTGCGCAGCCAGTTCACCCACTGGTTCAGCTCCAACCATGCATTCTCTGCCTCATCCGCGGTCAGGAGGTTCCAGTTGATCGGGCCGGGCGGTTCCTCCAGCACCGGCCCGAGGCCACCGTGCGACTCAGGCATTGATGCGGGGTCGAGATCGGGGTCTGGCCGCTCGTCAGGATCTTCGGCTGGTCCGTGAGTGTGATCGCTCATGGTCTGCTCCCGGTTCAGCGGCCAAGCGTCGCAGGCTCGTGGGCTTGCGAGGACTGCTCGGGCCGTTCGAATGCCTGGTTGCGGTCAGCGCCGGGCGCGTCTCGACCCGGGCCGGGGCGCGGTTCGCGTTCGATGCTCAGTCGTGTGCTGACCGGGTTCGGGGTGAGGGTGTCGGCGCGGAACTCTTCGCGTTCGGCCCCGGTGGTGGGGTCGGTGAACTTCTCGAACCGTCCGGTGGCGATGAAGTCGTCGCCCTTCTTGAACAGGTCCATCGCTGCTTCGGCGGCCTTGTAGCGCACCGCGAGGTCGTGGAACGTCCGGTCGGTCTTGGTGAAGGTGCCGTCATCTTCACGTCGCCAGTGGTCGACACCGACGCGGGCGTAGAACCTCGGGGTGCCGGTCTTCTCGCTGTGGGTCAGTCGCGGGTCACCGGCGATGTGACCGATCATGATCGTGCCGTTCTTGATCCCCATCACGCATCCTCCTGTTCGCGTCGCACCGCCTCTCTTCGGCTGGTATGACGGGAAGGTGCGCTCAGAGCCCCCGGGGGGAAAGGTCACGCAATTCGCCACCAGTGCTGGTGAACGCTCCGGTGGCGCTCGGGGCCCGGGCCGGGTCAGATCGCACCCCGAACGCCGCACGGTGCGCTCGCACCATCTCGACAGTCAGCCCGCTCGGAGGGGTCTCCGGCGTGGGTTCGGGCTGTGCCGCGTGATCGATGTCTTCTTGCATCGCGGCCAGCTGGGTCTCGATTCGGGTGAGGTCGTTCTCGGCCTCTACGAGGGCCGCCGCGTGGCGGAAGGGCTGGCCGATGCGTTGCTCCGCGTCGGCGCGTTCGTGCTCGGCGCTGGTCAGGTCGTCGCGGGCTTGCTCCAGGAGTGCAGGGATGCCGGAGGCGCGGTTCTCGATGCGCTGGATGAGTCCGATACCGCCGTTGAGGAACGACTGGCGGGTCATAGTGAAGCCGCTGCGCGGCACTTCGTCGAGTCTGACGGTCACCATCGGCTCGGCCCCGAGCGCCGGACTGGTCGAGACGGTGACGTCGAAGCCACTGATCTTGCCGATCGTGCCGTAGTCGCGGGTGGCGTAGCGGGGCGCCCATTTCAGGTCGGAGTTGTGCGCCCAGGACGCGAGCGCGTGGGCCGCGTCAGCGCGGGAGGTGTAGGTGTGGCCGCGTAGCTCGATGCGGAACTTCTCACCGGAGGTGGCGGTGACACGCGGCAGTACCGCTTCGAGGGCGTCGATGTCGGAGGCGGCACGGCGCGCGTGATCGCTGGCGCGGTCGCGAGCATGGGCGAGCATCGACTCGTTGCGGTGGTAGGCGCGCTCCAGTCTGCGGAGGCGTTGCACTTCGGTGTGCACGGTGGAGTGCTCCAACAGCAAAGGGTTGCCGGAACTGATCGCTTTGGCTTCTGCGGCAGAGAGCGCGGATGAGTCGATCTCCTCGATCTCGCGAGAGTCGAGGCTGCCGCGCATGAGCTGCGCGATGAAGGTGGCTTTGCGTTCGACGCCCTGCCACATGTACGAGTCGAACGACCGCTCGGTGACGAAGCGGACGATGCCGACCTCGGCGTTCTGGTTGCCTTGGCGCAGGATGCGGCCCTCGCGCTGGGCGATATCGCTCGGTCGCCACGGGCAGTCCAGGTGATACAAGGCAACGGCACGGTTCTGGACGTTGGTGCCGACGCCCATCTTCTCGGTCGATCCCATCAGCACCGCGACGTGCCCGGCGCGCGCGGCGGCGAACAACCTGGCCTTGTCCACATCGGTCTTGGCCTCGTGCATGTACCGGATCGACTCAGCAGGCATCCCGCGTGCGATCAGTTGCGCGCGGAGTGCGTCGTAGGCGTTCCACCGGGTCGGGTTCGGGGTGCCGATATCGGAGAACACGAGTTGGAGCGCCCCGCGCACGGGCGACTCCTGACCGGTGATCGGATCGAGGTAGATGTTGTCTTTCGTCTGCTCCCAGACCCGATGGATGCTGTCGGCGGCCAGATCGACCTTGGTCGGCCCCGAGGGGGCACGCGACGCGATCATGCGAATGTCGAGGGCGGCCTTGCGCCCATCGGTGGAGATGGTGAGCATGTTGTCCTCGCTCGGCGACACCGCTCGGGCCGCGACCTTCTCGGCGCGGGTGCCGAGGGTCTCGATGAACTGTTCCAGCTCGATCGTGGGCTGGATCGCCACCGTTGCCGGTGCCCGCCTGCCGTCGTCGCGTTCGGCGAGGTCGGGAATCGGCAGTTGCAGATCCTCAGCGGTCTTCACATCGGCGAAGATCGACCAGAGCTTCAGCATCTCAGGCACGTTCTGGAACTTCGCGAACCGCGTCTTCATCCGGAACGTGTTGTTGCCGGTGGGGGCCATCTCCATCTGCGTGACGGTCTGCCCGAACGTCGCCGCCCACGCATCGAACGCCCCGATCCCGGCAGCTTCCAGCAAGTCTGGGCGCAGGTACTTCTGCATGACGAACGCCTCCGTCACCGAGTTGGAGATCGGCGTCGCTGTCGCGCCCGTGACAACCCGCTCGCGGCCTTGCGAGCGCAGGTACTCCAGCTTCATGTGCAGATCGCTGGCGCGGTTGGAGCCCTCGATCGCGGCGTCGGCGATGTTGGAGTCGGTGGCGAGGTTCTTGTACATGTGCATCTCGTCGACGACCACGTAGTCGATGCCGGTGTCCTCGAA
>CAZVQI010000204.1:0-3461 GCA_964629155.1 uncultured Flavobacterium sp.
ATGCCGCCAAGGGTGACTACTTGGCGTGCTGCCCCTTCCCCGGCGAGAAGAGTCCTTCCTTCCACTGCGAGGACAGGAAGGGCCGCTACCAGTGCTTCGGATGCGGTGTTTCCGGCGATCACTTCCGATTTCTCACGGAGCTCGAAGGATTGAGCTTTCCCGAGGCGGTCGAGCGCATTGCCGACCTCGCCGGGGTGCGGATGCCGGCCCGCGATGAACAGGCGGAGCGGCGGGAGCAGCAACGCGCATCCCTCACTGAGGTCATGGAAATGGCGACCTGCTTTTTCCAGGAGCGGCTGCACGCCGCCGATGGTGCGCGGGCACGCGCCTATCTGCGCGATCGCGGGCTGACGCCCGCCACGCAGCAGGCCTTCAGGCTCGGCTACGCACCCGACAGCCGCAACGCGCTCAAGGAATATCTGGCGGCAAGGGGGGTGACGAGAGAACAGATGGAGGCCTGCGGGCTGACGGTTTTCGAGGACGTTCCTGTTTCCTACGACAGGTTCCGCGACCGCATCATGTTCCCGATCCCGGATTCGCGCGGGAGGATCATCGCATTCGGCGGCCGGGCAATGTCTCCCGACGTGGCGGCGAAGTACCTCAACTCTCCGGAAACGGAACTCTTCCGCAAGGGCAACGTGCTTTACAACTTTGTCCGCGCCCGCAAGGCCGCGGGGAAGGGCGGCACGGTGATAGCCGTGGAAGGCTATATGGACGTGATTGCGCTGGCGCAGGCCGGTTTCGAGAATGTGGTTGCGCCGCTCGGCACTGCGCTGACCGAGAACCAGATGGAACTTCTGTGGCGCATGTCCGGCGAGCCGGTCCTTTGCTTTGACGGCGACCAGGCAGGGATCAAGGCCGCGTGGCGCACGGCGGATCTGATCCTGCCGTCCATCCAGCCCGGCCGGACGGCGCGCTTTGCCCTGCTGCCGGAAGGCAAGGATCCTGACGATCTTCTCAGGACAGATGGGCCGGACGCCTTCCGCGCAATCCTGAAGGATGCGCGCCCCCTGGCCGACCTGCTGTGGATGCGCGAAACCGCGGGCGGGGTATTCGACACGCCGGAACGCCGGGCCGAGTTGGAACGCAGGCTGCGCGAGCTTACCGGCCGCATACGCGATGAGAGCGTGCGTTTCCATTACAGCCAGGAGATGCGGGAGCGGGCTCAGGCATTTTTCGGAGCCCGCCGGCAAGATGCGGGACGAGGCGGACGCTGGCGGACGGCCGATCGGCAGGGTGGACAGTGGCGCCAGGGCGGAAATTATCGCAGCGCCATTACCGAAAGCCTGGGGCGATCGCCGTTGCTTCGACGCACGGGCGAGACGATGTCGACGCGCGAGGCAACTCTGGTTGTGTCGCTCATCAACCATCCGGTGCTGATCGATGAGAACTTCGAGCATGTCGAGTTCCTCGACCTCGCAAACAGCGATTTGCGCAGGCTCCATACGGCGCTGCTCGACGCCCTTGCGAACGATCTCGCCACCGACCGGGAGGTGATCCTAGAAGCGATCCACCGGGCAGGCTGTGGTGACATATGGGATCGCGCCGTGGCCCTGGTGAAGCGCGCGAGGCAGTGGCCCGCGCTGGAAGGCGCGGCAATGGAAGATGCTCGCGACGCATTTGCGCAGGCGCTCCACTTGCACCGAACGGCACGAACCTTACATAGGGAGCTGAAACAGGCCGAAGCTGCGCTCGCCAGCGACCCCACGGAAGAGAACTACCGCCATCTCGTCGAGATCCAGGCGCAGTTCCGGGACGTACAGGCGACAGAAGCGCTGATAGAAGGCTTTGGCGTGTCCTCGGGACGAGCGGGGCGGGTTTGACCCTGGTGGAGAGCTGGACTGGTAATTGATTCGCTTTTTTCTCGCGAATCAGGTTTTAGGCGCTTGACCTTCCGTTGGAGTAACGGAATCAGAACGATTCGGGTATGCTTGGCCCGCGCCCGGTGTCGCCGGGACAACTTATCTGGAGGGTCGAGACTGGACGGGAAGGGGCACCCGCTACAGATATCAGGGTTAGTCTGGACTTAACGCTAATGCGGATACTGGCTTGATCGCAACGCGCCTTACGGCGAACGCAGCTGATTTTGCCAGCGGTGGTGGTAAAGCGGCGCTTCAAGCGGCTGCCTGGAGACGACGAAGAATGGCGACGAAGGAAAAGGAAGAGGTCGAGAACGAGCGCGAGGGTACGGTTGACGGCCCCCTGCTGGACCTTTCCGATGATGCTGTCAAGAAGATGATCAAGGCCGCGAAGAAGCGCGGCTATGTCACCATGGACGAACTCAACTCGGTGCTGCCTTCGGAGGAAGTGACCTCCGAGCAGATCGAGGACACGATGGCGATGCTTTCCGACATGGGCATCAATGTCGTGGAGGATGACGAGCAGGGCGACGAGGCCGAGGCGGCTGAGGGCGACGCCGAGGACGACGCCACGGAACTTGCGGAGCAGACCGGTACTGCGGTCGCGACGGTAGCAAAGAAGGAGCCGACGGATCGTACCGACGATCCGGTGCGCATGTATCTGCGCGAAATGGGCTCGGTGGAGCTGCTTTCGCGCGAGGGCGAGATCGCCATTGCAAAGCGCATCGAAGCCGGCCGCGAGACGATGATCGCGGGCCTTTGCGAATCGCCGCTCACCTTCCAGGCCATCATCATTTGGCGCGACGAGCTCAACGAAGGCAAGATTCTGCTGCGTGAGATCATCGACCTTGAGGCAACTTATGCCGGGCCGGAAGCCAAGCAGGCGCCGACTGTCGAGCGCATCGATGCTGATGCCAAGCCGAAGGCGGAGGAGCCGCGCTCGGCGCGTCGCTCCCGCTCGGACGACGAGGACGACATAACCAATGTCGGCGGCGAAAGCCGTGTCGAGGAAGACGACGACGAGGAAGACGAGGCAAACCTCTCGCTCGCTGCAATGGAAGCCGAGTTGCGACCGCAGGTGATGGAGACGCTCGACTTCATCGCCGACACCTATAAGAAGCTGCGCAAGCTGCAGGACCAGCAGGTGGAAAACAGGCTGGCGGCTGCTGGCACCCTTTCCCCCAGCCAGGATCGCAGGCTGAAGGAACTGAAGGAGCAGCTCATCAAGGCGGTGAAGTCGCTCTCTCTCAACCAGGCCCGCATTGAGTCGCTGGTGGAGCAGCTTTACGACATCAACAAGCGCCTTGTGCAGAACGAGGGCAAGCTGCTGCGCCTGGCCGAAAGCTATGGCGTACGCCGCGAGGAATTCCTCAAGGAATACCAAGGCTCCGAGCTTGACCCCAACTGGATGAAGTCCATCGCCAACCTTTCGGGGCGGGGCTGGAAGGAATTCTACCAGAACGAGAAGGACACGATCCGCGAGATCCGCGGCGAAATCCAGAACCTGGCGACAGAGACTGCGATCTCCATCAGCGAGTTCCGGCGCATCGTCAACCAGGTGCAGAAGGGCGAACGCGAAGCAGCAATCGCCAAGAAGGAAAT
>CAZVQI010000205.1:0-3434 GCA_964629155.1 uncultured Flavobacterium sp.
AACCATTTTATTCACATGTAGCATCTACAAGGTCATTTATAGGAACTTGAGTTAGACGGCATCCCAGAGGATAGGCAGAGTGATATTAATGTACTAAACCAATATACGCATTTTTGGCATTTCCCTGATCCACTGAAAAAGCACGCTGGGATGTTGGAGCCCTAGCTCCGTCATAAAAAATATAAGTGTATGAGGTGCGATAGGCCCAGGCTTCGATTTATCTTCTCCACCCATTTGGTTCGGTTTTACTCCCCTGAGGTTATCGCCCTCGCCACCTCCACCGGCAAATCCGATTCGATCACATCCGCCCCTGATTCGATAATCCTCCTATAGGCATCAGCACGTTCCTCCGGTGTGTCCAAATGATCTGCTGAAGGGGCTGTGGAGATCATATACTTCACCCCCGCTCCGTGCAATTGGTCATACAGATTTTTGTTTTTGGCATCCCATTCCGGTCCCACATAAGCCATCACTTGAGACCACGGTATCCCCGCCTGAACATACGAATCAAAAGCCTCCTGAGTTCTCACAAAGGCAGAGAACATTATATCCGGAATGCGATCGAGATAGTATCGCGCCTGATCCGCGGTATGCACCGTCACCATGACGTGACCGGCTGCATCCAGCCGACGAATGATGTCAACCGTCATTTGCAAAGGCACATCTTTTTTATCCAGATTGAGAATAGTTTTCCCTTTGGCCCACAGAATGGTTTCCTCCAGAGTCGGTATCCGAAAATCGGTCAGCTGTCCAAATTTATCTTTCAACCGAAGCGACTTCAGTTCCTCCAGGGTATAATCCGACACTTTTCCTGTTCCCGTTGTGGTTCGATCCAAAGTAGCATCGTGGACCAACACAATGACACTATCTTTGCTCAAGCGGGGATCTATCTCAAAAAACGCAGGGGTATAGCTTAACGTGTATTCCATCGCTTCGATAGAATTCTCCGGCATCCCTTTCACCATCCCGCCCCGGTGCCCACTTATTAAGGGTGGATCATTTTCACTGTATTGTAAAAAATCGTGGAGCTGTTCCGGACTTTCAATACCGAGGTAATATGGTCCCCTGTCCTGTGATTGGGTCAGATGAGGCCAGACCATACAGATCCCCCATATAGCAATCCCTGAAAGGAACTGAATACAAGCCAACTTCCGTATGTATTTGACTGGTCTCATATATCTTTGTCCTCCGCCGATGAGAAGGAGGATCACTATGCGTATTTTGGCAATTTAAAAGGAGATCGATATGGGCGGAACAACATATCATTGGCCTGTTCATCTCCGATAAATCGCTCCTTGGCACTATCCCATCGCAATGGTTTTTTCAATCGAAATGAAATTAACCCCAGATGCATCGGCAGGGTCATCAGCCGGGCATAAGTCAGATTGCTTTCGGGTTCCTTCCGCGATTTGACGGAATCGAGGAAATTACGCTGGTGGCCCGGCGATCGGGGAATGGATTGTGGCACATGATCCAGATCTTCCAGCACCTCCCCGCCGATCCGTATTTTTCTCGTACCATAGTCGCAGGTCAGCGAACCTTTTTCCCCTTCAAAATGAGCGCCGATTCCCATCTCCGAAGCACCGGGAACGTTCGGTGGCTTGGTAGTCCAGAACACATCGAGACCTTCAAATTTATAATCGACATCGATCCATTTGGGTGTATCCGCGATGCCGTCCGTCGGCACTTCTCCCCGGGCATCTATACTTTTCAATCCCCTGGGATCCACCGACATATACATTATATCAGCAATATGACACCAGAAGTCCGCAAAAACACCCCCGGAATAATCGAAAAAGCTCCGGTACGTTCGGTGGCATCTCACCGGTGTGTATTCGGCGTACGGCGCTGGTCCCAGCCACATATTCCAATCCAGATGCGCTGGAGGATCTTCATTGGCCGGAAAACCCAATCCTGAGGTTCCTCCGGTTTTCCATAAACGTACGGTGTGTATTTTTCCCAACGCGCCCGACCGGATGATTTCCGCCACGCGATGATAGTTATCGCCCGCATGAATTTGGGTGCCCAGTTGAAAAATAGTGTCGTATTTCTTTTGTGCCGCTAACATCACCTGGCCTTCTTTCACGGAATAACTCAAGGGTTTTTCACCATACACATCCTTGCCTGATTCAAAAGCATGGATCGCCACCAGAGCGTGCCAATGATCCGGCGTGGCGCAGGTCACCACATCGATATCTTTTCGATCGATAATCCGGCGGTAATCACTGTAACCGTCGGCTTTCACGTTGGGCTGGAGGGATGAACGCAGTTTCTCTGACTCCGCCAAATGGTGGGCGTCCACGTCACACAGAGCGACGGTATCGACATCATCCATCCGACCAAACCAATTGATATGGCTCCTACCCATGCCATTGACACCGACATGAGCGACTCTGATCTTATCGCTTGGAGGTGCTTTTAGAAAATTGTGTGTGATGAAGGGCAGTCCCGCCAATCCGAGACTCGTATTCCGGATAAACCTCCGGCGGTTTGGATCGTTTATTTGACTCATAATGAAAAGTTATCTCTGCTAATTAAAGAAAAAGGAGCTCCTAAATGTAGCTCCTTTTTCCAAAATATCAAAAATGTATGCTCAATATCCGGGATTCTGAACGAGACCTGGCTCCACCCGCAGACTGTTTTCATGGAATGGCCACAGATAATATCGCTCCTCAAAAGACCGGTCTTCAATTTTCAGAGAAACCAATTCACCGTTGATCTTCCGGGTATGGCCCAGCGCAGGTTCATTGAGAACGTCTTCTGCAATTCTCCATCGTATGATGTCATCGTAACGCAAACCTTCTGCAGCTAATTCAATCCGGCGTTCGTTTCGGATCAATTCGATCCAATCCTGTTGACCATAAGCGCTATACTTGGGCAAGGTCACATCAGCGTGCGCCATATCCAGGCCAGCTCGTTCCCGGATCTGATTGATGCATTGCTTCGCGAGATCATCTATATCATTCATCATAATTTTGGCTTCCGCATAGGTCAACAGAACTTCTGCGTACCGCAACAATCCATATTCCATATTCCCGGCGCTTTTAAATGCATCCGCTTCGTCTACAAATTTTCTAAACCAGTATCCGCTTGCGCTCGACCGTTCATTTTCATGATACATCGGATTGTTTTCATTGTAAATATCGATGGTATCTCCATAAAAGATATCGCCATGCCCCATAATGGAAGCTGCATATCGCGGATCCCGGTTGAGCCCGGGATTCAACTCATACTCTTCCTTCGAATAAAGCGGACTTTCATCGATGGGATCACCCTGAAGCGTCCAGTATGAATCAACCAGGGATTTCAGGGGAACCACGTACGATTGCCCATTCCCGGTCCGGTAATGAGGACCCAGGTACTGGAACGAATGACTATCTGTTCCCGAATGGCTTTCATGGTCAAAGTGCATGATAAATTCATTGTTGTTCGAA
>CAZVQI010000206.1:0-3420 GCA_964629155.1 uncultured Flavobacterium sp.
ATATTGTAGGTCAAAGGCTTACAGGTGGCAATGATAATGTAATCAACTTACAGGATTTGAGCAGCGGTACGTATATCGTTAAGGTTAAAATGCAGGGTGGTAGCGTAAGTACGCAGAAGATAGTGAAAAATTGAAAATTGAAAGTGGAAAATTGAAAGTGGATAGTGAAAAATTGAAAGTTGAAAGTTGAAAGTTGAAAGTTGAAAGTGGAAAAAAAGACAAACTGTGTCATTCCGAACTTGGCTCAGAATCTAAAAAATAACATAAAAGCTGACACGAGCTTGCGAACTGAACTAAGTTAAACAAGTTCAGCTTGACAAGTAAGTTTTTTATTCACGGTTTGTCGATGTGAACAAAGCGGAGTGAAGCAATCTCAAAGAAGTATTAGATTGCTCCGTGCCTCGCAACTCCTCGCAATGACAAACCTGAAACCATTTAAACAAAAACATTATGAAAACAATAAATTATAAAACAGTTCAATTTTCTGTTTTCAATTTTGTGTTTTCTGAATAAATCAGGCTTTATTTAGTTCGGCTTTTAATCCAATTGGTAACATCTTCTAATACTTTTGGAGAAATAGTTTGTTCAATTTGAGAATATTCTTGAGGAAGACCTGTTTCAGATTCTTGAAATAAGTGATTCAGGTTCGGATATTCAATTATAGTAATTTTTTTATTCCCTCCTTTGTTCAAAGCGTTTTTAATAGCAGTTAAGTTTTCGGTTGCCGGAACTTGTAAATCTTTATTTCCGTTGACAGCCAAAACCGGGCATTTTACTTTTTCTAAAACCTTTTTCGGATTATGCCGAATAAAGTTTAACATCCAAGGCGAATTATAAATGGCTACTTGTGCATCTGCATACTGTTCTTTGGTCATCCCCTGAGGAACTTCGTTATTTGGAGTATATTCTAAAATTATAGAACTCAACTCGTCTTTTAGTTGCTGCTCGTCTTGAATTTGATTTATTTTATCGAAAATCTTACGATGCTTTTCATAGTTTTGGTCAATGTCTTCTTGGGGAGCTCCCGAAGCTTTGAGTATTAATTTTTGTTGTAGCAATAACAATTCATCTCCCTGAACACCTGTTCCGGCCAATAAAACTATAAAATTAATATCCTTTGGGTTTAAAGCAGCTACCATCGGAGCTACAATTCCTCCTTCACTATGACCTATCAGACCTATTTGTTTTTTGTTAATTTCTTTTCTTGTTTTCAGAAATTCTACTGCGCTTTGTACATCAGTAGCAAAATCATTAGAAGTAGCTGTTGTAAAATTTCCTTCAGATTCGCCTACTCCTCTTTCATCAAAGCGCAAAACGGCTATTCCGTTTCTGGTTAAATAGTCCGCCCAAATCAAAAAAGGTTTATGCCCTAAAATCTCAGAATTTCTGTTTTGCGGACCGCTTCCCGAAATAAGCACTACAGCAGGAAAATTTCCTGTCTGATTCGGAAGGGTTAATGTTCCTGATAAAGTAATAGCAGCCTTTTCATTCTTAAAAGTTATATTTTCTGCATAATAAGGAAAAGGCTCTTTAGGTTCTTGTGGTCTTTTGATTAAATCTTCTCCTGAAGTGTTTTTAGTCAAATTCAAAAGAAGAGACATCCCTGATTGTTTGAATGTACCGACAATGGTATTGCCTTTTAACTCTCCTGTATATTCAAGAACTCCAGGAATGGCAAACTTTACATTCGGATTTTCAAAAACCGTAACTGCTACAGGAATACCTTTAGCCCCTTGGTCAGGACTATCCATCGTAGTTTTATATCCGTTTTCGGTTTCTTCAACATTGATAACTACTCGCAGTTTAATTCCCTGTATTTCTAAAGTTCCGTGCCACTGTCCGACTAATTCGCTTTGAGCAGCCAAAGTGAAAGAAAACAGCACAAATAAAAAAGTTGTAAATAATTTGTTCATATTGTTTTGATATAAGAAGTTTCTAATTTTTAAGTTGTAATTCGTTAATTACTTTTTGTAGCTCGTCAGGTTTTTGAGTTCCGATAAGTCGTTTTTTTCCGTCTTTAAAAAGAATTCTTAATCCCATACTTCCTTTTACGTTAAAGGCCTTGTCGCTTCCAAAACCTCTGATTCCCCAACCTCCGTATTCTCCAATCGGACTGTATTTTACCACTTCCATTTTTCGAATATCCGAAATTAGATATTCTTGTTCTTTCAGATGAAAAGGAGTAAAACGAAAACAAATTTTATCTTTAGTAATGTAGGTTTTCAAACTTGAAACAAATAAAATCAAACACATCAACAACAATAAAATTGCACCTCCTATTAACACTGCATCGGGTGCAGGTTTGCTGCCAAAAGTATCTCCTTTTATTACCTGAATATAGACTCCGGCAGCAAAAATTAAAAACATTACAATATTAATCAGATGAATTAGCCATATCCACCATTGGTTAAATCGTTGAGTTTCTTCAAATAATTTTTTTTGTTGCATAATCAAGAGTTAAAAATTGATATTAGAATTTTAGATACCACTTCTGAAACAGCAAATAAAACAATAAATAATATTACGTTTTTCATTCCTTTAGTATTAGTGGCTACTCTAAACCCGTTCCAAAATAACATAATAAACCAAACAACACACAAAATCGAAATTCCGGAAAACACGAGAATTATCCATACATCTGAAAGCTCAATAGCCGGTGGATTACTTAAATTTTGGAAATCTATTTCACTTAATAAAGATTTTAAAGATTTTTCCAAAACTCCTCCGATATTAAACAGAGGCAACAAGTAAAACGGGGCTCTTGCTACAATAGCAACACTCAAAATATCCACCCATCTGGTTTTATGGTTTATGTATTTTCCAAGCAAAATGAAGAGTAAAACCAAGGTTGCAATATTGATAAAATTATCAATAAGAGGTTCTATAAAACGGAGATTTTCGACTAAGTACATATCAAAAACTCCGTCAAAACGAGCTTTCATCCAATATGCAACAACAGAACCGAAAAAAGTAAAAGCACTTCCGAATATCAACAAACTTCTTTCGGAATATTTTTCAAAAGGATTGATCAAAACTTTCCATTTCATAATCTTACAGATTAAGTTGTTTTACTTTTTCAATCAAATCATCCAATTTGTTTCGAACAGTCGGATAACTGTTTCCTAATTTTTTAGCCATTTCTTTCAAACTTCCGCTCGATAAAAAAAATTCCAAAATAAAGTTCTGTTCTTCTGCAGACAAACTAAGTAAAACAGGAAGCGGAAAATTACCCGAAACTTTGGTAGTACAACCGGAACATACCAACTCCGAAACCGATAGTTTTTCAGCACAACTCGGACACAAAACAGGCAACTTTACATTCATATTCGTTTACTTTAGTTTAACAATACAAAAGTAATATTTAATTTTATTAAACAATAATTTAATTTTATTTAAATTGTTTTTTTCTAAAAATTGAAG
>CAZVQI010000207.1:0-3418 GCA_964629155.1 uncultured Flavobacterium sp.
GAGCGCAATTCAGAGTTGCGCATGTTTGGCGCCGGGATCTGGCTGTGGGAAAGTGGGTTGAAAACGCTGGAAACCATCGGGGCCTACGACGCCGCAGTCGAGAATGCCAGGGCTATCGCTGAATGGCAGATACGCGATGGCAAGGGCCGGGTACTGATGTCCCGTTTTGCCAATAACTCTGACAGACTTCTGCTGCCGCCACGTGCCGACTTGTATCAGGCGCTTATCGACCAGGCCGTTAAACAGGGTGTCGATATTGTTACTTCTTCGGTGGCGATAGGCGCCACACCGGACGGAACCGTAACCTTTGAAGACGGTAAAACCCTAAAGGCTGATCTGGTCATCGTGGCCGACGGTGCCTATTCGCGTGTGCGGGAATCCATACTCGGAACCAGCTGGATGGATTTCGGCTCGCAAGTTGGCATCCGAATGCTGATTGACCATATGCCCGGCGACATCACCGACACGCTTATCGAGTATTGGAATGGGCCATGGCGATTGCTGTACAACCCCTGTACAGATGGAAAGAACTACATTTTTCTTAGCGCTCCGGTCAACGAAGAGCGCGGGCGCCGTATTCCCATTGATCAAGAGTTGTGGATCGAACAGTTCCCACATGCCGAAGGCCTGATCCGTCGCTTCGAAGAAGCAGGTCGGTGGGACAGGCTGGTTAACGTCAAATGCCGAAAATGGCACGAGGGCAAGGTGGCCATTATTGGTGATGCAGCCCATGCCATGCCGCCGAATCTGGGACAGGCAGCCAATACTGCATTCATCAATGTCATGGCGTTGGCCAAAATCGCCACGGAAGCCAGTGATGTGCCTTCGTCCTTGGCCAGGTGGGAAGCAGAGCAGCGCTCCATCACCAACCACGTTCAGTGGTGGTCGTATCTGTATGGATTTGTGTTAGGCAATTGGCCGAAATCTTTGCAGACCCTGCGCTCGGATATTCTGGCCGCTATTTCAAAAACTGAATGGTTTGACGAAAGCCTTAATCGGGGTGCCCGCCATGTGCCGCCTGGCTATATCGCTCCGGCTAACAGCGTTTTGAAGTACGTTGAATAAGTAGCATTACCGGCCATCGGTTTCACGATCGTGTTTGCGGCCCGATAACAATGCCCTGCGTGGCAGTTATCGGGCCGCAGCATTTTTCCGGCAACCGGTTTCATGCATAGCCAAGGAAGTCTGCGCTGTTGCGGCGTTGTCGCAGCCTGTCAGCGCGTTCCCATATTCAGCGACGTCGAAAACAACTCAAAAATCAGCTGCCTCAGCCATTGATTGCCAGGTTCTTTATGAAACCTGGCATGCCAGAACAGGTTGATTCCGATCTGTGGAAGTTCGACCGGGTGGTCGGCGTAGCGCAAGCCGAAAGGTTCGGCGCAGCGGCGAGCATAGCGTTCGGGGACGGTGGCGATCATGTCCGTTGAAGCAAGGATGTGGCCAACGGCCACGAAATGCGGGACAAGCAAGCGAACGCGGCGCTTTTCATCGGCACTTTCTATGATCTCGTCCATCTTGGCGTGACCGGTGCCGGCCGACACGACGACTACGTGGTCGGCGTCATAGAATTCTTTCCGGCTGACTTTTCGTTTGTCGAGGGCATGGCCGCGGCGAAACAGGCATACGTAGCGCTGCATGAACAGTCGCTGTTGGAAGAAGTTGGTTTTCAGCTGGGGAATAAGGCCGATGGCAAGGTCTACGTTGCCGGCTTCCATATCATCGCGCAGGCTCTCGGCGTTGTTTCGGACGGTGCTGACTGTAACGCCGGGCGCCACTTCTTCGAGTCTGTCCATCAAGGGCGGCAAGAGTTCAATCTCGCCCAGATCGGTCATGGCCAGAGTGAAGCGGCGGGTACTGGTAGCGGGATCGAAACGGGTCCGTTGGGATAGCGTGGTCTGGATGGTGCCCAGGGCGTAGGCGATAGGTTCGGCCAGCTGCTGCGCATAGGGCGTAGGCTCCATGCCACGGGTGGTGCGCAAGAACAAATCGTCATTCAGCAGGGTTCGTAGACGACGCAAGGCATTGCTGACGGCGGGCTGGCTGAGGCCAAGTTTCTGGGCGGCGGCTGACACGCTGCGATCCATGAGCAGCTGGTTGAAGACGACCAGCAAGTTCAGGTCGAGGTCTCTGATGTCCATAGGTTCCAGACCTTCCGGATGGCACGAGGCCCTAAGCCGGATGGAATTGTGTGATTATTCATCGTGTGAATACGGTGCATTCATCATATTCTATTTTTTTATTTCTTATCTGTTTCTATACTCGTCTACAGCGCCAAAAGCGCTTGGCCGCACATATCCTTGCGGCAGTCCAGCCAAAAGCAAAAGCAGATCCCGCCGGCGTACGAAGCCACATAAAAATGAAAGCGGGAATGTGTCGAGACAAACATTCAATGAAGAACCTGCGTCCAAGCAAGGGACAATTGCGTCCGCTTGCGGGCGCCAACACGGATTTACCATGGAACTGCTGGTACAACCCCTGGATCACTCACTGCCAATAGAGCCGGGAGTGAATTTGTTGCAGGCACTGCGCGACAACAATGTGCCGGTGTCTTACAGCTGTATGTCCGGCCGCTGCGGAACATGCCGGTGCAAGGTCATTACGGGTCAGGTACTGGAGTCGGGCCGCGAAATCAAGCGTACGGGGCTGGATGACGGACGTTACGTCCTGGCATGCATGAGCGTACTGACGGAAAGTTGCACAATCGAGATTCCGGAACCGGACGAGATCGTGAATCACCCGGCGAAGATCCTGAAGGCGAAGGTAGTGGCTATTGAAGATCTGGCGCACGATATCAAGGGCATTCGCCTGAAGTCGGCCAAGCCGCTTGAGTATTCGCCTGGGCAGTACGCAACGCTGCAGTTCACGCCCGACCATATCCGGCCGTATTCGATGGCAGGCCTGGCGTCAGATGACGAACTGGAGTTTCATGTGCGAGTGGTGCCCGGCGGACGAGTCAGCGGGTATGTGGCCAATGAATTGAAGGTGGGTGACGCGGTCCGCGTGACGGGTCCATTGGGAACAGCGTATTTGCGCGTGCGTCATGAAGGGCCTGTTTTGTGTGTTGCAGGTGGTACGGGCCTGGCCCCGGTTTTGTCGATAGTGCGTGGTGCGCTCGAAAGCGGAATGACCAATCCGATTCACGTGTACTTCGGGGTTCGCTCGCCGGCTGATATTTATAAGGCGGATGTGTTGCAGGCGCTGGCAAGCCAGCATGCAAACCTGACGGTGCATGTGGTGGTGACATCTGGTGCCCAAGGTACGCCGTGGCGTCAGGGGCTGGTTACCGATGCAGTCGATCAGGACTGGGATGAGTTTGATGGCTTTCGGGCCTACGTGTGTGGTGCACCTCCAATGGTTGAGGCAGCCAGTTTGATGTTGACCCGCAAGGGTCTTGATCGCGATTACATATATGCTGACG
>CAZVQI010000208.1:0-3382 GCA_964629155.1 uncultured Flavobacterium sp.
GCTTATGTATTTAAAAAACGTTTTTCCGTAGTAGAAAGGCTGACAACTATAATGGTGTTGATTCAAAATGTTGTGATTTATCTTTTGTTTATTCTAAATTTATCGGAAAGTGCAGTTTCAGAAAGCACAATGATTATAGTACTGAAAACTTTGGAGGTAGGCTACATCACCTCAATGTTGATTTTTGTCAGATTGTATGTTGTTCTTTGGAAAAAATATCACAAAATGTATTTGTAATCCCCTTTATTATAAATAACCCCTGTCAATTTTTTTGTCAGGGGTTTTATGAAAAAAATTATTTTAAAATTTCGTTTATACAAACTTTTATTTTTTGATAAGTTCTTTCGATGTCGTTATCCAATCCTATGGAAAAACGGATAAGCCCTTCGGTTAATCCCATCTCCAGTTGTTCTTCTACGGGAATTTCTGATGAAGTGGAAGTTCCCGGAGTTGAGAATAGTGTCTTATAGAACCCTAAACTTACAGCCAAATAACCGATATTTCTCTCTTGCATAAGTTCCATTAGAGCAGTAGCTTTTTCCAAAGAACCTGCATCAAGAGTAAACATTCCTCCGAATCCGTATTCTTTATTAATCATAGAAGCATACAAATTGTGCGAAGGATGAGATTTTAATCCCGGATAAACCACTTTTAATCCGTCTTGCTCAAATTTTTCAGCTAAATACTGAGCATTATAACTATGTTGTTTTATACGAATATGGAGAGTATGTAAATTTTTCAGAATACTTGCGGCTCTCATACTGTCAATTGTAGCTCCTAACAGCATACAAGCACCGATATTTACATCTTTCAACTCATTGATAAATTCTTGAGAAGAACAAATCACTCCGGCAACTGTATCACTACTTCCGTTAATGAATTTGGTTAGTGAATGGATTACTACATCCGCACCTAATAAAGCAGGAGTAACCGATAACGGTGAAAAGGTGTTATCTACAACTAATTTTATGTTATGTTTTTTGGCAATTGCAGAAAGAGCTTTGATGTCAGCTACTTCTAATAAAGGATTACTTACAGTTTCGCAATACAAAACTTTGGTTTTATCTGTAATGGTCGCCTCAACAATATCAAGTTTGGTAATATCTACAAAAGTAGTTTTAATATTGAGCTTCGGTAGGAATTTTTTCATAAAAGCATAAGTTCCTCCGTAAATAGTCCTGCTTGAAACAATTTCATCTCCGGCTTGGCAAAGTTGTAATAATACAGGAGTGATGGCGCCCATTCCGGAAGCGGTTACTGTAGCACTTTCAGTACCTTCCATAACAGCAAGGGCATGACTCAAATAAAGTCCGCTTGGATGAGAGTGCCTCGAATAAAGGTAACAACCCTCAGTGTTTCCTTCAAAGGTATTGAACATGGTTTCTGAGTGTAAAAATGTAAAAGTAGAAGAGTCTGAGATGGATGGATTTACCCCTCCGAATTCTCCAAAAAACTGCAAATCTTGAATTTTATCTGCCGGATTAAACATAGTTATTTGATTTAAAGATTAACAAAAAAATAAATGGTAATAGCTATTACAAATAGCGTGATTTTTAAAACAAAAATCAATATAAATCCATTTTTTTAGATTATATATCTATGAGTTGCTTATTGTTTAGTTTATTTTTCTATTTTTGACTGATAAATCAATTTTAAACCAAAAATGTCACTTGATTCGATAGACAAAAAACTGTTGGAATACCTACAGAAAAACAGTAAACAGACCACTAAAGAACTTTCTGTTAAACTCAATTTGTCTGTAACTGCTGTTTATGAGCGAATAAAAAAATTAGAAAGAGAAAAAATTATTAAGCAACATACCGTTTTGTTAGATAAAAACAAAATAGGGAAGGGATTTACGGTCTTTTGTCATATTAAGCTCAAACAGCATACTAAGGAAAATATCATAGAGTTTGAAAAAGAAATAACAAAACTCAAAGAAGTGTTGGAGTGTTTTCATGTAAGTGGAGATTATGATTATATTATAAAAGTTTGTGTTTCGGATATGAATGAGTTTAGAGAATTTATGGTTACAAAACTCACGGTAATTAAAAGCATCGGAAGTACACAAAGTAGTTTTTCTATATCCGAAGTAAAAAATACAACGGAGTTAATACTGCAATAACATTTTGTTATCTTTTTTTAAACTACTTTTGCACCATGAAAAATTGGTTTGCCAAGTGGTTTGATACTAAATACTACCACATTCTTTATAAAGACAGAGATTACCAAGAGGCAAGAATGTTTATTGATAACATTACTTCGTATCTGAATTTACCCGAAAAAGCAAAAGTCTTAGATTTGGCCTGCGGAAAGGGGCGTCATTCTATTTATCTGAACAAACTCGGATTTGATGTTGTAGGAGCAGATTTATCGGAAAATAGTATTAATGAAGCCAAAAAGCACGAAAACGAATCTTTGCATTTTGTGGTTCACGATATGAGAGAACCTTTTGAACAAAAGTTTGATGCTGTTTTTAATTTGTTTACGAGTTTCGGATATTTTGATAATGATGAAGATAATCTTACTACTCTCAAAGCCATTAAAGAAAGTTTGAATGAATACGGTTTTGCGGTTTTGGATTTTATGAATGTAGAAAAAGTAATTCCGAATTTAGTAACTTCTGAAGTAAAAACTGTAGAAGGAATTGATTTTCACATAAAAAGAAGGTTTGAAAATGGATATATTTATAAGGATATTTCGTTTGAAGATAATTCGGAAAAATATAATTTTACAGAAAGAGTAAAAGCTTTCAGGTTAGAAGATTTTGAGCAAATGATGGATCAATCAGACATTTATTTGCTGGATGTTTTCGGAGATTATAAACTCGGGAAATTTATAAAAGATACTTCAGACCGACTTATAATGATTTTTAAATAGTATATGCAATACTTCTTACCTCTTTTATCGGTTATTTTAGGTTATCTGACAGCTATAACTCTAAAACCTTCTAATAAGAAAAACATCAAATTGCTACTGGCTTTTAGTGGGGCTTTTTTGCTTTCTATAACGGTTATGCATTTGCTGCCTGAAGTGTACGATTATGCTCTGCATGGTGAAGGATACGGACACCATGACCATTCTGTAGGATATAAAGTCGGGTTGTTTATAATGGTCGGAATTCTGTTTCAGATTGTTTTGGAATTTTTCTCAAAAGGAGCAGAACACGGACACGTTCACGGACACGAAAAAATGAATTCGATGCCTTGGATGTTATTTACCAGTTTGTGTCTTCATGCCCTTTTGGAAGGAATGCCCGTAAGTAATCATCACGATTTAGCTATCGGAATTGCTATCCATCACTTACCGATTGCCATAATTCTGACTACTTTTTTTATTAACGGAGGATTACATAAAAAATGGATTGCTCTTTTTATGCTTG
>CAZVQI010000209.1:0-3376 GCA_964629155.1 uncultured Flavobacterium sp.
TACCGAAAAGAGATTGCACAGCTTCTTGAATTTTGGTTGTAAGGATTTGTTGTAAGCTCATCGTTTTTAATTTTTTTAGATTAAAAATTTAGTTTGCAAAGGTACAATATTTTAAAGTTCATTTATGCAGAAGAAATTCTTAATTCAGAGATAAAAGTAACTCTTAATTTATTAAATAAATTTATCTTTAGACTCTTCCCTATAAAGTCAAACTACATCAAATGCTTGATTTATAAAGTTAAAATCATTTAAACGCAAACTTTCTTATAGTATTTTTACTATATTGCTGCCCTAAAAAATACAAATAATTTAAAGAAATGAAAAAAAAAGTATTTAAAGCGGTTCTTTCTATTGCTGTAATAACAGGATCGTTTTTTTCTCAAGCACAGGAAAGACGTGTGATTTTTGGGAAACCAATCAGTAATGAATATATCAATCCTAATACAGGAAAGATTCAGTGCATTTCATATCAGTATAGTGAATATTTACAAGAGCAAAATCGCGAAAACTCTGTTTTTAAAGAACCTCAAAAACAAGCTAAAGCTCAAGGGACTAATGAAATATATGTAGTTCCCGTAGTTGTGCATGTTATACACAATGGTGAAGCGGTAGGAGTAGGAAAAAATATTTCGGATGCACGTGTTTTATCTCAAATTACAGTTTTAAACGAAGATTATAGAAAAGTTTTTGGTACAGCAGGTTATAGTACAAATCCTTTGGGTGTGGATACCGAAATAGAATTTTGTTTGGCACAAGTAGATCCTTTAGGAAATACTACAACCGGTATTAACAGAGTAGATTTAGGAAATTATACTTGGAATGAAAGTAATGTTGCATCTATTCTTAAACCTCTTACACAATGGGACCCAACCAAATACTTTAATATTTGGGTATGTGAATTTGGAGGAGATTTAGATGAAGTATTGGGTTATGCGCAATTTCCAAGCAACTCAACTTTAGAAGGAATTCCTTCATGGGGAGGTAACGCAAGTACTGACGGAGTAATTATTGATTGGAGATGTTTTGGTCGCAATACGGAAGCACCCGGAATATATTTTTGGGGTTATGACAAAGGAAGAACAACCACTCATGAAGTAGGACATGCTTTAGGTTTACGTCATATTTGGGGAGATAATAATTCTTGTACTGTTAACACTACCGATACATTTCAAGATTATTGTCCGGACACCCCTCCTCATGCAGGTGCCAACTATTCTTGTTCTGCTGCATGGTATACGATTTGTTCAGGTTATACACCCATGCCGGAAAATTATATGGATTACGGCAGTGATAATTGCTTAAACACTTTTACTCCCAATCAAAAAACTAGAATGAGAACTGTACTGGAGAATGCTACAAGAAGAGCTTCCTTACTTACATCCAATGTATGTCAAGCTTCAGCAAGTACAGACAAGTTTGGTTTAGGAATGATTTCTATGTATCCGAATCCGGCTAATGAAGTAATTAATCTCTTTATTCCGGATAATTATAAACTTGCCGGAAAAATAATTATTTATAATACTTTAGGGCAGACTGTATTTTCAAGTGATATATCAGAAACAAACTCTTACAGTATTGATGTTTCAAACTTCCAAGCAGGAGTTTATTTCATAAAAATTAATCGTGAGAATCAGTCTAAAACCTTGCAGTTTATCAAAAAATAATAGCTTAATTATTTTAAACACAATAGGCGGGATAAAATTATCTCGCCTGTTTTTTTGTATAAACATAAATTCACTGTATTTTACAGCTATAGAATATTTTCTAACTTTATACAGTGTAAAACTTATACTATGAAGGCTCAAATACATTATAACGGACAAACATTTTCAGTTGATTTATCCCAACCTATTGATATTTCTATTCCGCTTTCTGATTCAGACAAAAATCCTATTGCCTGGTATTTAGATAAACCTAAAATTGAGCCTGTTCGATTTGATGATTGGATCGGAGCAGTCAAACACGGAAGTTCAACGAACTTTAATAATATTCTTTTTAATCCTCATGCCCACGGAACTCATACCGAATGCTTAGGGCATATTACCAAAGATTTTTTTAGTATCAACCAAAATCTAAAAAGTTTTTTCTTTTCGGCTGAACTTATTTCGGTAATTCCTGAAAAGATAGGAGAAGATCAAATTATTACTAAAAATTGTCTTTTTTCTATTCTAAAATCAATTGATAAGATTGAAGCCTTAATTATTAGAACCCTCCCGAACAATATCAGTAAAAAATCAAAAAATTATTCTCACACCAATCCACCTTATCTTTCGGAAGAAGCAACACTGTTTTTAGTTGAAAAAGGTGTTCAGCACCTGCTTATTGATTTACCAAGCGTGGATAAAGAAAAAGATGAGGGAAAACTCGTTTCTCACAAGGCTTTTTGGAATGTAAAGGACATTAACAATGTAAACTCTGATGCGCGATTTAAAGCAACAATTACTGAGATGGTCTTTATCCCTGATAATGTTCAAGACGGGCAGTATTTACTCAATTTACAAATAGCTTCTTTTGAAAATGATGCTTCTCCAAGTAAGCCGATTTTGTATAAAGCAATTCCTGTTTAGGGCATTTTTATAAAATGAAATTATTTAATTCAGCTTAAAATTAATTTGATTTTTTTCCAATTCATCTAACAAACCTTTACAGATATTTATTTTCATATTACGGCTATCTAAAGCCAAATGATTAAGCACCTGCACTTCTTCTAAAGAAGCTTCCTCCATTTCTATATTTTCGGTTTCTGTTTCACTATAATCTTCCGGTTCATCCATTTCTAAATCATCCGATTGACCATTCATTGAAATACTACTTAGGACTTTCTTCCGTTCTTGGTCAATTTCAAATATTTCAAACGAAACCGAATGATTCCCTCTATTCTTTCTAAAAGCTTCGAGAATTTTGTCTATTACTTCTTTTTCTAACTCATTTAAATTAAACCTAATAACAAGATTTTTTGCGAAATTTGGAAATACATCTTGCAGATATTGCATCTGTAAAACCTGTATTATAGGTTCTCCTCTTTTTCCTGTTTCTTTATTAATCCAACCTTCTTTTACAGTAAACCTCATATAAGTAAACTGATTTTGATTGAAATACATCTTAAACTTCAAATAATCCTCTCCAAAAAAACGGAAATCATAACTCCCATCATAATCTTCAAGGGTAATTATTCCCCACCCTTTACCATTTTTTGTAACTTTATGTTCAACATGAGTAATAATTCCTCCTACACTAACTTGTTTGTTAATCAGAGAATTTAAATCATTGATTTTACTTAAAGTTGTATTACAAAAATATTTTAGTTCATACTTATAATTATCAAGCGGATGACCCGAAATGTAAATCCCGACCACCTCCTTCTCGCGAGCCAACT
>CAZVQI010000210.1:0-3373 GCA_964629155.1 uncultured Flavobacterium sp.
ATCAGCCCGATGCTCACACCGGCTAAAATGATGGCTAAATATCCTACTATTTCCACTTAATATATTTTGCTAAAATAAACGCAAAGGTACTAAAATAGCCTATGTTATATCAATATTGATATAGAAAAGTAAATAATGTAGTAAAAACACAAAATTATTCTCCACTACTCTTTCTTTACAATCAAAACCCAATCATCTTCTAAAAATTTATATCCTATATCGTAAACAAATCGGTATTCTGCACCGTTTTTATAGATTTTGAAATGGGTAAAATAAGTAAAGTCAAACCCATTAATCGAAAGACTTTGTTTAGTGGTTTTTACTTTTCCGTCAATAAATTTCTGTTCGGATAAAATTCTGAAGTTCTTCCGAAGCTTATTATTAATTCTTCTCATAAGGTTAGACATATCTTTGTTATGCCTATTATTATAAGCATTTCTGCACGCATCATTACAGAATTTTTTATCCGATCGACCAATTATTTTTTCTCCACATTCTAAACAAGTACTCATATAATCGGTATTTATTTACTACCTCAAATATAATGAATCTCTTTAAAAACACCTTTATGTTTTGCTATTTACTGTTATTCAATGTTTTACCAAACATATTTATAAAGTGAAGAAAAAAACCATAACCACTGTAAATTCAACAGATAAACAACAAAAAATTAAAAAAAATTGTAGATTAAATATCAAAATCGTACTTTTGTAAACAACAATGCGTATTGTTTCTATGAGTGAAATTGTAAAGATTGTCAGTGAATTAGAGTTAAAAATCAGAAAGTTAATAGAAAAAACTGATGATTTGGAAAGAAAAAATCAAGCTCTTAATTCAGAAATATCTTTTTACAAGAATAAATTTCAAGAAACAGGTCTCCGGATAGAACAACTTGAGAACCAAATAGAAACTCTTAAAACAATTAACGCGTTGCTGGGCAGTGAAGATTATAAGCGAGAAACTAAAATTAGAATAAATTCAATCATTCGTGAAATTGACTATTGCATAGCACAGCTTTCAGACTAAATAAATGAACGAAAAACTAAAAATCAAAATATCAATTGCTGACAGAGTATATCCGCTTACTGTAGATTACTCTCAGGAAGAAGCATTAAGAGCCGCTTCTAAAAAAATTGATAGTATGATTAAACAGTTTGAAGAGAATTATGCAGTGAGGGACAAACAAGATGTGCTTGCTATGTGTGCTTTACAGTTTGCTTCGCAAATTGAACAAAAAAAAATAGAGTCTGTTTCTGTTAGTGAAGAAACCAAAGATAAATTACTTGAATTGAATGAACTTCTAACTCAATATCTCGAACGTTCTTAAACATAAAATACTGCCTGCATCAGGATTATATTATTGATAAACTCAACACTTACAAATTAAAATAGGTGAATCTTTGTAGCTAGAACAGGCTGCCTTTGAGTAGAAGTTCGACCTGCAAGTTAGCCTAAAACTTGTCTTTTACGAGTTTATTCAATCATTCCTAATGCAGGCTTTTTTATATATAAACACTTTACAAAATAAACAAAATGGATAGTACTTTATTAATAATTGGTTGTTCAATTATAGGGATTTTAATAGGATTCGGTGTTGCTAAATACTTAGAAAAAAGTAACGCTTCAAGCTATATCAAAAATGCAAAAAAAGAAGCAGCGTCAATCCTAAAAGATGCCAAAATCGAAGCCGAAGCTATTAAGAAAGACAAAATTCTTCAGGCAAAAGAAAAATTTATCGAGCTAAAAGCAGAACATGAACAAGTAATTCTCAATCGCGAGAAAAAAATGGCAGAAGCCGATAAGCGAATTCGAGACAAAGAATCTCAAGTTTCAAATGAACTGGCAAAAAACAAAAAGCTCAACGAAGAAATTGAAAAAAAGATAGCCGACTACAACAACCGATTAGCTACTCTTGAAAAAAAACAAGAGGAAATCGAAAAAATACACAAAAGCCAGGTTGAACAACTCGAAGTTATTGCCGGACTTTCTGCCGAAGATGCTAAAAGTCAACTTATTGAAAGCTTGAAAAACGAAGCTAAAACAGAAGCTATGTCTTTCATCCAGAGTACAATGGAAGAAGCTAAGCTGACTGCTCAACAAGAAGCTAAAAAATTGATTATCAACACCATTCAACGAGTTGGAACAGAAGAAGCTATCGAAAATTGTGTTTCGGTATTCAATATTGAATCGGATGATGTAAAAGGTAGAATCATCGGACGTGAAGGTAGAAACATCAGAGCTTTAGAAGCTGCAACCGGAGTAGAAATTATTGTGGATGACACTCCTGAGGCAATTATTCTTTCTTGCTTTGATCCTGTTCGTAGAGAGATTGCCCGTTTAGCTCTACACAAACTCGTAACTGACGGACGTATCCATCCGGCAAGAATCGAAGAAGTGGTTGCCAAAACAGCTAAACAAATTGAAGACGAAATTATTGAAGTGGGTAAACGTACCGTAATTGATTTAGGAATTCACGGACTACATCCTGAACTTATCAAAGTTGTAGGAAGAATGAAATACCGTTCATCTTACGGACAAAACTTATTACACCACTCTCGCGAAGTAGCCAAACTTTGCGGGATTATGGCTGCCGAATTAGGATTAAATGCTAAATTGGCTAAAAGAGCAGGATTGCTACACGATATAGGAAAAGTACCTGAAACAGAAAGCGAGCTTCCTCACGCTATTTTAGGTATGCAATGGGCTGAGAAATACGGTGAAAAACCTGAGGTATGTAATGCAATTGGAGCTCACCATGACGAAATTGAAATGACAAGTATGCTCTCTCCTATTGTTCAGGTTTGTGATGCTATCTCGGGAGCAAGACCGGGGGCAAGACGACAAGTATTAGACTCTTATATTCAACGTCTGAAAGATTTAGAGAATATTGCTTACGAATTTCACGGAGTTAAAAATGCGTATGCTATTCAAGCGGGTAGAGAACTTCGTGTCCTTGTAGAAAGTGAAAAAGTATCTGATGAAAAAGCTGCTAACCTTTCGTTTGAAATCTCTCAAAAAATTCAAACTGAAATGACCTATCCGGGACAAGTAAAAGTTACAGTTATCAGAGAAACAAGAGCTGTAAATATTGCTAAATAATCCAACATAATAAATCTAAAAAGGGAAGAAAATCTTCCCTTTTTTTGTGCTTTAAATCAATGTTTGATACAAATAACTTCTGCCTTTAAATTTCCAAAGACTGTTAAAAGTATTTCAATTAATCCATAATCCACAAAAAACTAATCATTTCAAAATAAAAACAATAATAAAAAAGGGGCTCAAAAATTGAGCCCCTTTTTTTATTCAATTTTTAAACCCTTATTACATCATTCCTGGCATTCCACCTCCCATTGGCATCGAAGGAGTTTCCTCT
>CAZVQI010000211.1:0-3357 GCA_964629155.1 uncultured Flavobacterium sp.
GGTTTCACAAACTGATAGCCCAAAGCAAATATAAAGACTGGGAGAATTTCGGATTGGCAGAAAAGGGTCACATCTTGCTGCAAGACCATGGTAATAATGTGGCCTTTAGGAGCATCAAGATTAGGAATTTAGAGTAGGTCAAAATCATTAGAAAGCAGGCAAGAAGCAAGACAAAATACGGCAGCATGTGAATTTTAAGTTTAAATGTTGAATTGTGAATGAAGGTGAGTGGGAAGGTGGAAGATATTGGCAGCAGCTAGGAAAAGCCTGTACTGCCTCGTCATTGCTTACGGTATGACATTTCACTGCAATGAAATGGATAGCGCAAGACTGCCGATGCTATGTACATAATATCACGAAAGGTAAAAGTGAAGCAATCTCCTGACATCGGGAAGTATTCGGCTAAAGCCCATATTCCTGCTCATCTTTAGAATGTGCTAAAGCAACATTCCTATCGATTATCGATGATGTGAGCCGTGGACAATGAACCTCATATTTATGAGTACGGGCAAAATGTCCAAGAGAGACATGATATTCCTAGAAAGACGGTTATAAGTAGGGCTTTCTGACTCGCCCAGAAAAAGATATTACAGACCGTTTTTTGTGCATAAGAAATGGCCTTATTTATGCAAAATATTTGTACTTGCTGAAAAAGTACAATATGGAAATAGGCAAACCAAAGCAATTTGAGGTCACCAAGCCTTTGTGATGCGTTTTTCAGTAGAACCTAAGTAGGTGAAATAGTGGGTGAAAATTGCAAATTCAGATGCGGAATCGTAAATGGAAGCTCTGGTGGTAGTTTCTATTATTGGAGAGATTCTCTTATTAAATATGAAGCATTAGGGAGGCTATTTAGCATGTTTACGCTGCTGAAGCTCCGTGAACTCCGTATGATGGGAATACGCAGCAGCGGTAAGGATAGGAGCGGAAAGCCCGCAGTGGGTAAGCCTGTGGGTGGCCGGACTTGGAGCGGATAGCCTGGCCACCGCCCAAAAAACAATAACATGGAGTGAAAGTGGATACAAAACCTCATCGATTAAGCGCTCGTGTGCAAAAATCCCGCGCATAAATATTCATAAAAAGGAGAGTTTTGCCCTTTCAAATGCTAACTTTGCCGGAAATGGAAGTTGATGAAGATTGCAGTAATCAAGTATAATGCCGGCAACATTCAGTCGGTTTTGTTTGCTTTAAAAAGGTTGGACGTAACACCCACTTGGACAGATGATCCGGACGTTATTCAATCGGCAGACAAGGTGATATTCCCTGGACAAGGCGAGGCAAGCAATGCCATGAAATACTTGCGGGAAAGGGAATTGGACAAATTGATAAAAGGGCTTAAGCAGCCTGTTTTGGGCATATGCATAGGGTTACAGCTTATGTGCAAATATTCGGCCGAAGGTGATACAGAGTGCTTGGGGATTTTTGACGAAGAAGTGGTGCGGTTCAATGAAGGGCTTAAGGTGCCACATGTCGGTTGGAACACCATTAAAAATAAGAAAGGGCCTTTGATGGAGCATTTGTCATCACCGGCTTATCTATATTATGTGCACAGTTATTATGCAAAAGTAGGCCCACAGACCATGGCGACTACTGACTATGGCGTACCATTTAGTGCAGTAATGCAGCAAGATAACTTTTACGCTGTCCAAGGCCATCCCGAAAAAAGTGGAAAGGATGGCGAGCAGATTTTAAGGAATTTCCTGCAAATAAAGTCGTAGAATCACTATTTGTAGGATATATGGTTGAATCAATTTACAATTTATAGATGCATATTATTCCCGCGATTGACATCATTGGAGGAAAGTGCGTCAGATTGACGCAAGGCGATTATTCCAGCAAAAAGGAGTATAGGAGTGATCCTTTGGAAGTGGCCAAGGAGTTTGAAGCGGCTGGTATAAAGCGGCTTCACCTGGTGGATTTAGATGGGGCTTTGAAAAAAAAGATCGTTAACCTGCCTGTTTTAGAAAAAATTGCCAATAACACGGGCCTGCATGTAGATTTTGGAGGGGGCGTGCAGTCCGACCAAGACATTAAGGATGCTTTTAATGCGGGTGCCAAGCAAGTGACAGGCGGTAGTATCGCAGTAAAAGAACCAGATATATTTGAAGCATGGCTCGTGATGTTTGGCCCTGAGAAAATTATATTAGGCGCCGATGTTCGAGACAATATGATTGCGGTGAGCGGATGGCAGGAAAAAAGCACTCAGAACATATATCCTTTTTTGGAGAATTATCTGCAAAAAGGAATTCAATATTCGATCTGCACCGATGTGTCGAAAGATGGGGCAATGAAGGGACCTTCTTATGAACTGTATGGTGAATTGATGACCGCATTTCCCCAACTGAAGCTAATCGCTAGTGGTGGAGTTTCTTCTATAAAAGATGTGGAAATGTTGGCCAAAATGGACTTGCATGGTGTCATTATAGGCAAAGCTATCTATGAAAACGCCATCAGTTTGGAAGAGTTGCGGCCGTTTATCGATGAATCCCAATAATTAAAAAGAAATTAATTTAAGCTATATTCGATGTTGACAAAGAGAATAATCCCCTGTCTTGACATTAAAGAAGGGCGGACTGTAAAAGGCGTGAATTTCGAGCAGTTGCGTGATGCGGGCGATCCTGTGGCACTGGCCAAGCTTTACTCAGAGCAAGGTGCTGACGAACTAGTATTTTTGGACATTACGGCTACTGTGGAAAAGCGGAAGACCATCATAGCTCTGGTGCAAAGAGTTGCTGCTGAAATTAGCATCCCATTTACAGTTGGGGGCGGCATTTCTACCATTGAAGATGTGTCTGCGCTGCTGAATGCCGGTGCCGACAAGGTCTCAATCAATTCCGCCGCAGTGTATCGTCCTGAGCTGATCGATGAACTTTCAAAGGCTTTTGGCAACCAATGCATTGTAGTGGCCATCGACAGCAGAGCGGTAGACGGCACTGATATCGTACATACGCATGGCGGAAAAAAACCTACGGAATTAGAAACATTGAACTGGGCCAAGGAAGTACAGGATCGTGGGGCAGGGGAGATACTGCTGACTTCCATGGACAGCGACGGTACAAAAGCGGGCTTTGCCAACAGAATTACTGCACAGGTATCGGAAGCTTTGACCATTCCTGTGATAGCGTCTGGTGGAGCGGGAACGATGGATCATTTTGTAGAAGTATTTAATCAAGGCAAAGCGGATGCAGCGCTAGCCGCAAGTATTTTCCATTTTGGTGAGATAGCCATTCCAACCCTCAAGTCTTATTTGCATGATCATGGAATCCCGATGCGTATACTGAAGTGATTACAATAGGATCATAATATTTTGAGAGAAGATCAAAAGGTAATAGGGGCAAAAGACTTATTATGCTTGGT
>CAZVQI010000212.1:0-1776 GCA_964629155.1 uncultured Flavobacterium sp.
GCCCGGTTCATGCCCCACGCACCGAACGTACAAATCTCGTCCCAGATGGCCCACGCCTCGTCCTCCGACAAGCCGTCCTGCACGGCCCCGGCCACGAACTCCGAGCCGCGTCGGTCGAAGTACTCCTTGCCTTTGCTGCCGGACATGGCCTTGCGAATCTCGGCCACCACGGCCCATGGGAACTTGCCGATGTCGCGGGAGATTTGCATCACCTGCTCCTGGTACAACACCACGCCGTACGTGTCTTTCAGGATCGGCTCCAGCGCGGGGTGCCGATACGTGACCTCCTCGCGGCCCGCGTGGCGGTCGATGTACTTGTTGGTGGCGCCGCCGCCGAGAGGGCCGGGGCGGGCGAGCGCGGTGACGTGGTCCAGTGTGCGGAAGTCGCGCGCCGGCACTTGCGCGGCCACGGAGCGCTGCGCATGACCCTCAAACTGGAAAATGCCGCAGAACTTCTTCTCGTCGAAAATCCGCAGAACTTCCGGGTCGTTCAGGTCCAGGCCGTACAGCTGTTCTGGGGTGACCACCCCGGCGTCCTCAATCACGCCCAGCGTGCGCAACCCGAGCGCGTCGATCTTCAGCAGGTTCAGGTATTCGGAGTCGGACTTGTCGATTTGCGCCACGCCGTCCGCGCCCACGGTGCAATACTCAACGACCGGCACGTTGCAAACAATCACCCCAGCCGCGTGAACGCCGGTGTGCCAGGCGTGCGCTTCCACTTCCTTCACCACCATGGCGGCGGGGTGCTTGGCCATGAACTGTTTGCCGGTGTAGGTCTGCGTGAGCGTGTCCTCCAGCGAGTGCCCATAGCGGGAGTCGCCCGAGGAGTACTCCACCAGCACGTTGAGCAGATCGAAGCGATCCGTATCCGGCACGCCCAGCCGCTTGCACACCTCCGCCAGCGCGGAGCGGGGCTTGAGAGAGTTGATGTTGCCGATGCGGGCGACGTTCTCCGCGCCGTACTTCTCGGCCAGATAGGTGAACACCTGGTCGCGCTTGGCGTCGGGGAAGTCAATGTCGATGTCCGGCAGGTCGGAACGGGTGGTGTCGATGAAGCGCTCAAAGATCAGCCCGTGGGGAATTGGATCGACCTCAGTGATGCCGAGGCAGTAGCACACGAGCGACCCCGCCGACGACCCGCGCCCCGGCCCGACGAGCATGCGTTGCTTAGCCCAGGAGATCAAATCCGCCACCACGATGAAGTAGCTCTCGAAGCCTTTCTCCGCAATCACCTTCAGTTCATGCTCCATGCGGTCGGCGTATTCCTGCGGCCAGGACTTCAAATGCCCCGCCGCCAAGCGCCGATCGCGGCCCGCCGTGGCCAAGGCCCGCAAATCGCCCTCCACGCGAATGATGGGGGCTTGGCGCAGCTGCGTGGCGCACAGCGCGGGCACGTTGCGGGTGTTGGTCACGGCGGCGTCGAAGTCGTTGCCGGAAAGCTGCGGCAGCGCGGCGCGCAACTCCTCCAGACTCAAGATGTGTTGCGGCGTGACCCGGTCTTGGCCACAAATGGCCATGAATGCGGAGTAGTCCTCGGGGGCGGGGTACCAGTTGTCGCTGGTCAGGACGAGGGGCTTGCCTGTCGCTTCGGCCAGCCGCAGCGCACGGCGCACGAGCAATGGGGACGCCGGGTTCACGTCCACAAAGTCGAACGTCTCCGGGTCGCTGAGCGCGGCCCCCGCGAACCGCAGCACCCCTTCGTGGTGCTCACGGAAAAGTTGCTCCATGTCCACGTCCGGTCGGCGCGCGGCGGACGAGAAGCGGTAAAAGGCGGCC
>CAZVQI010000212.1:1876-3316 GCA_964629155.1 uncultured Flavobacterium sp.
TCTCCATTCAAAATTCTTTCCATTGCGTCCAGCTCGCGCCGGGCGGCGGCGACGGCTTCTAACGCGGCCCGGCGCTTCACCTGCTGCACCGCCAGCATCTGCGTCAGCGGCGCGACCGCCCGCATCAGGCGCAACCACGCCGCATCCAAGCGCGCGCCGGGGCTATTCGCCTTCATAGCGCAGCTCGGTCCAGACGCCTTCGGTTTGGATGATTTCGACCATGGCCTGCACGTCCTCCAGCGCGCGGTGAGTTTGTGCGAGGGGATTGCCAAGGACGTACTCGTACAGCTCCAGGAGCTTGGGGTTGCGGCCCCAGATTTCCTTGTACAGCCCCACGGTGCAAACTTCCTTCTTGGGCCAGGGCCACTCTTTGATGCCGAGCCGCCGCATTTCTCCGCGCAACACGCCCTTGTCGAACGGCAAGTTGTGCGCCACCACCGAACCGGCCTCGGTGAAGAGCCGCCAGATTTGCGGCAGCACTTCCGTCAGGGGCGGTTGGTCTGCCAAGTCCTCGTCGGTCAGGCCGGTGATCTTGGTGATGGTGGGCTCCAGCGGCACGCCGGGATTCACGAGGATGGATGCTTCCTCCAGGACTGTGCCGTCGTGGGGACTCATCAGCACCGCGCCGAACTCGATGATGCGGGGGAACTTGCTGATGTCGGCGTCCGGGTGCGGTAGCAAGCCGGTGGTTTCCGTGTCGAAAATCAGGATTGGCTTCACAGCAGCTCTCCTTGGGTGCGCTCCTTGCTCAAGAAGACCTTGCAGTGATACTCGTCGGGGTGCAGCACGCCGCCCCGGACCAAACAGATTTCCACGGACCGAACGGCGCGGCCAGTGCGTTCCGAGACAACTTCGCCGATCAGTTGGCGAAGTTTGTCGTCTGGGAGTGCCACGTAATCAGGCGATTCGATGATTTTCATTTGGATTCTCCTTTCTGCGTTGAGGGGGGCTTACTCGATGCCGAGTTCCGTAGCGATCCGGTCGGCGATTTCGTCGGCAGTTTCGCGGCTGTCCAGCGTGCCGATCTGGTGTTGGCGGCGGAGCGCGGCGAGCACCGCACGCGCGCCTTCCTTGTAGGCGGTTCGCGCCGGGGCGGTGCCTTCCTCGGTGAGCTCCTGGAGCATGGCGGCGTACACGCTCAGGTCATGCGCCGAGTCCAGGTGGCCACCCGCGTGCAGGTTGCCCGCCACGCGGGAGAGCTTGCTCAGGCACTGAACAAAGATTCCGAGCCGGTTCCATTCCTCCGGCGACGTGACCAGCAGGCCGTCCGGAAACAGCGCCGCCGCCGCGAAGCCGAAGTGCTTGTAGTTGTCGCCGTAGAGCTTGTTGCGCTCGCGATAGGTTTGCGCGGCGGAGTCTAGGATGTCTGCTGCGTTCATGTTGGCCTTCGGTGCGTTGAATTCGTGGTGTTGCACGGTTGAGCTCCTATTGATTGGTGAA
>CAZVQI010000213.1:0-3306 GCA_964629155.1 uncultured Flavobacterium sp.
GAAAATCTGCGGGCCGGGCTGCTCGCGACTGACGTCTTATACATAGGCGCTTACACGCTCACCATATTTGTAGGTTTCGCGGGGGATCAGTTCGTCGCGACGGATGATCGCCTCGCCGCGGCCGAGATCGACGATGACGTTGCCATATTCGACGCGCTTGACGGTGCCGTTGACGATCTCGCCGATGCGGTCCTTGTATTCCTCGTACTGGCGGTCGCGCTCGGCTTCGCGCACCTTCTGCACGATCACCTGCTTGGCCGACTGGGCGGCGATGCGGCCGAAATCCATGGGCGGAAGCTGCTCGGCAATGAAATCGCCAATCTGGGCGTCAGGATTGCGCTCTCGCGCGGTGGCCAGCGCAATCTGCGTGGCATAGTCCTCGACGGTCTCCACGACCTCCATCAGCCGCTGCAGCTTCATCTCGCCTGTCTGCGGGTTGATGTCGGCCCGGATGTTGGTTTCCTGGCCGTACCGGGAGCGCGCCGCCTTCTGAATCGCATCCGCCATGGCGGCGATGACGATCTCCTTGTCGATCGACTTCTCTCGCGCGACCGCATCCGCGATCTGCAGAAGTTCGAGCCTGTTGGCACTGACAGCCATTTCTTTCTCCCTGAACAAGGCCGCATGGAGCGACCGCTCAAAATTCAATTCCCGTTACCGGCTTCCTGGGCGGGGTCGGACGGTTCAGCCTCCTCGCCGCGGCGTTTCTTCGCTTCCTTGCGGGCGCGATTGTCTTTCGACAGCGCATCGCGGATCAGATCGTCAGTCAGGATCAGCCTGGCTTCGGCGATCGCCTCCCAGGGCACCAGCACCGTCGGCTCCTCGCCATAGGCCGCCTGGTCGCGCCGGATGGTCACGCCGCCCTCGTCCGTCGCCTCGATCCTGCCCTTGAAGCGCTTGCGTTCCGCTACGAGAACGGACGTCTCCATTTTCACCAAATGGCCGGCCCAACCCGAAAAGTCGGACTTGCGCACCAACGGGCGGTCAATGCCGGGCGACGACACTTCAAGATGATAAGCCTTCTCAATCGGATCGTCGACATCCAGCGCCGGTGAGATTGCACGAGACACCTCTTCGCAATCCTCGACGGTCATGGTCCCGTCATTGCGTTCGGCCATCACCTGAAGGGTCAGCCCGTTCTGGCCCGACAGACGCACTCTTACGAGACGGTACCCCATACCGCGGAGAATCGGCTCGACAATCAACGCGATCCGCGCATCGATCCCGCTTTCACGGATGATGCGATCGTCACCTGGAACTGCGTCTGACGTCACTGTCGTCGCGTCTCCTGAACCGGCAGGTAACAAAAAAGAGCGGGACCGGAAGGACCCACTCTTCGTCATACCGACCAAGAATTTGCGGCTGATATAAACGATCGCAGCCCGCCTTTCAAGCCTACTCTGAATGCGCAGAGTTGCGAGCCGTGCATCAGACGCAGGGAGGCCATGCAACAAGGAAGATGGCGGTTGCGGGCGGCCCTACCTAGTTATGTTGCAGCGCAACACGATCGGTGCCCCTACAAGGAGGGCCCGGAGGAATTCAAATGACCAAGCGCATCACATTTGCACGATTCAGTGAACTCGTGACCACATTCGGCAGCGCCATCGCGGCGGCCAGTGCCGTTGAAGCCGGACGGTGCCCGCGAGCGTGCGACCTTGCCAATCTCGGCATAGATCCGAAGGCCTTCCGGAAGATCAACCCCTATTATTGACCAACGCCCGCTCGCGGCACGCCGGCCCTTCAAGGCGCAGGAGGCTCCCGACCGGGGCCGTTTCTCCTTCCGGGCCGTCTAAAGCCTCTTGAACGTCATATAGGCCGGCCGACGCCCTTCCCGCAGGGCCTTGGCTTCGTAGCGCGTGCCGGGCCAGCCAGGATAGGGCTCGTTCCAGTCCGCCGCCTCCCGGGCCTCCCATTCGAAAGCGCCATGGCGGCGACATGCGAGGAGCGTCCAGTTGACGTAGCTGTCGATATCCGACGCGAAGCGGAACATGGCGCCCGGTTTCAACACCCGGGCGAAGCGATCCAGATTAGCTTTCCCAACGAAACGACGTTTCCAGTGCCGTTTTTTCGGCCAGGGGTCGGGATAGAACAGGTCGATGCCATCCAGCGAGGCCGGCGGTAACCAGTCCAGAAGCCGGGTTGCGTCGTCGTCATACACCCTGAGATTGGCGAGCGGTTCCCGCGCCACCATTGCCATGACCTTCGCCATGCCATTGACGAAAGGCTCGACACCAATGAAGCCAGTCTCGGGATGGGCGTGGGCCTCATGAAGAAGGTGCTCCCCGCCGCCGAAGCCGATCTCCAGGCGGACCGAGGAGACCGGAGCCTCGAAAAGCGCGGCCAGCCTGTCAGGGGGCGATTCGGTAAGGTCGATGCGATAGCGCGGCAGGACACTTTCGAGCGCCGCCACCTGTCCGGGGCGCAAGGCCTTACCACGACGGCGGCCGAAGAAGGATTCGCTGGCGCGCTCCGCTCGCTTGTCCGGCATGTCAAGCGTCAGGCGGCCAGCGCCTCTTCGCGCGACACGGCCTCCCTGATCGCCTTGACCAGGTCGGTCTTCTCCCAGGAGAAGGAACCGTCGCGGCCCGGCTTGCGGCCAAAGTGGCCATAGGACGAAGTGCGCGCGTAGATCGGCCGGTTCAGGTCGAGGTGCTTGCGGATACCAGTCGGCGAAAGGTCCATGACCTCGCGCAGCGCCCGCTCCAGCCGTTCCTCGCTGACCGTACCCGTTCCATGCAGGTCGACATAGACCGACAGTGGCTGGGCTACACCGATGGCATAGGCCAGCTGGATGGTGCAGCGATCCGCGAGCTTGGCGGCAACCACGTTCTTGGCGAGGTAGCGGGCCGCATAGGCGGCCGACCTGTCCACCTTGGTGGTATCCTTGCCGGAAAAGGCGCCACCGCCATGGGGCGCGGCGCCGCCGTAAGTATCCACAATGATCTTGCGACCGGTGAGACCCGCATCGCCATCAGGGCCGCCAATGACGAAAGCCCCGGTGGGATTAATGTACCAGTTGCAGTCGGGCGCGATGGTCAGGCCGCCCGAATCCAGCGCCTCGCGGATATAGGGCTCGACGACCGACCGCACTTTCTTGTTGTCCCAGGAAGGATCCAGATGCTGGGTCGACAACACGATCTGGGTGACTTCCTTCGGCTTGCCGTCGACATAGCGGACGGTGACCTGGCTCTTGGCATCGGGCCCGAGTTTCGCCACCTCACCTTCGCCGCGATGCCTGGCGGCAGCGAGCAATTCAAGGATCTTGTGGCTGTAGTAGATCGGCGCCGGCATCAGGTCGGGCGTCTC
>CAZVQI010000214.1:0-3290 GCA_964629155.1 uncultured Flavobacterium sp.
CCCAGCCATCATCGAACTCCTTCATGGCTTCGATTCGCTCTTTCCAGAATGGAATGTCGCTAAGATTCATTTAATCGATCATTTATAGGCGTGGGAACGATGGCGTCTTCCCGGCTCAGCATTTCATTTGTCTTTGTCTCCAATAACCTCCTTTGGCCATCATACCCCAGGGCGTAGAAATCAGGATATTCCTCATTCAACTCCACGGTAATTGTCCGGAAGTTGTAAAAGCGGACAACGGCTGGATGATTCGGCGGGAGCGAAGAGATGGCCAGCAACTTATCGCTTTCCGAAAGATCGGAAAAAGGTTTGAATTTTTGAAATGCTTGCCAATTTAACACCCTGGATGAGTCGTCTTTGACTTGCTTTCGCATGATTTGAACGTCGATGTTCATTAGGATGGCGTGCGGAGCGTGGCTGTCAATGGCTGCTTTTCGAATCATCATCATTTCATTCAGGCTTTCCAGATGGTAGTCGGAGGGGTAGACATATGAATGGACGATTTCTCCGTATACCTTCTTGACCTTAGCGATAATTCGGATTACGAACTCATACATGGCTGCATCGTGGTCAGCATAAGGTGAAAGCGTATTGTTTACGCTTCGCCAATTAAGCATGTTTTCGGTAGCCGTGGTAACCACTTCTGATTTTTGAAATACATTCTCATTGAAAATAGTAGACAGGCAATCTCTCATGGCGTCATCTACTTCGGTGCGTTGCAAGTCGACCATAGCCTTGTCAATGTTGGCGTAATAGACAAGGTTTGACAAAGGGATGACTTGAGTGTCTCCGTCAGGTAGTGGCAAATACACAACATCCTGGTCAGAGGCGTGGATTTGCATTCCGGACCCATGGCACTTTGGGCATTTGTCATTTCCAAGGTGGCCATCCTCGCAACTCAGATACCCATGATCCTCATCCTCCGTGGAATAGTTGCATGGGTTGGCGTAGATGAATTTTTGAAGAAATCCGTGGCACGCAATTGAAATATCAAGCGTGCTGGTTCTTTGAATGAGCCGGTCAATATTGGTTTTCGACACATACAGAGGTGTAACTTTTACCCATTCTCCGTATTCGGGGTGATTGATATATCCGTACGGATAGGCTTGCACCTCGTCAAGTTGGTTGTTGTATGTGATGTATTTATACCTCCCCTCTTTACCCACATGGGTGGCGGCTTTAGAAAGGTCTTGTTCGTACTTGATTCCAACTTCATCCTTAAAGGCATCAATTGACCAATTCTTTCCGTATAAAGTATATTTCCAACCGTCCTTTTTCTCCTCCCCTTCCAGAATGTTGATTTTTTTGCGAATCACAATATATTCCAAATCCCCATAGTCATACCTGAAATCTAGAACATTTTGACTTGAAGCCTCGAAAGGAAAGAAGTCGTAGTTGCCTTCACTTTCTGTGCCGTCATTTTTCCATTCCACCACAAGCCAATCGTTAGGATCTAGGAAATTTCGGTCTATCTGACGATTGTGGAGATATTCCCGAACCGAAAGATTGCCATAGAATTTCTTTCGAGCTTCAATTACCTTAGTTTTCGAATCACGATTATCCTCATCCTCACCCTTATATTCAAGCTCTTCTTTGAAATCTTCGGTGCGGTGCACTTCATAGAAATATGACCTGGTCTTATTCCACACTTGGGGTGTCCTGGAGTTATACACCCTTACCCGTTGCTCTTTTTGTTCTTTTGTCTCCTTTTGACGCCACCTTACGATCATTTCTTTTTGATACTCTCCAGTCGCAATAGCAAGATTCCATTTGCGCAATACCTCTTTTTGCGCATAATGCGGATGCTTGTGATCTTGGAATATCACCTTGTATAGGATGTCCAGATAGTCGTTTATCTCCATTGGGCGAAAGATACGGGAAGGGATTTGATGGAAAAATAGTTGTTAATTGGGATTTTAAGGCTGCAATACAAGTTACCCGCCATACATCCGTGGTCGATACTTGCTCTTCATCTCAAACACCTCCCTCATAATAAAAGCATCCATCAAATCGGGCGAAGTTCCGGAAAGATGCAACTTCATTTCTTGCTTTGGCGTGATCTCCATGGGCTTCAGGTGGTCTGGCTTGTGTTTTTTGAACACTCGGCGCTCCTCCATTAGCCTCTGTTTGATTGTTTGCTTGTCAGAATACATTGCATTAACAGCATCCTGAGTGAAGTGAATTTCGTTGTCATTGATTCTTTTAGCTACTCGGAATGCGCATTGCGATTTTAGGTTTTTATAGTTTTCTCCCTGGAGCGCCTTGGATCCGTTCATGAACGGAATAGCACCCTTGATGAATCCACCGACAAATCCTCCCACTCCGTCATTATCATAGGCCACGTTTCGATTAGGAACTTTTGCGGCCATTTGGATCTTTCTGATGATGTCCACAACTTCTTTTCCGTCGCTTTTTTCGATCACGTGGATGTCCAGGACCTTCCATCCCTCCCATACATATACCACAAATTTGTCGGATCCTTCCAGGGCGATGTCAGCCGTGATGTATCGGTCGCGATCCTGGCCACCTTTCCATCCGGTACCGTTCTCGTCCATCGCATCCCTGAAAGCATAGTAGTCGAATATTTCGTCTTCACTTATGCGCACCTTCCAGTTCCCGTCGAATAGCCGGGCCTTTGTTTCGGCGTCCTGATTTAGGAGGTTGGCCAAATATTCTGGATTGGCTTCGAGTAATTTCTTGTTGTCGTAGATGGATCCGGAAATGAAGGTGATCGACTTAATGAGCTGGTCGATAGTCACTGTGCCGTTGCTGGATCGCAACACCGGATCTATGAAGTCGGAAATCTGATTATACACCTCTGCCACCGAATCACCCCACACGAATGAATCTTCCTGTCTGAAATAATACCGGATCACCCCGTCGCGCTCCGGGATAGGAAAGCCTGTTTCCTGATCAATCCACCAGGCAATCAAATCAGCCACCCAGCTATCTGGATCTGGGTTGCATGTCGCCCGTACGTAAGGCTTTACTCCGCACATCGATCGAGACCGGGAAAGAAGATAGAAAAACATCTTTTCAGAAAAGTGAGTCAACTCATCAAATGCGATGTATGGAATTTCCGCACCTTGCCAGTCGTATATATTCTTTTCATACTGCAAATGATTGAAGGTGATTTTGTTGCCATTTGCAAACCGCCACCGATAGCGGGATTCAATTGGTTCAGCTCCCTTGATCAGTCCATATATCCGATTGGATGCATCCCAAAGGCCACCCTCGTTTGATATTTGAGTTGATAAGCGGCGGAAGATGGTGCCGCCAAATCCTTCGAT
>CAZVQI010000215.1:0-3288 GCA_964629155.1 uncultured Flavobacterium sp.
TAACAGACGTAAATAAACATTATTTAGCTAAAGGTAAATTAAAAGTAAGTGTTTTTGACAGAGGAACAGCATGGCTTGATACAGGTACTTTTAATTCATTGATGCAAGCCGGGCAATTTGTTCAGGTTATTGAAGAACGCCAAGGACTTAAAATAGGAGCAATAGAAGAAATTGCTTATAGAATGGGGTATATTTCTAAAGAACAACTAATAAAAATAGCAGAACCATTGTGTAAAAGTGGTTATGGAGAATATCTTTTAAAAATATCAAATTTATAGGAATGAAAAATATAGCAGTTATTGGATTAGGCTATGTAGGACTACCTCTTGCCAGATTGTTTGCCACCAAATATAATGTGATCGGTTTCGATATTAATCAAAAAAGAATAGAAGAATTAAGACAAGGAAAAGACACCACTTTAGAAGTTGAAGATGATATTTTACAGGCCGTACTGAAATCGGAAAACAATCAGGAAAACGGACTGTATGTAAGTTTTAATTTAGATGATATTAAGAATTGTAATTATTATATAGTAACTGTCCCCACCCCGGTGGATAAACACAATCGCCCGGACTTAACACCTTTATACAAAGCTAGTGAAACGGTAGGAAAAGTCCTTAAAAAAGGAGATATTGTAATTTATGAGTCTACAGTTTATCCTGGAGTAACGGAAGAAGAATGTATTCCTGTTTTAGAGAGAGTTTCAGGTTTAAAATTTAATATAGACTTTTTTGCAGGATATTCTCCGGAACGAATTAATCCGGGGGATAAAGAACATACAGTTGAAAAAATTTTAAAAGTTACTTCAGGTTCTACTCCTGAAATCGGAAAACAAGTAGATGAACTTTATAAATCAGTTATAGTAGCCGGAACTCATTTGGCTCCAACTATTAAAGTAGCTGAAGCTGCAAAGGTAATCGAGAATTCTCAACGAGATATAAATATTGCTTTTGTAAATGAGCTTGCAAAGATTTTTAATATTTTAGAGATTGATACACACGCTGTTTTAGAAGCAGCAGGGACAAAATGGAATTTTTTACCTTTTAAGCCAGGGCTTGTTGGAGGGCATTGTATAGGAGTTGACCCCTATTATTTAGCACAAAAAGCACAAGAACATGGCTATCATCCGGAAATCATTCTAGCCGGACGTAGATTGAATGATTCTATGGGAGAATATGTAGCTTCTCAAGTAGTAAAATGTATGATTAGAAACAATATAAAAGTAAATGGAGCTGAAGTGTTGATGTTGGGAGTTACTTTTAAAGAAAACTGTCCGGATGTACGAAATACCAAAATAGTAGATGTGGTTAAATCTTTAGAGGAGTATAGTGTAAAGGTTACAATTTATGATCCTTGGGCAAATCCGGAAGAGGTTAAACATGAATATAACTTGGAAAGTACCAACATAGCTCCTAACCATAAATATGACGCTATTGTATTAGGAGTGGCCCATAAAGAGTTTTTAAAACTGGATTTAGAAGAATTGAAAAAAGACAAAGGAGTAGTATATGATGTGAAAGGAATTTTAAAAAATAAAGTAGACGGTAAATTGTAGTATTATTTAGATTTCAAATACTTTACCATGAAAATATTAGTAACCGGAGCAGCTGGATTTATAGGATATCATTTGTGCGAGAAACTTCAAGCAAAAGGATATCAAGTGATAGGTTTAGATAATATTAATGACTATTATGATGTAAACTTAAAGTATGCCCGGTTAAAAAAATTAGGAATAGATAAAAAGCAAATTGAATATAACAGAGTAGTAGAAAGTATATTATATTCAAATAATTTTAAATTTATAAAGCTAAACTTAGAAGACAGAGAAAATATTCCATTACTTTTTGAACAAGAGCGTTTTAATTGTGTGATTAATTTAGCAGCACAGGCAGGAGTACGATATAGTATTCAAAATCCTATGGCTTATATAGATAGTAATATTGTAGGATTTATGAATATTTTAGAAGCTTCTCGTCAATATAAGATAGCTAAATTGTTATATGCAAGTAGCTCAAGCGTATATGGTAACTCCATTGATGTTCCGTTTTCGCCAACGCAAAGAGTTGATTGTCCAATTAGTTTATACGCAGCTACTAAAAAAAGCAATGAATTGATGGCATATACCTACAGTCATCTTTTTGATATGCAAACCATTGGATTACGTTTCTTTACCGTATATGGTCCGTGGGGTAGACCTGATATGGCAATGTTCTTATTTACTGATGCTATTCTTAATAATAAACCTATACAGGTATTTAATTATGGAGATTTATCAAGAGATTTTACTTATATAGATGATATTATCAAAGGAATTTTGTTGATTGTGGAAGACACCAATCAAAAAGAAAAATATCAGCTTTTTAATATAGGAAATAGTAAACCAGTACAATTACTACAGTTCATTGAAGAAATAGAAAGAATTACCGGGAAAAAAGCTCAAAAAATAATGATGCCTATGCAACCCGGAGATGTCAACCAAACTTGGGCAGATGTAGAAGACTTACGAAAAAAATATGGCTATAACCCTGATTTTTCGGTAACAGAAGGAGTACAGCATTTTGTACAGTGGTATAAGGAGTATTATAAGATTTGAGTTTTACTCAACTAATTATAAGGTTAGGTTGGGTTGTTTAACCCTGAATCAGACTCAGGGAGACAGAAAGTGAGCGTAAGACCTCCTTGGTCAAAGCTGTACTGATAATTATCGGAATTGATTCAGTTTCTGATAAAAACGGGTTTACAGAGCATTAGTGGTATATTTAGTGTTTTCTTAAACTCTAAACATTTAAAGTTTCGGAATAGTTTATAATGTGAAAGGAATTTTAGGGTAAGGCAAATAACAAACTGTGACGAATTATTTTGTCAACGTAAGTTTTTAAAATTTAAAAATATGAAAATTACTTTAATAGCAGGCGCTCGTCCTAATTTTATGAAAATAGCACCTGTTATCCATGCTATTCATAAAGCTCAATCTGAAGGACAAAATATAAACTATCGCTTAGTACATACAGGTCAGCACTATGACCGAGCAATGAGCGATACTTTTTTTGATGAGTTGAATATTCCTGACCCTGATGCTAATTTAGGATGTGGAGGAGGAACTCAAGCGGAACAAACAGCTGCGATTATGGTTGCTTTTGAAAAGGAACTTATGGCAAATCCGGTTGATTTGGTGGTAGTAGTGGGAGATGTTACATCTACTATGGCCTGTAGTATTGTAGCTAAAAAATTAAACACAAAAGTAGCTCATATTGAAGCAGGTATCCGTAGTTGGGATTTGTCAATGCC
>CAZVQI010000216.1:0-3272 GCA_964629155.1 uncultured Flavobacterium sp.
GCGGCATCGGACCGTCCGCAGCAGAAACCACAAGGATCGCGCCATCCATCTGCGCAGCACCCGTGATCATGTTCTTCACATAGTCCGCGTGACCGGGGCAGTCCACATGCGCATAGTGACGGTTGGCCGTCTCATACTCAACATGAGACGTCGAAATCGTGATCCCGCGCGCCTTCTCCTCAGGCGCCGCGTCAATCTGCTCATAAGCACGGAACTCGCCAAAAAACTTCGTGATCGCAGCCGTCAGCGACGTCTTGCCATGGTCAACGTGACCAATCGTGCCAATGTTCACATGAGGCTTCGTACGCTCGAATTTACCTTTTGCCATGTGAGGTCTCCATTTCCTGCTGCCCGATTGGGCGTTTAACTAAGTTACCGGCGCAACTCGCTGGAATTACGCGTATTTCTTCTGAACTTCCTGGGCGACTGCAGTCGGAACCGGTTCATAGTGGTCGAACTGCATCGTGTACTGCGCACGGCCTTGGGACATCGAACGCAGGTTGTCGACGTATTTGAACATGTTGGCGAGCGGCACCATGGCGCTGACCACGACGGCAATGCCGCGGGTTTCCTGCCCCTGAATCTGTCCGCGGCGGCTGTTCAGGTCGCCGATGATGTTGCCGACGTAATCCTCCGGCGTAACCACCTCCACCTTCATGATCGGCTCCAGCAGCTGAACACCGAGCTTGGGCGCAGCCTCCCTGAAGCATGCGCGCGAAGCGATCTCGAACGCCAGCACCGAGGAGTCGACGTCGTGGAAGGCGCCATCCAACAGCGTGGCCTTGACACCGATCATCGGGAAGCCGGCAAACGGACCGGAACCCATGACGCTCTCGAGGCCCTTCTCGACACCGGGAATGTACTCCTTCGGAACCGCGCCACCGACGATCTTGGACTCGAATGCGAAATCCTCGCTCTCGGTATTCGGCTCGAACAGAATCTTGACACGAGCGAACTGGCCGGTACCGCCGGTCTGCTTCTTGTGCGTGTAATCCTGCTCGTGGCTGCGCGTGATGGTTTCACGGTAAGCCACCTGCGGCGCACCCACATTGGCCTCAACCTTGAACTCACGCTTCAGGCGGTCGACGATAATATCGAGATGAAGCTCGCCCATTCCGGCGATGATGGTCTGACCCGACTCTTCATCAGTCCTGACCCGGAAGGACGGATCCTCTGCGGCCAGGCGATGAAGCGCCATGCCCATTTTCTCCTGGTCGCCCTTGGTCTTCGGCTCGATGGCGATCTGAATGACGGGATCAGGGAACTCCATCCGCTCCAGAATGACCGGCTTGGCCGGATCGCAAAGCGTATCTCCGGTGGTGGTCTCCTTGAGCCCCGCAAGCGCCACGATATCACCGGCAAAAGCCTCTTCGATATCCTCGCGCGAGTTGGCATGCATCTGGAGCATGCGGCCGATGCGCTCCTTCTTGCCCTTGACCGTATTGTCGAGCGACATGCCCTTCTTGAGCACGCCGGAATAGATACGGGCAAAGGTCAGCGAGCCGACGAACGGGTCGTTCATGATCTTGAAGGCGAGCATCGACAGCGGCTCGTTGTCATCGGAGTGACGCTCGGTCTCGGTCTCCGTCTTGGGATCGATGCCCTTGATGGAGGGAACGTCAACCGGCGACGGAAGGAAATCGACGACCGCGTCAAGCAGCGGCTGCACGCCCTTGTTCTTGAATGCCGTACCGCAGAAAACGGGGTGGAACTTGACCGCAATCGTGCCTTTGCGGATCAGCTCGCGAATCTTGTCGTTCGACGGGACATTGCCTTCGAGATAGGCGTTCATCGCATCGTCGTCCATTTCGACGGCGGCTTCGATGAGCTTCTCGCGATATTCCTCGGCCTTCGCCTGCAGGTCGGCGGGAATGTCGACGACATCCCAGGCAGCCCCGAGCTCGTCGTTATGCCAAAGCAGAGCCTTCATCTCGATCAGGTCGACGACGCCCTCGAAGTCGCTTTCCGAGCCGATCGGAAGCTGCATCGCGACAGGCACCGCGCCCAGTCGGGACTTGATCATTTCAAGGCAGCGGTAGAAGTCCGCGCCGATCTTGTCCATCTTGTTGCAGAAGATCATGCGCGGAACATGATACTTCTCGGCCTGGCGCCAGACGGTCTCGGTCTGCGGCTCGACGCCGGCATTGGAGTCGAGCAGCGCGATGGCGCCGTCGAGCACGCGCAGCGAACGCTCGACCTCAATGGTGAAGTCGACGTGGCCGGGGGTGTCGATGATGTTGAACCGGCGATCCTTGCCGTCACGGCCCTTCCAGGAGGTGGTCGTCGCAGCGGACGTGATGGTGATGCCGCGCTCCTGCTCCTGCTCCATCCAGTCCATCGTGGCCGAGCCATCATGGGTCTCGCCGATCTTGTGCGACTTTCCTGTGTAATACAGGATACGCTCGGTCGTCGTGGTCTTGCCGGCGTCGATGTGCGCCATGATGCCGAAGTTTCGGTAGTCTTCGATCTTGTACTCGCGGGCCATGATGGTGCCTCTTCAGTCTCTGCTCAGCGCCTACCAGCGGTAGTGCGCGAACGCGCGGTTGGCTTCCGCCATCTTGTGGGTGTCTTCACGCTTCTTCACGGCGGTGCCACGATTGTTGGCAGCGTCCATCAGCTCGCCGGAGAGACGCTCGATCATGGTCGTCTCGTTGCGGTTGCGCGCGGCTGCAATAAGCCAGCGAATGGCCAAAGCCTGGCGGCGCTCAGGGCGAACATCGACCGGCACCTGATAGGTGGCACCGCCAACACGGCGGGAACGCACCTCGATATGCGGTGCGACATTGTCGAGCGCCTGGTGGAAAACGGTGACGGGCTCCTGCTTTGTCTTGGCCTCGATCTGGTCGAGAGCGCCATAGACGATGGATTCGGCGACCGACTTCTTGCCGTCATACATGACGGCGTTCATGAACTTGGTGATGACCAGATCACCGAACTTGGGATCCGGGTTGATCTCACGCTTTTCTGCACGGTGGCGACGGGACATGTCGTTGTCTCTCTTGTCTCTCTGGCCCGGCGCCAAAAAACCAAAAGCGCCGAAGCCGGAAAACCCTTACTTCGGACGCTTTGCGCCGTATTTCGAACGACGCTGCTTGCGGTTCTTGACGCCCTGGGTGTCAAGGACGCCACGGATGATGTGGTAGCGTACGCCCGGCAGGTCCTTGACGCGACCGCCACGGATCAGCACCACCGAGTGCTCCTGAAGGTTATGGCCTTCGCCCGGAATGTAACCGATCACCTCGAAGCCATTGGTCAGGCGGATCTTCGCAACC
>CAZVQI010000217.1:0-3246 GCA_964629155.1 uncultured Flavobacterium sp.
ACGCCGCGAGGATGGAATCGCTGGTCGCCGACGCCGCCCGCTACGACGTGTTCCGCCTGGTCGACGCCGCGCTGAACGGGAACGCCGCCCAGGCCACGCGCATGCTCGCCGGCCTGCGCGCGGAGGGCGAGGCGGTGCCGGCGCTGATGGGCATGGTGGTGATGGAGCTCAACCGGGTCGCGGCGCTGGCCCGGGTGCAGGCGCGCGGCGGCAACCTCGCCGCCGAGTTCAGGGCGCAGCGGGTGTGGGACTCCAAGCAGGCCGTGTACCGGCGTGCGCTCGGCCGGCACCCGGCCCCGCGCTGGGAACGCTTCGTGGCCATGGCCGGCGGCGTGGACCGCATCGCCAAGGGCCGCGAACGGCCCGGCGAGGAGCCGGCGGACGCCTGGCTGGCCCTGGAGCGGCTGCTGGTCGCGGTGGCCGAGCCGAAAGCGGCGGCGCTGCTGGCCTGACGCGGTGGGGATCGCCGGCCACGGGAACAACGCTTCGCGGTCGGCGTGGCCCGGCGCTCGCGACGCGACCGGGCCCGGCCTGCACCTGGTCTACGGCGGCACCTTCGATCCGGTCCACCTCGGCCACCTCGCGATCGCGCGCGCCGCACGCGACGCGCTGGGCGCCACCGTCCACCTCACCCCGGCGGCCGATCCGCGGCACCGCGCGCCGCCCGGCGCGGACGCCTCGCACCGCGCGCGAATGGTCGCGCTGGCCGTTGCCGGCGAACCGGGCCTGCGCCTGGACACGCGCGAGCTGCACCGCGAAGGCCCCAGCTACAGCGTCGACACGCTGCGCGAGCTGCGCGGCGAACTCGGACCCGACGCGCCGGTGGCGCTGCTGGTCGGCGCCGACAGCCTGCTCGGCCTGCCGGCCTGGCACGAATGGCAGGCGCTGCCCGGGCTCGCCCACCTGGTGGTTGCCGAGCGGGAGGGCAGCGACCTGGATGCGCGCCTGCCGTCCGGCCTTGCCGAGGCGCTGGACGGGCGCTGGACCACCGAGCCGGGCGACCTGCACCGGTCCCCGGCCGGCCGCGTGCTGCGCCTGCGCCAGCCGCTGCATCCGGGCTCGGCCACCGCGGTGCGCGACGCCATCGCCAGCGGCGGGGACTGGCGCGCGCTGGTCCCCGCCGCCGTCGCCGGCCACATCCTCCGCCACGGCCTGTACGGCGTGACGGCCCCGTGACCGCCCCCCCGCTATAATCGCCCCCAGCCTCCAGAGCCCTCGTCCTTTGACCAGTTCCTCCGCGCACGTCATCAAGACCCGTCTCCCCAGTCCGCCGCCGGCCGCCGACGTGCTGCTCAAGGCGATCCATGCCGCGGTGGACGAACTCAAGGCCAAGGACGTCACCGAGATCGACGTCCGCGGCAGGACCAGCGTCTGCGACTACATGGTGATCGCGTCGGGCACTTCGACCCGGCACGTGAAGTCGATCGCCGACGAGGTGGTCCGCCACGCCAAGCAGCTCGACTGCCAGCCGCTGGGCGTGGAGGGCGAGCGCGAGGCCGAGTGGGTGCTGGTCGACCTGGGCGACGTCGTGGTCCACGTCATGCTGCCGCGGGTGCGCGAGTTCTACGCGCTCGAGCGGCTGTGGACGGTGGGCGACCAGCCGCCGGCGGACGCGGGCGACGCCGACGGGGCGTGAGGCGCGTGGCGGCCCCGGCCTGTCACGCCCGTTTCCCCCTGGACCCCGTCGATCGCGCGCGGCCCGCGCCTCGATGAAGGCCAGGCTGATCGCCGTCGGCGAACGCGCCCCGGCCTGGGTGGCCGAAGGCTTCGCCGAATACCGCAAGCGGCTCTCGCGCTGGCTGCCGCTGGACCTGGTCGAGATCGAGCCCGGCCTGCGCGGCAAGGGCCGCGACCCCGCGCGCGCGGTGCAGGACGAGGGCGCGCGGGTGCTGGCGGCGCTGCCGCGCGGCGCGCACGCGGTCGCGCTCGACGTGCAGGGCAGGATGCATTCCTCCGAAGACCTCGCCAGGCGCCTGGAGCACTGGCGCGGGCAGGGCCGCGACCTCGCCTTCCTCGTCGGCGGCCCCGAAGGGCACGCGCCGGACGTGCTGGCGCGCGCCGACGAACGCTGGTCGCTGGGGCCGCTGACGCTGCCGCACATGCTGGTGCGGCTGGTGCTGGCCGAGCAGCTCTACCGCGCCGCGGCCATGCTCGCCAACCATCCCTACCACCGCGCCTGAGGCGCGGGCCCGCGCGCGGCGGCACCGCTTCGCGATGCCGCCGCGCCGTCATCAGCCGCGATCGAGGCGGAATTCGATCGGCACCACGCCGATCGCCTGCACCGGGCGCCCGTCGCGCATCGCCGGCCGGAAGCGCCAGGTGCGCTGCACGTGGCGCGCCGCCTCGCGATCGAGCAGCGAATGCCCGCTGCTGCGCTCGATGCTGACGTCCAGGGGGCGTCCGTCGACGCCGACCAGCACCCGCAGCAGCACCGTGCCCTGCCAGTCGCGCTGCATCGCCAGGCGTGGATAGGCCGGCGGCGGTGCGCTCCGGTACTCCAGCGCGATGCCGGCGACGGGACCGGGCGGGTCCATCGCCGGCGCCATGTCACCGGGCGCCGGCAGTGCGGACACGGGCTCGGCCTCGAACACGCCCTGTTCGGCCAGCACCGGGGCGTCGGTCGCCGGGGTCGGCCGCTCCGTCCTGCGCGACAGGTCGGGCGGCGTCTGCGGGCGGGGCGGAACGACATGGACGACCTCGGGCGGTTCGGGCGTCGGCGGCTTGACCGGCACGTAGTCGATGACGGTCATGCCGGGCGGTCGCTCGACCGCCGCCGGAGGCGGCATGAGGGCCATCGGCATCAGCAGGAACAACAGTGCGAGGACGTTCAGCGCCAGTGTGCTGCTGATGCCGAGGATGCGGCCGGGATCGAGTCCCTGGGCCTGTCCCGTGCGGGACGCCGGATGCGATTGCTGCAACCCCATGGTCCACCTCCGCGTCTGGCGGCCGCCACGGCCGCCCGTGTGGCATGGAACGCACCGGAGGGGTCGCCGGGGTTGCCCGGGCGGAGTCCGCTCCACGCTGGCGCGCGACCGGACTGCACGCCGAACCGACGCCCGCCGGCGGGGGGCGGCAATGCGACGCAGGCCGACGGTGGCATCCGGCCGACGGCCGGGCGGAGCGGGAGCCGTGCGCGGGCGCGGGGCGCGGCGCCGCCGCGGCCTGGCGCGCGCGGGGAGCCGGGGACCGGATCAGTCGTCCCCGTCGGGGGTCCCGTCCTGTTCCGGGTCGCGGTCGAGGCCGCCC
>CAZVQI010000218.1:0-3227 GCA_964629155.1 uncultured Flavobacterium sp.
ATGCAGGTCAATTTTTTCATATTATGATCTATTGAAGTTTAGATAAATTGTCAAAAGCAAATATGAGCAGGTAGTGTGCAGGTTTGTTTCAATTTAAGATGAGATATACGGCCTAACACTTGCAAGTATTGGAATCTGAGGTAAATTGTTCGGTGTAAAGCCAGAACTTAGATCCAAATCCACCTATTCAGAGGCGAATTGAGGTCTAAATGCCGACTTTATTCTAATATATCTTTTAAATCAAGGATCTTAAAGCCTTTGATTACTATGCCTAAGTTCATTGGGAAACGTAATTCATTGTCTTTTAAATTTTTATTAGACATTGCTCCCTTATCGATTTTATTTCCTTCCAGAGAAACTTTGTACATTGGCGATTGATAAACTATTCCTATTAATTTGAAATCTTCAAAAGTTGTAAGTGTAACTTCGTTGTTATTTTTTGTGGACGTCATCTTATTTGAAATTTGGAAAATTGGAGACCCACTTGAACCATTAAACATGGCAATGTCAATAAGAAAATCCTCCTTACCGTTATAATCCAGGTATGGGGAGGTCGCACAAGTCCCTTTTCTGAAGATGGGGGCGTTATTGGTTGTGTCAATTAACCCTCTCGGATATCCCACCATAAGAATTTGTGAACCTTGTGAGTAATTTTTTAAATCTTCCGTTGAAGCAATGAATGATTCCGGGATAGTCATATAAAATGGCGTAATTTCTGCTTTGTCAAATTCATCCCATAGTATAGACATCCGGATACCACATAAATCAACCGATTTGTCAGGATGTTTTAAGAATTGCGCTTCAAAGTCAGCTATTTTTATAATATGTTTTTTGCCGAAATCAGGTTCATTTGAATATTCTTTTTTAATCGTGAATGTCAGTTCACCAGACATGGCATTCTCTATTACATGTTTATTGGTAATGAGCATTTCAATCTTATTTCCACCTTTATTAAGCTCTACTATAAATCCGGTACCCCTGAATCTCCTTTTCCTTGAATTACCTTCGGCATCTACCAATTTTTTTATTGTGACAATTTGGAAAGTGGCGTGACTTAGCTGTTCATAGGTGTTCATAGACACACCCTCTTGGCTTATTAGAAGCTTCGGTAGGAATAATAGCAAAAATAAGAATTTACACATCGTGAATATTATTTGCTGATTATCGTAGAAGATGTTAACAAACTCTATTTATTATAAAACTGTCATTTAGATTCATGGTTTCAAGTTGACGTTTCAAGAGATAAAATTTATCATCACAAATGACTTTAACGATTTTTTCTGGGGTTATTGATGTATAGCTTCTGAAGAAAAAACATAATATTACATCAGAAGAATTTTTACTCAAACGTCTCTTAATTCTTTCATAATGAAGGTTTTCGAGGGAAGAGAAAAGCGGATTCATCAGTGATCTATTTGACTCAAAATCAAGAAATATCAATAATGGTTTCCTCCTATTATTTTTATGCTGTTTTTCGGCTTTACTTATTATACGAAATAGTTTTGTATGAGCATCCTCAAGATCAATTCTATACTGAAACCGAATTTCTGCATGATATCGATTAATCCCCGGTATTATCCGATCTGGAGGTTTTAACCGGAATAGAAAGGACCAATCATTTTCAGTCAATTTCGCTAAATATTCTTTCTCGTGGTACGGGAATGTTGCCCAATTTAACCCATCATGTTGTGACCTTATGTAATATTTCTTTCTTTCTTGTAATTGTTTGAAAAACTGTGAAATTATTCTGTTCAGAATATGCACGGATTTCTTCATCGATATTTCTGCAATGGTAAAGTACCCATACAAACCAAAACCTTTATCCATCTTCTCAATTTTGCTGAGCATCTTAAATAAGATTGACCATAATGTGCGAATTAGTTCATACTTTAAATTGTAAACTTTTTTGCATTCCACAATATATTCCTGGTCCATAAATTCTAAATAGCCATCCAACTGTTGAGTCCCAATAATCATATTGTGTCTTATAGAGAAACCGTTTTCATCTAAGATCCGATTTACCTCGGATTCAAACACCAAGTCCATAAACTGTCTGGGATCCTTTAGTGTAGCCTTTAGTTTCTGAGCTAGGTCAGAATTTTTTCGTTCTGTGTAAAGAATGGCATTGATAATCTCAAAAATTCGAAAGTTGGAAATCTCTGTACTATCTGCCAATAGGCATCGGACAAGGTCCAGATCTTCATATTTGCATTGATGTAGGTGGATAGGTTCAAAATGTTCCAATCCAAAGTATGACTTCAGGTTTTCATAAATTCCTAAAATGTCTATTCGTCTGAATGAGATTAGCTGAGCATGCGGATATAAGGTGGACGTTTTACACCACCAATCATTACGCCATTTTTCAAGAAGATTCATTCTTTGTTCCATTTTGCAACTTTTAGGATTTAAAAATACTTATGTCAAGATATAACACATATTTTACTGATTTCAAAATAGATATAAACACAATGTGGAAAATATATTTTGACTATTGACCTATTTTACTGATATCATACGAATGAATTGTTGTTCGATCAGCTCTCACTTTACCCGTCATAAATGTGTTGTGGTAAATGAACTATTGGGAGAATATAGTATTTTAGAAAGCAAATAATGTAGAATTAAATTCGATAAATGATTAATTTTCTCAACCATAGAATGCTTTAGAGTTTCCAGATAATCGCATAAGCCTTGATATTTAACAAAATAACCCTCAAGTTTGCATGTTTTAATGAATTGCTTTTTGTTAAATATATAAATAGCAAAGCATGTAGTGCGTTATACTTCTCATTGTTAGTTTAAAATTGAAGAACCTGGCAATCTTTACCAAATAAAATTGGATACAAAAATTTGCTGGGTATAATTAGCCAAACATTACCCCTGGGATGACTGTGTCCGAGTTTTTGATTACAAAAGTAGCTCATTATGAATACGATTGCTGAGACTAAAAATGTTCAGGAAAGATTTAGAGATTTGCTCAAGCCGGATACGTATCAAGAGAAAGTAGAGTTGGATGCATTGCTATTAGCTGTCACATACCTGGAGTTGATTCAGGATAGAATGAAGGAACTGGGAATGAAGAAAAGGATTTGGCCAATGAACTGAACACTTCCCCGTCTTATAATACCCAGTTGATGAATACCAACAAAATGTTGAATTTTACTATTCAATTTCTCTTCACCCCCACCATCTCCTCAATCCGTTCCGCGGCCTGACGCCCGGTCTCT
>CAZVQI010000219.1:0-3226 GCA_964629155.1 uncultured Flavobacterium sp.
CTCTCTATTTTTCCAAATAATCTTTAAAAACATAAAAACTCAACCTCTTTTAAGTTAATTTAAAGGAGGTTGGTTTTTTAGTTGCATTCCAAACTATAAAATCAGATGGCTAAAAAGTGTGTTTTGGTGAATTTAAAAAAATTAATTGGAAATATATTGGGTAGTCTAGTGTTTTCTGTTGTTACTTATAATTCAATCTTTTCTTTATGGTTTAAATTAAAAACCCCTGCCGTTGGCAGGGGTTTCTTTTATAATTCTACTTTTGAGTTTTCAATATTCTCAATAAATTGGTCAAACAAATATTCCGAGTCATGAGGACCGGGACTTGCTTCTGGATGATATTGCACCGAAAAAACAGGTTTGTTTTTCATCCGCATTCCGGCTACCGTCCCGTCATTGATATGTAAATGAGTAATTTCAAACTCAGGGTGATTTTCCAAAACTTCTTTATCTACCGCAAATCCATGATTTTGTGAAGTAATCTCCCCTTTTCCTGTAATTACATTCATTACAGGATGGTTAATTCCTCTGTGTCCGTTAAACATTTTGTAAGTGGGAATTCCGTTGGCAAGAGCAATAGTTTGATGCCCTAAACATATTCCAAAAAGCGGTTTTCCTTCTTTAATAATTTGTCTGGCTACTTCCTGAGCATTTGTTAATGGTTCAGGATCGCCCGGTCCGTTTGACAAAAAGTATCCGTCCGGATTAAAGCTTTTCATCTCTTCAAAACTTGCATCAAACGGAAAGACCTTAATATAACAATCTCTTTTTGCCAGATTTCTCAATATATTCTTCTTGATTCCTAAATCAAGAGCAGAAATTTTATATTTTGCATTTTCATCTCCAAAGTAATACGGCTCTTTGGTTGAAACTTTTGAAGCTAACTCCAAGCCTTTCATATCAGGAGCTTCTGCTAATTGCTTTTTCAACACTTCAATATCTTCAGTTTCAGTAGATATGATAGCATTCATTGCTCCGTTATCACGAATATAGCTGACCAACGCTCTGGTATCTACATCCGAAATAGCTACAATATTGTATTTTTTCAGATAGTCAATCAGGTTTCCTTCTCCTTTTGGTCTGGAATAATCAAAACTAAAGTTTTTAACTACCAAACCTGCGATTTTTACGGAATCAGATTCCACTTCCTCAGGATTTACTCCATAATTCCCGATATGAGGAGTAGAAGCCACCATTATTTGCCCGAAATAAGACGGGTCTGTAAAGATTTCCTGATAACCTGTCATTCCGGTATTAAAACAAATCTCTCCGATTGTGGTTCCTTCTGTTACTGCTTTTCCGTGGAAAATCGTTCCGTCTGCAAGTAATAAGACGGCTTTTTTTCGTGTAGTATATTTCATTGTGTTGTTGTAAAGTTGTGCAAAAATACGTCAAAAAATGAAAATCAGAAATGAACCTTTTAAACTTTTTCATTTTCATCCCGAATTAGTTTGTCAATTTTTATTAACTTTGAGGTTAAATTTCTGTAAAAACAGCTATTTATTTTTTGATTTTGGATAATATATTGACCGCTATATATTTAGGAACCTTATTGAGTTTTTTGATAGGACCTGTATTTTTTGTTCTACTCGAAACGAGTGCTACCAAAGGGTTTCGAGCTGCTTTTATGTTCAATTTAGGTGTTATTACTGCTGATATTTTCTTTATTCTTATCGCCTATTTTAGTAGTTATCGACTCATCGAAGGTATTAAAGATGATCCTGCCCTTTTTATTTTTGGCGGATTGATTATGGTTACTTACGGCTTGGTTTCTTACGTAAAACTCCGCAATAACAAAATAGATAATGTAGTAGTTGATTTGACTAAAAAAAATTATTTAGCTCTTATGGGAAAAGGCTTTCTCTTGAACTTTATTAATATCGGAGTACTTGGGTTTTGGCTTATGATTCTCATTGTTATCGGACCTACTCTGGATATGAACCCTAACAAAATATTCGTTTTTTTTGCTGTTATTTTAGCTACTTACCTCACTGTAGATAGCGGGAAAATCCTATTGGCCAAAAGACTCAAAAACAAATTAACCATTGCCAATATTACTAAAATCAAAAAAATTACAAGTATCATTCTGATAATCTTCGGGATAGCCATTATGCTACAAGGGTGGTTTCCGTCTGAACAAAAAGTGGTTAAAAGTGCTCTTGAAAAAATGGAACACAGAGCCAAATAATTCCTCTTCCCTTTTATAAACTCTTGTTTTAAAAGTTAAATTCAACTATTTGAGGCGTTTATTTATAAAAAAACGATATATTTGGTTTTCACTTTAAAATTTAAATGTTATGGTTAAAAAGTTTTTATCTGTTACCCTTTTAGGATTATTATTAGTGGCGTGTAAAGAAAGTAATACTGAAGCCGAACAACAAACACAAAATACAACTATCCAAGTTGAGCAAAAAACTACTTCTCCAACTCCGGTTGAAAGTGATAGTACTACTACCCAGGTAGAAAGACAAGCTCAGCCGTCTGCACAACCCGCTAATGCTGGTCCTTTTATTCAACCTCAACAAAATCAACAAACTACCCCGACAACAGGACAAACTGCTCCCGGCTGGTCAGGAAAACCAAACCCGCCTCACGGACAACCGGGACATAGATGTGATATTCAAGTTGGAGCTATCCTTCCTTAATGTTATCATTTAAATAATACAACACAAAAAGCTGTTTCTTAGTATTTTAATTTGCTGCTAAGAAACAGTTTTCATTTTTAATAAACATTCAAAATGATACTATGCAACCGAATAGGTATCTACTTCTTCCGTTATGTTAGCAAAATAAATTTATAGGATATAAATAAATTAAACCCTTCTACTTCATTTATATTAGAAATCAGTAGTTTTCACAAGAGCTATCATCAGATGATGAACAATCAAACCACTATAAACAAAACTATTTTTCATAAAGATTTATTTTTCAAATGTTTCAGATAGTTATTAACCCTCAAAAGTTTTATATTTGAATCTTTTCAAACTCAAGCATAAATAAAACTAAACATACATTATTAACAAAATAAGTATAGTAAATCTCTACTTATATCAAAAATTATTTTTATTTTTCTAAAAAATACTCTTGTCTAAAATCTTAATACTATGCAAAAAGTTTCTTTTGCTTTTTTCTTACTGATAGCTTCTTTTGTTTGGGGGCAAAACTACCACCAATACGTAAACCCCATGATCGGGACAGACGGAACCGGGCATACCTTTCCCGGAGC
>CAZVQI010000220.1:0-3207 GCA_964629155.1 uncultured Flavobacterium sp.
ATTTTCTTTTCATTGGACAATTCCTCTACCAATGCGTGCAACGCCTAATCAAATTCATCGTCGGCCTTGATCACAGCATCAGAGTACTCTGCACCAAGCATGATAAAGCCCTCAAAATCTGCAGATTTAAGATGGTTAAGCATGCTATCTTCAATATCGATCATCTTGACTTTATCAATGAGGTCGTTGTTGAACTTATGATCAAAGAAATTGTCGTATATCGTAAACACCGTCTTTGTTTCTTTGAACATGGGGTCGTTCTTATAAGTGGTCTTCAAGTACATCGGAATGAGACTTGTCATCCAATCATTGCAATGCACAATATCTGGCGCCCAACCAAGCTTCTTTACCGTTTCTATCACGCCCTTGCAAAAGAATATCGCCCTTTCATCATTGTCCTCGTAGAAATTGTTTTCTTTGTCAAAGAAAACGGACTTACGGTGAAAATAATCTTCATTATCAATAAAATACACTTGCAATTTCGCATTGGGAATAGAGGCCACCTTAATTACTAATGGCTTTTCCTCATCTCCAACTGCTATATTGATTCCAGACAACCTGACTACTTCATGCAATCTATTTTTTCTTTCATTGATCAATCCAAACCGTGGCACCAATATCCTAATCTCCATGCCTCTTTCCTGCATGGCCTGCGGTAGCTTTCTTACAAATTCTGCAACTTTAGAAGTTTGTAGAAAAGGATTGATTTCACTTGCCACATAAAGTATTCGAAGTTTTGACATATTTTTAACTGATTTATATTTAGACACTAAACGGGACTACAAATTTACAAAATTTTTCTCTAATTTCAAGATTATTGTTTTTCAAAAGCGTAGTTTTGCCCCGTCATACTCATTACTTTGGGCAATTATGGAGGTTTTTAGGGATGTTGCTGGCATAAGGCAATATATCACAAAACATAGAACAAACCTTAATTCCTTGGGATTAGTTCCTACGATGGGCGCATTGCACCAAGGACATATCAACCTTGTCCGGGCTTCTAAAAAGGAAAACGACATTACTGTTTGTAGCATATATGTAAATCCCACCCAATTCAACAGCCAGAGCGATCTGACGAACTATCCACGCACTTTAGAAGAAGACACAGCATTATTGGAAAAAGAAGGATGCGACGTGCTTTTTGCACCGCAAAACGAAGAAATGTATCCAGAGACGCCGATCCTGCAATTCCACTTCGGAAACTTGGAGAAAACCATGGAAGGCAAGTTCCGCAGTGGCCATTTCAACGGCGTGGGGCTAATCGTTAGCAAATTCCTGAATATAGTAGCGCCCGATAGGGCTTACTTTGGACAGAAAGATATCCAGCAGTTCTTTATTGTAAAGCAGCTGATCAAAGACCTGTCTTTCCCTGTTGAACTCAGAAGGATTCCTACCCTTCGGGAGCCAGACGGTCTTGCCTTGTCTTCCCGAAACCTCAGATTAACTCCAGCATTGCGCAAGAAGGCTCCCTTGATGTACATAGCTTTGAAAGAGGCCGGCGCACTTTTGAAAAAACAAAAACCGGTTGAAGAAATAAAAACCTTTGTCAAGGAACTATTTTTGGATGACAAAGATTTTAAACTGGAATATTTCGAGTTGGCCGATGGCAATTCATTGGGCATTATTGATCATGCGCCGAAAAAAGGGGAAGTATTCCTCTGCATAGCAGCCTACCTCGGAGAAGTCAGATTAATAGATAATATATCGATTATTTTATAGCTTTGCACTGAGTGACCCACTACTGAAATGTATATACAAATTCTAAAATCCAAGATACACCGAGCAAAAATAACACAAGCGGAACTGCACTATGTAGGTAGCATAACCATTGATGCCGATCTGATGGATGCCGCTAACCTGATTGAAAATGAGAAAGTACAGGTTGTGAATGTCAACAATGGTGAAAGGTTGGAAACCTATGTCATAAAAGGAGAAAGAGGCAGCGGAATGGTGTGCTTAAATGGACCAGCGGCAAGAAAGGCTCAAGTTGGAGATGTGGTGATCATCATTGCTTATGCCTCCATGACACCCGAAGAGGCTCAATCATACCAACCAACCATTATATTTCCCGATAATCAAAATAAAGTCGTACAATAACTTACACTGTTGGCTATAAAACAAGTCAAAGCTGTTCTCAAATATACCATCTCCTTAACAGTGGCCGGAGGGCTTTTTTGGTATGTCTACAAGGACCTAGACATAGCCACTTCTATAGCCATGCTTAAAGGGGCCAACTATTCTTGGGTATTCCTTTCCGTGTTCTTAGCCGTCATAAGCCACTTCATTCGGGCTTATCGTTGGAATCTGATATTGGAACCTGTGACCAACAAACCCACTCTTTCCAGAACATTTGTAGCAGTCATGGTAGGTTATCTTGCCAATCTGGTCGTACCCAGAATGGGAGAGGTGAGCCGTTGTGGAGTCCTCAAAAAAACAGACGGCATCCCTATGGCTGTTTCGATTGGGACAGTAGTGGCCGAAAGGGTCATTGACCTCATCAGCTTATTGATCATCATATTTGTCGGATTTATGATTGAATTCGATAGGCTTAATGAATTTTTGTCAGGATTTGTATATGGAAAAGCCCAATCATTGGGCGAAAATCTCTTTATCCTATACATTTTGGCAGGATTCGCCTTCGTTGGGGTCGTGGTATTATTCTTGATATTTCGCATGTTCAAAGAGAAGATCAAAAGCAACAAACTGTTCCTGAAAATACGGGGATTCATTAGAGAGATAATAGCGGGGCTTACAAGCATAAGGAGCGTAAAAAGCCCCACTTCTTTCTGGCTATGTACAGTGATGATATGGGTCTTGTACTTTCTCATGTCCTATGTAATGGTTTTTGCACTGAGCGCAACCTCTATATTAGGCATAGGTGCAGGTATAGCGCTATTGATTATGGGTGGCTTAGGCATGTCGGCTCCGGTACAAGGGGGCATAGGCACCTATCACGCTCTAGTAACTGCCGTGCTTATATTGTATGGTATTAAAGAAGCAGATGGGCAAGTATTTGCTTTCTTGCTACACACCTCTCAAACTATTATGGTAATATTTTTGGGCAGTTTGAGCTTAATATTAACTTTAGTTGTAAAAAAGCGACCTAAACAAGAGTATTATGCCCAGCAAAGATAAAATACTAGATCTCGACCGGCTCCTGAAATTGGTAGTCCAATGGAAGAAGGAAAAACAAAAGGTGGTGTTTAC
>CAZVQI010000221.1:0-3203 GCA_964629155.1 uncultured Flavobacterium sp.
ATCTCCGCGGCCTGGGCTTCAACAGGACCCTGGTGCTGGTGGACGGCAAGCGCTTCGTGCCCACCCAGATTTCCGGGCCGGTCAACATCAACGTGATCCCCCAGGCCCTGATCGGCAACGTCGACATCGTCACCGGCGGTGCGTCCGCGGCGTGGGGTTCGGATGCCGTGGCCGGCGTGGTGAACTTCATGTTCGATCACCAGCTTGAAGGCGTGCGCGGCGAAGCCAGCTACGGCAGCAGCGATCACGGCGACTACCGTTCGCGGCGGGTGTCCCTGGCCTTCGGCCATCGATTCGGGGCCGATCGCGGGCACGTGCTGTTCGGCGCCGAAGTTGCCGACAACAGCGGTATCGCCCGGCTGGGCGACCGCGACTGGGGTGCCCAGGGCTGGGGCACCATCACCAATCCCGCCTACACGCCGGACAACGGCGAGCCGCGCATTCTGGTGGTGCCCAACGTCGTCAGCGCGGTGAACAGCTTTGGCGGTCTGATCAACTCCGGTCCGCTGGCCGGCATCCATTTCGACGCCAACGGCGACCCGGTCCCGTTCCGCTATGGCGAGGTCGTCTCCGGCAACAGCATGATCGGCGGCGATGGCGCCTACACCCATGTGGACCAGACGCTGGCCGCGCCGCAGGAGCGCAGGAATGTCTACGGCCGCGTCTCCTACGACATCACCGACGCCACCACCCTGTACGTCGAAGGCGCATGGGCCAGGTCCGATTCCAGCCCGATCCCCAACCTGACCCGCAGCGACAACAGCATCCGCATCCACCGCGACAACGCGTTCCTGCCGGGATCGATCGGCGACGCGATGGATGCCCACGGCATCGACAGCTTCACCATGGGCCGCCTGAGCCGGGACTACGCGCGCACCGTCAACGAGCAGGAGTCCAGCACCGAGCGTGTGGTGGTGGGCCTTGAAGGCTACTTCGGCGACACCTGGGGCTGGGACGGCTACTACACCTACGGCAGCAGCGAATCGACGATGCTGGCGCACAACAACCGCATCACGTCCCGCTACAACGCCGCCATCGATGCCGTGTTCGATCCCGTTACCGGTGCCATCGTGTGCCGGGATGCGGCGGCACGGGCGGCCGGCTGCGTACCGATGAACCTGTTCGGCGAGGGCGCGCCCTCCGCCGACGCCCTGGGCTACGTGGTCGGCACCGCGTGGCGGCACTGGGACCTGTCCCAGCATGCGGCCGCGGCGACGGTCTCGGGCGAGCCGTTTGAAACCGCGGCCGGCCCGGTGTCGATCGCGGCCGGCCTGGAGTGGCGGCGCGAGGAGGCGATCGTGACCTCCGACGAGCTGTCGCGGGCAGCCGAATTCGTGACCGGGAACACGGTGCCCTGGGAGGGCGCGGTCAACGTCCGCGAGGCGTTCTCCGAAGTGGTGGTGCCGCTTGCCAACGGCCGCCCGTGGGCCAAGGCGCTGGATCTGAACGTGGCCGGGCGGGTGACCGACTACAGCACCTCGGGCACGGTGTCCACCTGGAAGATCGGCGGCCTCTGGGACATCAACGATGTCTGGAGGCTCCGGGCCACGCGTTCGCGGGATATCCGCGCTCCATCGCTCTCCGAGCTGTTTTCCGGATCGACCACTTCGATCTTCAGCGTGCTTGACCAGGAGCTGGGGGCGACGTACTCGGTGCAGTCGCTCTCGTCGGGCAATCCGGGGCTGGAGCCGGAGGAGGCCGATACCACGACCATCGGCGTGGTGGTCAATCCCCACCCGAACCTGATGCTCTCGCTCGACTACTACAACATCGATATCGACGGCGCGATCATCACCCTGCAGGCCGCCGCCATCGTCAACCGCTGTTTCGGTGTCCAGCCGCAGTTGTGCAGCCTGATCACCCGCGGCGACGATGGACGGATCAGCCAGGTCAACACTTCGCCGCAGAACCTGCAGACCATGCAGCTGCGCGGCGCCGACCTGGAGGCCCTCTACCGCCAGCCGCTGGGCGCCGGTGACCTGACCTTGCGCGCACTGGTCTCCTACGTCGATACCCTGGAGCTGGACGACGGCGAAGTGGTCACCCGGCTGGCCGGCAGCGTCGAGCAGCCCACCATTGCCAGCGTCGGCGGCATGCCGCACTGGAACGGCTCGCTGCGCGCGTCCTACGCGACCGGACCGCTGACGCTCGGCCTGGGCGTCCGCCATGTCGGCGGCGGCAAGATCAACCATACGTTCACCGAAAAGGACCGGAATGTGCTGGAGGCATCCAGCCGCACCTATTTCGATCTCAATGGTGCGTATGACCTGACCGGGAACCTCTCGCTGTTCGGTACGGTCCGGAACGTGTTCGACAAGGACCCGCCGATCACCTCCGGCGGGTTCGCAACCGTCCGTTCGCTCTACGACGTCATCGGCCGCACCTACACCGTCGGGATGCGCTTCAGGTTCTGACGCCCGACGAGGCAAGGCGCGGCGGCGGCGTGCCCGCGCCCTGCCTCGATCACCAGCACGACGCGCCACGCGGGAGATGCACCCTTGAACGGAACACTGTCTTCGCTTGCGATTGCGCTCGGCCTCCTGCTGGGCGGCACCACCTCGGCCGCGGATGCGGACCTGCGGGACATCCTTCCGGGCTTCGGGGCGGCGCCGGGATGCGCCCTGGCCGCCCACCGGGACGGGGAACGGATCGGATTCGCTGCGTCGGGGCTGGCCGATATCGAACGCGGCGTGCCCATCGACGGGGACACGCTGTTTTACGCTGCCTCGGTCTCCAAGCAGTTCACCGCCCTGGCGATCGCGCAGCTGGTGGCGCAGGGCAGGCTGTCACTGGACGATGACGTCCGCCGACACATCCCCGAATTGCCGGCCTACCGGGAGACGGTGACGATCCGTATGCTGCTCAACCACAGCTCCGGGCTGCGCGACTCCCTGTCGCTGCTGCGCATGGGCGGGTACCCGTCTGCCGCGGACGCGACGATGGCCCGGGCACTGGAACTGCAGCTGGCGCAGCTGGACACCAACTTCGTCCCGGGAAGCGCGACCGCGTATTCGAACGGCGGCTACCTGTTGCTGGCCGAGATCGTCCGGCGTGCATCGGGCGAGGCGTTCCCGGATTACGTGCGGCGCCATATCCTCGATCCGCTGGGCATGAGCGACAGCTTCGTGCTCGATGACCGTGATCCGGTGTCCGACCACCTTGCGCACGGTTATGTCCGCGGCGACGCCGGCTTCGAGCGCCGC
>CAZVQI010000222.1:0-3199 GCA_964629155.1 uncultured Flavobacterium sp.
TGCATTCCATTGTCTGAACCTTGATTTTTTGGATTCTCATGATTACTTGATTTTTCATCCGGCTTAAAATCATGGTCATCCCTTAATCCTTTAGAATCATGGTTCAGACCCTTTGCATTCCATTGTCTGAACCTTGATTTTTTGGATTATCATGATTACTTGATGTTTTACCTTTCATAAAATCATGGCCATCCCTTAATCTTTAGAATCATGGTTCAGACCTTTTGCATCACGGTTCAAGACCTTATTGTTATGAACACGTTTGAATTGCAATGACTTTGCCCCAAAATTTATAAGCAGGCCTATTCCCAAATCATAAGCTTCTACATAATTCATAGCTTGTGCCAAATGTACATCTTCTAAATTGGTGATTGCCTTGATCTCCACCATAATTTTGTCTTCCACAAAAAAGTCAACTCTTCTGGTGCCAATATCATGACCTTTGTATTGGATATTCATTTCATGCTCTCGGCTGAAATCAATATTTCTGGTAGCCATTTCTATTGCCAAGGCTCGTTGATAAATGACTTCCTGAAATCCATTACCCAGCGTTTTATGCACTTCCATAGCAGCCCCTATGATGTTATGAGTCAATTCTCGGTATTCCATAATATCATTTTCTTGATTCGCTTGATAACTTGAATTCCATTTTCCAATTTTCCCTAATCATGGTAATCTAATAATCCCTTTCAATCATGGTTCAAGACTATTCATAAGCAGCTAATCCGCTTATCTCTCTTCCCTGAGCCAGCTTTTTTAATTGAGGCACCAAGTCTTCCATCAAAGCCAGTTCTTTGGTTCTGCGCTTTTTCCAGCTTAAATTCATTGGCTCCAGAAGATCGGTAAGCTTTTCTCCGTCAAAGATCATCCGGCTCATGATTTTCTCTACAAAGGTTTTCAATTCTCCTGTTGACAAACCGTGTTTATTGGCTATGTCCGCCAGTTCTTTGTCGTACTTCTCTACCTTAAAGGTTTCGTAACCTTTTCGCAAAGTCTCCACATCTTTCCCACTTTCCCAATCCAGGCTGTTGATGTAGTCGGTCAGGTCTTCTTCCTCCTCCATCAGGTTGGAGTTGGATTTCAGCAATTGGATGATCTGCGACTTGGTCATTTTCTGCTTGCTCGGTTTTTGCTGAGTACTGTCAGCAATTAGGTTCATGATGTAATCGTAATCAATTACTGCAGAGGCAAAGAGCACAAATTCAAAATCCAGTTGCTGAATGTCTTCGGGGGCATTCTCGCCCTCTTTTTGCTGTATTTCCCGTAGTTGTTTAGCTGTTTCTAAATAAGAGCTTCTGAATTCCAGCAACTTCTCTTTGGGCAAAATGGCTTCAATCTGTTCCTTCTGTACTTCATCGAGATCGGTATATTGGTCCAACTGGGTTTTAAGGCGCTGCACCTCTTTAAAGTTCTTCACAAAGGCAATCCGGGCGGCATCTCCTTTCAGGTTGTATACTTCATGCGGTTCATTTACCAGGTTGTGCTCCTGCATAAATTCGCCGAGTGCTTCCACGGCTTGTTGATATTTGTCAATCACCACCGGAGCCGGATCCACCATCCAGATTTCTTTAGCTCTTTCGATATCCTCACCGGAGAACAGTGTTATGGCCTGGTTCACGGCATCTTTTTGGAAGCGGAAATCCAAAATATTGCCGTAAGGCTTCGTGTCGTTTAACACACGGTTGGTTCGTGAAAGCGCCTGAATCAATCCATGGTATTTTAGGTTCTTGTCGACATAAAGCGTATTGAGATACTTGGAGTCAAAGCCCGTTAGCAACATGTCTACCACAATACAGATGTCGATCTTGTTTTTTTGTGGATAGTCCTTGTTGCTGAATTTCTGATCTTTAATTCGCTTCTGTACATCCTGATAATAGAGGTCAAATTCGTTGATATTGTGATTAGTGCCGAACTTTGCATTGTAGTCGTCAATGATTTCTATCAGGGCTGCTTTCTTTTTTTCCGGTTCCTGTTGGTTGTCAAACTTCTCCTGGATTAAATCTTCTTGCAATTGCCTGATGTCCGCGACATTTTTTTGACTCTGTTTGTCTCCTGCCATCACTTGAGTTGGTGGTGAAAACACGCAGGCAATATTCAGCGCTACATATTCGGGGTCTTCCTCAAGCTTTTTCTGTTGCAACTCCTTGAACAGGCGATAATATTCTATGGCGTTGTTGATGGAAGCAGTGGCCATAATCGCGTTGAACTTCCGTTTGTTGGTTGCGGCATGGTGTTTATCGAGAATGGCTTCTGCCACGGCCTGCTGTGCGAGTGGCTCTCCTGGCATGGGGTCCAGGTTGCCCTTGCCTTTGAAATAGTCGATATGAAAACGCAACACGTTTTTATCATCTATCGCATGCGTAATGGTGTAAGCGTGTAATTGCTTTTGAAAAAGAGTCTCTGTAGTCTTGTAGGTTTCGTATTGGTCTTCCCGAATTTTCTGTGTGGCGTTTTCTTCAAAAATCGGTGTTCCGGTAAAACCAAAAAGTTGTGAGTTAGGGAAGAACTCCTTTATGGCCTGATGATTGGTGCCAAACTGTGAACGATGACATTCATCAAAGATGAAAACCATTCGTTGGTTACTTAACGGCTCTAATCTTTCTTTGTAGTTTCTTTTGTACGTTCCATCCAGTGCCAGGCCCAATTTCTGGATGGTCGTTACGATCACCTTGTCGGCATAATCTGTGGAAAGTAAGCGCCTCACAAGCGTTTCGGTATTCGTATTTTCCTCCACACTGCCTTCCTGGAATTTGTTGAATTCCTCGCGGGTTTGACGGTCAAGATCTTTTCGATCAACTACAAACAAGCATTTTACAATATCCGGATTGTCTTTCAGCAACGTAGAAGCCTTGAAAGAAGTTAGTGTTTTACCGCTTCCTGTGGTGTGCCAGATAAAACCATTGCCACGGTTTTGGTGGATGCAATCGACAATGGCCTTAACGGCATATATTTGGTACGGGCGCATGACGAGCATTTTCTGTTCGCTTTCCACCAGCACCATATATTTGCTGATCATTTCGCCAAGCGTGCACTTTTTAAGGAATTTCTCGGTGAATGAATCCAGATGAGTGATTTTCTTATTTTTTTCATCTGCCAGTTGATATACCGGTAAAAACTGTTCGTCCGCGTTGAACTGGAAATGTCGGTTTTTATTGTTGGAAAAATAAATGGTGTTACCTCGGTTGCTCACGATGAACAA
>CAZVQI010000223.1:0-3185 GCA_964629155.1 uncultured Flavobacterium sp.
AACTCGTCTTTTGGCCGAGCACGGTATGCTTGGTCTTTTTGCTTTGCTTATCTTAATTTATGTTCCACTTAGTTTATACCCTACTAATCAACAAAATATTTTTTTATTATCCTTTTTCTTTTTCTGGGCACTTACCATAAATCACGCGGCTATGCGACTTGCCGCTCCGGCTTTTATTTATGCTCTTTCCTTACTCAAAGTAACATTTGATGAATCTTACAACACCCCTAATAATCTTGAAGCGTAAAAATGAAAACCCTTCTATACATCGGTAACAAACTCTCCAAACACGGTTATACTCCTACCTCTATAGAAACTCTTGGCCCTTTCTTTGAAAAAGAAGGTTATATAATGCATTATACCTCTGAAAAAGAAAATCAACTTCTAAGATTTTTGGATATGAGTTGGAGTGTTTTCAAATACCGAAGAAAAACAGATTATGTCATCATTGATACTTACAGCACTTTCAGCTTCTGGTATGCTTTTATGACAAGTCAGTTGTGTAGAATATTCCGGTTAAAATACATTCCTATTTTACGTGGAGGAGATTTACCGAATAGATTAGACAAAAGCTCGAATTTATGCAAGATGATTTTTAATCATTCATACCAAAACGTAGCTCCTTCAGGTTATTTATTCGATGCTTTTCAGAAAAGAAACTACCCAAATTTAATTTTTATACCTAATACTATAGAGATAAAGAACTATCCGTTTTTTAATCGTGAAATCAAAACTCCAAAACTGCTTTGGGTACGTTCTTTTGCTTGGTTATACAATCCTAAAATGGCTGTTGATGTGCTTAAAGAACTTCAAAAGCAATACCCTGATGCAGAACTCTGCATGGTCGGTCCTGATAAAGACGGAAGTTTAGAAGCAACGCGTCAATATGCCAAAGAACAAGGAGTAAAAGTAAAATTTACAGGAAGGCTCTCAAAACCTGAATGGATAAAACTTTCAGAAGAGTATAATATTTTTATCAATACCACTAATTTTGACAATACTCCCGTAAGTGTCATGGAAGCTCTCTGTCTCGGATTACCCGTTGTTTCTACTAATGTAGGAGGAATTCCATTTTTATTAGAAGACCAAAAGAATGCGCTTTTGGTTAACAAAGAAGACACAGAGGCAATGGTTCAATCTATTTTTAAACTTATTAATAACCCGCAGCTAAAAAATACCATTGTTGAAAATGCTTTGCATTTAGTTAAAACTTTTGATTGGAGTGTGGTTAAAACAAAATGGGCAGAGATTCTGAAATAATTTTTTATACCTTTGTCCTTTAAATTCAAGACTTGTATGAAAAAATTATTCCTTTTAGCTTCCATAGTTATTACTTTAGTAAGTTGTAAAAAACAAGAACAAACTCCTACAGAGCCTGAAGTTACAGTCACTTATTCTTCGTTTGGAGAAAAAATCACAGCTGATAACACTATCACTCAAGCCGAAATGCTTGAAATGTTCAAAAACATGAAAGAGGGAGATACTCTACCGATTAAATTCAAATCAACCATCTTAGAGGTCTGTCAAAAAAAAGGTTGTTGGATGAGTCTGGATTTAGAAGGTGATAAAGATGCGTTTGTCCGTTTTACAGATTACGGTTTTTTTGTCCCTCTGGATGCGGCTAATCAAGAAAGTATTGTAGAAGGAAGAGCCTTTTTAAGCATCGTAACTGTTGATGAACTAAAACATTATGCTAAAGATGCCGGTAAATCAGAAGAAGAAATTGAGGCGATTACTGAACCAAAAATTACTTATGCCATTCAAGCAGACGGAGTTCTAATTGAAAATAAATTACCGGAAACTACAACTGAGTCTGTAAACTAATGAAAAAAATTGTTTTCTGTTTTCTGAGTTGTTTATTGATAGGAGCTTGTAAAAAGAATCCACAGGCTGAACCAAATGCTGTCCAAAACGAATCTTCAACATCTTCTTTTAAAATGTATCAAATGTCAGAAATGGCTTCGTTGATGGAACAAATGTATGTCGATAACCAACGTATAAAACAGAAAATAGAAAATAACGACTTGAATTTTGGAGAATTTCCGGAATATTATCTCAAAATTCATAGTGCACAAATGACAGACTCTGACGATTTTGATGATTTTTTCAAATCAGAAGCCTTAAAATTTATAGAAGCACAAAGATTAGTTTATATTGATACAACTGATGTCAAAAAAAATTTCAACAATATGGTCAATTCCTGTATTGAATGTCATCACAAGAAGTGTACAGGACCTATTGAACGTATCAAAAAATTATATATAGAATGAAAAAACTTTCCTTATTTTTAGTAGTTCTATTTATAACAAACTTTCTTTCTGCTCAACACTATAGTGGATACGACTTTGTTATAGTGCCCGAAAAGTTCGATTTCTTGTACGAAAAAAACCTGTATAATCTGAATGAGCTTTCCAAATTCCTGATGAACAAAAAAGGAATGACTGCTTTATTTGAATCAGAAGACAAACCGATTGAATTTCATTTGAACGAATGCAATGTTTTAAGATTAAATGTCACTAAAGAAAAGACTTTTTTAAACACTAAACTAAAAATCACTTTAAGAGACTGTAAAGGAAATGTAATAGCGGAAAGTACAGGTACAAGCAAAGAAAAAGAATATAGAGTAGCCTATAACTATGCTTTAAGAGAAGCTTTTGATTTGTTATACATTCCGTCTAAAGAAGTAATTCAGAAAAAATTAAACATCACCTCTGAGACAACTTCTGAATCATCTGACCAAATAAAAGATCCTTCATACCTGTACGCCAAAAAAACAGCTCAGGGTTACAAGTTGTATGATATTGAAGATAACGAAAAATACACGCTTTTCAAGACTTCAAAACCAGACCAATTTATCATTTCAAACGACCTTATAAACGGAGCTTTATACAAAGCTAAAAGTAGTGATGAATGGATTCTGGAATATCTTAAGGACGAACAAGTTATTACAGAAACTTTGAAAATCGTTTTTTAATAGCTCAAAACTTATCTTCCTTTTCTTCTCTTTTTTTACTTTATAGTTAAAACTCTGGTGCGGTAGCAGACATTCTTAATTTGCTACAATCGGCTATATCTTTTATTTAGATTGCTATGTAAATATTCCTTAAATTTGCCAGTCAATTTTTTATCTTAAATAAACACCAACGATTCAACAACAAAATGAAATACAATCCGAATGAAATCGA
>CAZVQI010000224.1:0-3177 GCA_964629155.1 uncultured Flavobacterium sp.
GGTAAAAGTCAAAAGACATTCCGCCGATAGCCCCTCCTTCTCCTTCCACACCGATATCGGTTTGGCCTAATCCACCTGAGGTCAGCCCACCGATGTGATCTGAGGGCTCCACGATAATCACATCCAGTCCTTTCCCGGCTGCAGCAATTCCGGCGATTATGCCGGCCGATGAGGCCCCGTAAATTACAAGATCATAGGTCTTAGCCCGGTCTGAGGCCCAGGGCCATTGGACTCCCGGAAGAATCAAGCCTGATCCCAATACGGCGGAATTTTTTAAGAAATTGCGTCGACGAATACCCATATGTTTCATTTTTTTTTACAAATTGGAATTTTAAAATTATCTCGTTAGAATGAATTGCAGCATGGTCAACTCGCCTATGCACCTATATGAACGGGATTGTCCACCAATCTCCGGTTGAAATTTACATGACGTGTATAAAATTGAAGAGGCGTTATTTAGCTCCATTTTACCCTATCCATCTCTGCGATTCGTTCAAAGTGGCTTTTCCACAATTTGACCTTTTTGTTCAAGGTCTGCCCGAAGTTCGTGATAATCAACATCCTGAACTGCAATACCTTGTTCAATGGCCATGGATGCAGCTGCTGCCGCAGATTGTCCCAGAATCATAAAAACCGGTTCCATTCGGATGGAGCCAAAGGCGATATGACTGGCGGAGACGCACACGGGAACCAACAAATTGGTACAATCGGACTTTTTTGGCACCAAGGAACCATAGGAGATAGCGTACGATCCTTGTGTACTGACCCCGATATCGCCCTCATTTTGCACGAAACCATCGGGCTTAATGTATCGCTGAACATTGTGGGAATCCATGGTATACGACCCCATGCCTACCGGCTCTGGGGTAGGTCTACGTTTGAGAAGTTCATTTTCCGTCATCACATAATCTCCTATCATTCTCCGGGCTTCCCGGATATACAACTGATGTGGCCAATTTCCATTGTCCGTGAACTCGTCCTTTGCCAATCCCCATTTTTTCATCTCGGTCTGGATATCCTGTGGTACCCGGGGATCATTTGCAACGAACCAATAGAGCCCTTTTTGGTATTGTTCGTGCTCTTTGATTATTTCCTGACGTCGTTCATATGATGCTTCCGGGTAATCATAATTCATCCCGATGTTGTCGCTACTAAACGGTCCATGGTTATTCGTATCCGTTTTGCGGTTGGGTATCCGGTCAAACTTTTGAAAAAAATCTTTCCGCCCAGTGAGTAAAGACCGGAGCAGCAGTTCGTATTGAGTAGAATCATAACCTTCCGGCCTGGGAAACGGAAGTCGATTTTCCGGGAGATCGGTCATGCAGGTCCGAAAACAATAGGCCTGTATTTTATGATCTGCTGCCCCTTTTTCCCCTGGATGCTCGGTAGACACACGTGGAAGCACACCACTCGATGGGTCTCCTGGGTTAACATACGGGGAAATGTCCTCCCAAAACCAATGTTGGTGGTGTAGTACTCCGGTCTGCACCCCATTCCATTCTTCGCCATAGGTATCCACACTTTCTCTTCCCACGGTATATTCTACCCCGGACAGCGCCATCAAATCGCCCTCATAGGTTGCGTCCATAAAAACATCCCCTACATAGGTTTTTCCACTCAGTGTGGTAAAAGAAACGATCTTTTCTCCATCTATTTCAATACCCCCATCTCGATCGAGCCTTTCATCGCGATCCACCCGAATACTGTGTTCCAGAACAAGATCTTCAAATACCTTTTCTGCAGCATGGGGTTCAAAAATCCACATCGTTCGATTTTCACCGTCGATTGCCGGAGTGCCCTGACCTTTGTTCCCATAATCTGAGCGCTCTTCCCAAATCCATGCCTCATCTGAGGTATAATGCTGATATAACCGATGATAGAATTCCCTGGCCAGTCCTCCGATGACGCTTTTATCTCCGGTATCCGTGTACCCTAATCCACCGGAGGTCAATCCACCCAAATGTTGATCTGGTGACACTACAATAACACTATTCCCATTCCTTACAGCTTCCACCGCTGCTATGATCGCAGCGGAGGTGCCCCCATAGATTATTATATCCGCATGATGCTTCTGGCCCTCAGTGACCGCATTTTCGCAACTAAGAAAAACACCGATAAGCAATAAAAGACTTATGCATGAAAAAGCGCTCCATCTCATCATATTTTATTTCAGGCTGTTATGTAAAATAAAAATTGCTTATCCAATTATTCCAGGATTTGGCCGTCGCTTAAAAGTTTTTCCTTCAAATCCTTATACGGTACATTCTGAACAGACACGGCCTGATCAATAGCCAGTGCAGCTACCGTAGCAGCGGATTGGCCCAAAACCATGAACACAGGCTCCATTCGGATAGATCCAAAAGCGATATGGCTGGAAGATAAACACACTGGCACCACCAGGTTGTCGCATTCAGAAGGTGTGGGGGTAATAGACCGAACCGAAACCGGGTAAGGGGAAAAGCCATGGACTTCCACATTGCCTTCATTTTTGACCATACCGTCCACCACAATACGTTGGGTATTGTGAGAATCCATCCCATATGCTGCCATTCCAACCGGGTCACCCACAATATCTCTTCCCTGGCAATGGTGCTGGGTCATCACCAGGTCACTGACCATCCGTCGGCCCTCACGAACATAAAGCTGAGGGGTGAAATGGCCGGTACTTTCATATTCATCCCGGGGATATCCCCAGTCTTTTACAAAATTCTGAAGTTCCCTCGGTGTTCGCGGATCATTCTGATAAAAATAAAGCAGTCCCTGCGTATAATCCAAATGCTCTTTGAAAATAGCCTCCCGAACTTCATAACTGGCTTCCGGCCAGTTGTGGTTCATCCCAATCGCATCTGTGGAGAATCCGCCCCGGTTGTTCACATCCGTTTTTCGATTGGGCATCCTCGTCCAGATAAAATACTGTCCAATCTCCCGGCGATCGGGCTGTGCTTCAAATAACCGAACGAGGAGTTCGTACTGGTTGGGATTATAATTATCGGGTTTCTCAATTGGCAGTCGATTATCCGGGTGATCCGTAAGGCAGATTCTGAAATTATAGGCCTGTACCAATTCATCCTCTTTTCCGGGTTCAGAGGCCGCCTGGCTGCTGATCCCCCATAACAGTCCACTCGAAGGATTCCCGGGTTCCACATAGGGGTCGACCCCATCCGGGAATTGGTGGTA
>CAZVQI010000225.1:0-3175 GCA_964629155.1 uncultured Flavobacterium sp.
GCTGAATTGGGCACTTTATCACCATAATACCAAAGAACATCCGCAACAAAATCGGTGTTTTGGAAAACAGCGGATATCCGACTCAGATAGTCCACAAAAGGCCGAGCCTTGGACCACCAAACCCGTTTGTCATTGAAATGCGTACCGGCATGATACACAAATCCGGGATAACCACTTTCCTTTATATTGTGACTGAAACCGTGAAACACCACCCGGTTCATCCCTTCACAAAACGCCCTGTCGGCGAAGGGTTTCATATCAAACGGCCCCTCCTGCCAGTGTTGAAAAGACGTAAAGGCTTCCTCTTCCACAAATTTCCTTTGATAAATATGGGAAGCCGCAGAAACCTCCTTGACAACTCGTAGAATATCAATACTGTCGTTCCCATCCGGGTAAAACCTGGAGTGATTGATCCAAAACTCACCGCGAGGTATATCCAGTGCCCCCAGGGCTTTAAGGGGTTCAGCCGGTCCATTGTACAGCGGATACCCCGGCCCGCCCGCTTCGCTGTTGATCATCAAACCATACCGATTGCAAATTTCCTTCGATTTTTTGTACAGGTTGTTGATCATCAATTCGGATAAGGTCTTTTTAAAATCGGACATCACCCTCTGGGATGTTTCTCGTTCAAATAGATCCTGTTCAAAAAAAATGGGTAGAAATTTGCGGATAGAATAACCGTGCAAATTTTTAAACTCTGCTGGTAATGACGGCGTCCATACAAGACCTCTGGCTTCGTAACTGGCCAGGTAAAAACTTCGCAATGCGGTATTTTCAATATCACCCAGAGCGGATTGCAACCGGTTGATGATGTACATCAAATGGGCTTCGACCGCTGTGGAATCAAAGTGGTCGATGGTGAGACCGGCGGATGAAGGACTGGCCAGCACGAGCTGTTGCCCCGAATTGGAGGTGACGTATCGGCAAATCTTCCAATCCCCGGGGGGAGGATTCCAAGTCAGTTCGTCAGCTTCCGGATTGAAATAAGGAGTCAGGTCTATAATATTTGAGATATCCAATGTTTTTTGGTCCGATGCTTGCGGAATGGCCAACACGGCGATTTCTTCATTGTAAACCGGACGTCCATCTGACCGCCGAGAGATCATAGGCTGTCCATTACCACCGATGAGGGATTCCCGGGGAAAAGAAATTTCAGGGAAAGGTATTATTATGCGCCCGGATGATTCTTCTGCTTGGATGATGATTTGTGATCGATACAGGGATTTACCTCCATGATGGGGTTTCACCCAACTGCCCCCAGCATTCCAGCTGCTTGCCAGATTCAAGCCTACGGCCAGATCCAGTTTGCCGGCTTCCTCAACCACCCATTTGATGGTCTGTAATGATTCACCACTTAAAAAAGCAGGTCCACCTGGGATCATCGTATCCTGGTCCGGAACCCCAATTTCGAAAAGATCAAACCCGGTAAGTCCGTTTTGCTTCATCGCACGCAATTCCTCTTGAGCACGGACCGTATCGATATTTCCATTAAGGCACCACCAATAGGCTTTTGGCCTGGCTTCCGGTGGTGGTTCCTTAAAAAGGCTGGTGAGCATATCGTAATCGGACCCTGCCTGCCCAAAACATACATTACTCACCATCCCTGGAATCCAAAATATTAGAAGAACAATTAATTTATTCATGCCAGCATCATTGTAGTCTCCAATGGTAATTAACTACCTGGGATAATGACGGATTCTATATTCAAAAACTGACCGATTTTCTGAATTGTGGCAGCATGATGGCCCACGCCCAGAGCAAAATGGTGGGTGGGACCTTCTTTGATCCACCGGTAGAGAAATGTCCGGATATCCGGCTTGAAAAATCCGCGGGTATTCGTATTGCCCGTAGCAGGGATCGGACCAGTGACAGATTCCCCTTCCGCTATGACAAACTTAAACTTACCCTCATAAGTACTCCCGATACTCAGCATAGTAATGGGTCCTTCCTTTAATTTAAATTCCACTCCTGCCCCATATCCTGGTTTGCCGTGGTACTTTTTCAGACTCCTCAATACCGGCCGTCCTTCTGCTATCTCGATATTGTGCGGACCATCGTGCCCTACCAGAACAAAGCCTTCCATGAAATCCACCGGGTGAAATTCTGCAAAACTCCCGCCGATTCCCAGCCGGTCCATAATCATCATGGCCACACAAGTCTTGAGGTCGGACTCCCCGCACATCGGAAAACCAGAGGCAGTCAATAGCGAATTGCCTACGATCAGATTGGACATGACCAGCTGAGTCTGGCTATCCCTGACTCCCTCGTAATAATAAGCCAAGCCGTCGAGTTCCCGGTCCACCTTGAATTTTTGCAGGGCCACACTGACTGCGGCTGCCACCCGGAGATCTTCCGATCTCAATTTTTCCGAAATAGGATCCGACACCGGATCGGGGGTATCAAAAAAATGAAGAATTCTCTTTTCTTCCTGGTCGATCTCTGGTTCTTCCACATTCTGATAATGAGTGACGATTTCATTCTCCTCGCACTGTACGATATGCAATCCAAAATGAGCTGTAAGCATGGTCGCATCGGTGTGCATATCCAGCATCGATTCAATAGGATGCCCAATATGTCCTATTCTGGCCCGCTTTAAATCGTGAAGCACGGCAGCGATTCGGACAAATTCCCGGATTTTGACATCCGCTTCCGGATCATCCTTCAGGCTTCCGATGATCATCTCGGGTACAGGTTTCCCCATGCGTACTGCCACTCCTGCAAACTCGGGCAGCGAACAAATATCATCGTTGTACAATTGCATTTGGGTCGTAGCCCTGGAGTAATCCATCGCTTTGTCCGGTTGAAGAGCAACCAGGACGATTGGCACCTCCATGTTTTTAATAATCACCCCAAAAGTGCTCGAAGTCGCATACGTGAGCATATCGCAGAAAATGAGATCCAGATCGGCACTTTTCAATCGGGGCACCAGATCATACGCGGTTTGCACTTTGTCTACCATGCCAAAATCCACTACCTCCGCATGGTGTGACTGGATGTAATCTACCAGATGCTTTTGCTTCCGTTGGAGTGCATCGAGCAGACCCGGAAACTGATCCCAATACACGTAGTAACCTACACCAAAAACACCGATCCTCGGTCTGGTATTTTCTCGTCTGATGATTGGTTGCATGAGGCGGATATACCCCATCAATATAGTAGTATCGCACAAATATAT
>CAZVQI010000226.1:0-3172 GCA_964629155.1 uncultured Flavobacterium sp.
GACAGCCAGCAGCTGCGCGTGATCCTGATGTTCGACGTCTGGAACCCGCTGCTCACCCAGGCCGAGCGCGAGATGGCGACGGCGCTGGCGAGCGCGATGCGCGACTGGCGCACGTCGGACGGCGCGACGTGAATCCCGCAATCCCCCTGCCGCGGAGTTGAAGATGCCGAAGTACCGCCTGCCGCTCCTGTTCCTGTCCACGTTGATGGCCGCGTTGCCGGCGATGGCGCAGCAACCCTCGCACGCCTGCGCGCTGGTGGCCGACCCCGTCGAGCGCCTGGCCTGCTACGACCGGGCGTTCCCGCCACCGCCGGAAGTGGTGGAAGCGGCGGAGGAGAAGGCGGCCGCCGACTTCGGCCTGGCGCCCGACAAGGACCAGCCGCTGGTGCAGCGGCAGCCCGAACGGATCGAGGGCAGGGTGGCGAAGGTTGACTATGCGGGCAGCATCCGCATCGTCACGCTCGAGAACGGACAGGCGTGGACCCAGACCGACGCGCGCGCGGGCGCGCACGTGAAGGCCGGGGACGTCGTGCAGGTCCGGAAGGCGGTCCTCGGTGGCTACACCCTGGTCTTGCCCAACGGCGTCTCCATGCGGGTGCGCCGCACGCGCTGAGCGGGACGATGCCGTCGGGCCGGAGCCAGGCGCTGGGTGCGGCCGACGCGGAACGCTTCCGGCGCGCGCTGGGGCTGTTGCAGTCCGGCCACGCTGCGGAGGCGCTGGCGATCGCGGAGTCGCTCGCCCGGCACGTCCCCGATGCCGCGGATGCATGGCAGTTGCTGGGCATGTGCCTGGCCGAGAACGGGCGCAGGTCGCAGGCGGACGCGGCCTTCGACCGCGCGCTGGCGCTGTCGCCGGCCAATCCCGTGATCCTGCGCAACTACGGCGTGTCGCTTGCGCGCCATGGCAATGCGCTGCGCGGGCAGGGCGAGTGGGAAGCCGCGGAGCCGGTCCTGCGCCGGGCGCTCTCGATGGCGCCCGCGCAACCCGCGGCCTGGACCGATCTGGGCGTCGTGCTGCGCGAACTGGGGCGCCTGGACGACGCGCTCGCGGCGTTCCGCAAGGCCGCTGAGCTGGCGCGCGCCAAGGGCCTCGACGAGCCCTCGCTGCAGGATGCGATCAACGGCGTGCTGGCCGACGCCGGGCGCACCACCGAGGCGCTGGCTGGCGCGCGCGCGCTGGTCGCGCGCCATCCGGGCCACGCGCCCGGCCACGAGACCCTGGCCAGCCTGCTGTGGGAGAGCGGCGACCGGTTCGCGCCCGGCGAGGATCCATTTGCGGCCTTCCGCGCCGCGGCGCTTGCGCAGCCCGGCAACCAGCCCTTGCAGCTGGCGTTCCTCCGCACCCTGCTTGCGGCGCGGCGCGCGGAGGAGGCGCTGGAACTGCTGGGGCCGCTGCGCCGGCGCGACCCCGGCAACGCCATGCTCGACTGGTTCGCCGCCGATGCCTGCGACGCGCTCGGCCTGCATGAGGACGCGACGCCGCTGTACGAACGCTTGGCGACAGGATGGCTGGGCGACGTGCCGGACTTCCTCAATGCGCGTGCCCGCCATGCCTTCCGCACCCGCGACTACGACCTCGCCGCCGGATGCGCCGGCAGGGTCGTCGAGCTCGACCCGCGCAATCAGGAAGGCTGGAGCCACCTGGGGACGGCCTGGCGGCTGGCGGGCGACGAACGCGAGCACTGGCTGTTCGACTACGAACGACTGGTCGGCTTCGTCGAGGTCGCGCCACCGCCGGGCTTCGGCGACGGCGACGCGTTCCTGCAGCGGCTGCGCGCGACCCTGGAGGCGATGCACGGTCCAGGGCGCGAGCCGGTGAACCAGAGCGTGCGCGGCGGCACCCAGACCCCGGGCCAGCTTTTCGGCCGCGCCGACCCCGTCATCCGCGCGGCGCAGGACGCCCTGCGCGCGGCCGTGGAACGGTGGGTCGCCTCGCTGCCGCACGACCCGCGGCACCCGTTCCTGTCGCACAAACGGTCGAGCGTGCGTTTCGTCGGCTCGTGGTCGGTGCGGCTAGCGGCATCGGGGCACCATTCCAACCACATCCATCCGCGCGGCTGGGCCAGTTCGGCGTTCTACGTGGCCCTGCCGGCCGACGTGCTCGACGGCGGCGCCGATTCCCGGGCGGGATGGATCCAGTTCGGACAGCCGCTTGAGGAACTGGGGCTCGACCTGCCGCCGCGGCGGCTGGTCCAACCGCGCCCGGGGCATGTGGCGTTGTTCCCCTCCTGCACCTGGCACGGCACCGTCCCGTTCTCAGGGCCGGAGCCGAGGATGACGATCGCCTTCGACATGCAGCCCTCGTCCCGGCCCGACGGGCCCCGCGAACCGCTCGGTTGAATGCGTCCTGGCCATGTCGGACGAGGCTTCCGCGGGCCAGCCGTCGATAGTATCTTCGGGCTGCCGCCACGTTCGTGGCGAATGCCCCCGTCCGGTGGAGATGAGCATGCACGTCCATAGTGAAGGTTCGATCCTGTTCCCGGCCAGTGCACGCTGGCGCAGGGCCGTGCTGGTGGCCGCAGTCGGTTTCGGGCTGGGTCTGGCCGGCAACGTGCTGGCGGGGGACGAGGCGGTCGCAGCGGCGACGGAGGCCACCGCCGGCTCCACGCCGGCGGCGGAAGCCTCCAGCGACACCACGCCGGCGGCCGCGGAAGGCAAGCAGCGCAAGGACGGCAAGATCTGCCGAAGCGAGGAAGTGACCGGCAGCCGCATGCCCAAGCGCGTGTGCCTCAGCGCAGAGCGGTGGGAGGCGCGCGAACGCGCCGCGCGCGAACTCATGCGCGAACTGGACGGCAAGTCCATCCCGGCCGACGCCGCGGGGGGCTGACGCCCGTCCACGCGGCATCCGGTCGCCGCGCCGCCTGCATGCGCTGGTGCCGGTGCCCGGCCCGGGGCGCGGCAACGCTCCCTTGACCTCGACGGGGTAGCTGCCCCGGCCCGGGCGGCCAACCGCCACGCGTGTTCCGTCCCGGATGATCCCGCTGCTGGAGGCGGCGTTCCGTGCCGGCATGTCCGGCGTCGACAGCACTTCCGGTCGGCGCGGGACGTCCATCGTGGAACTGTCGCCACGCGGCCGGCGGTCCGCCGGCGCACGGGCAAGGGCGACGCCTGGCTCCGGCGCATCGACCGGGGCCGTGGCTTCGGGGCTGCCCGGGAAGGCGCCAAAAAAAAG
>CAZVQI010000227.1:0-456 GCA_964629155.1 uncultured Flavobacterium sp.
AAAACAACATCTTTACACCGTCATGTCCAATAAGCGCACCTTGCTGTACCTGTGGCGGATTATACAGCCCATCCAGGAATCTCTGTATACGATAAAAGGCATTCCGACCGAACTAATCAACCCAGCCAACAAAATCTACTTGGAAGATGTCTACGACCACTTATCTACCGTCCGGGACTCTCTTGACTTGTATATCGAACTCAACAACAGCATGCGGGAATCGTACGCGTACAGCATTAGCTTGAAAACCAATGAGGTCATGAAATTACTCACAATTATCAGTACGCTTTTTATACCTTTGACCTTCCTGGTAGGAGTGTACGGAATGAATTTTGAGAATATCCCTGAACTTTCCTGGGAAAATGGATATTTTTATGTGTGGGGACTGATGATATTGATTACCGCATTCCTCATTTTCTACTTCAAAAAGCGAAAGTGGCTATAAATTTACAAGGC
>CAZVQI010000227.1:466-3171 GCA_964629155.1 uncultured Flavobacterium sp.
ATGTGAAGGAAACAATAATACGGGAATTGAAACGCTCCACGAAAGCGTTTTTGGAATATATGGACGAATACGCCACCAGACAGACGCCAGGTGATCGTCAGGAGTGTTGGAATGTAAAGCAAGTGATCGAACACGTCGTATTGGTAGACCGAACGGTGCTGGACTTATTACTCAGTGCTTTTCCCCAACGTAAAACAGGGCATTATACCAAATACCATATGCGGGATCTCATGCTCAATCGGCACAAAAAATTTAAAAGCCAAAAAAATCATGACCCCGAAAGAAAATCCGCGAAAAACATCTCAGAGCTTTTGGATGAATTCAGCACACTTCGTCATGAAATTATTGATCGGGTCGCCGATGGAAAAATCGATATTTTTTCGGAAGACGCTTACCCTCATCCCGCGCTTGGACTCCTGACGCGCCGGGATTGGTTGTATATGTTATCCTTTCACTCTGACAGACATATTGCCCAGGCGCAGGAGTTCTTGTTCGTACATTGACACACAGCTATTTTTGGTTCATTTAAGACGCTGAAAAGCTCGTTCTCTGCCTTATTTTCATTTATTTTCCGGACCTTTGCACTTTATTTTAATTAAATCAAAGCGATATGTTCAACCCATGGCATCAAGTCAATATTGGGAACCAAACCCCGACCTTTGTCAACGGAATTATTGAAATCCCCCGAAACAGCAGAGCAAAATATGAACTGGACAAAGTGAGCGGGCTGCTTCGGCTGGACCGGGTCCTGTACTCCTCGGTTAATTATCCGGCAAATTATGGATTTATTCCCCAGACTTATTGCGAAGACCGTGACCCACTCGATATTTTGATCATGTCCCAAATGGATATTGTACCGATGTGCATCGTCAATGCAAAAGTCATCGGGGTCATGCACATGATGGATGGCAACGAAAAAGATGACAAAATCATCGCGGTTGCTGCTCACGATAAAAGCGTCAGCCATTACAACGACGTCTCCGAACTGCCTGATCATTTTTCATTGGAAATTCAAAGTTTTTTTGAAGACTACAAGAAACTGGAAAACAAAACCGTGGTGGTCGATGATATTCAAGGCCGGGAAATCGCCTTACAGGTAGTCATCGATGCCATGGAGTTGTATCAAAAGCATTATGGTGGAAAACTGTAGCGTATGAAAATATTAAAGCCCATTTTGGTTGCTATTCTATTGGCACTGACTTGTATTCCTGCGACGGCTCAAGCAGATGCCATCAATGAGGTGGAATGGGCCCTGAAACTGGATTCGGTCGTCTTGCATGGAACCCTGGCCACACCACAAAATCAGAATCAGAAAACCGCGATAATGTTTATAAGTGGTTCAGGTCCCACCGATCGCGATGGGAACAATCCTTTCATGAAAAACAACAGCATCAAAGGGTTGTCCGATTCCCTCGTTATCCAGGGCTATACCACCCTTCGTTTTGACAAACGCGGGATTGCAGAAAGTGCTGTCCAATCCCTGGATGAATCGACTCTTACCCTCGATGATTATGTCACTGACGCCTCGCATTGGCTCGACCGTTTGAAAGATTCGTTCCCCGAATACACTATCGTGGTAGCTGGTCACAGTGAGGGCTCATTAATTGGAATCCTCCTGGCGCAAACCAACGAGGTAGATGGATTTATTTCATTGGCAGGAACCGGAAGAACATTCGATGTCATCATCCACGAACAGCTTGAAAAGCAAATGCCCGCACTCGTCCCGGAATCCGACAGCATTATGGAGTTGATCCGGAAAGGGGAAACCGTCGACGAGATGAATCCCATGCTTCTTAGCCTCTACCGCCCTTCGGTCCAACCCTACATGCGTTCTCTGTTAAAATACGATCCGGCTACCGAGATCGGGAAATTAACTGTTCCTATTCTTATCGTTCAGGGTGAAAATGACATCCAAATCACACCAGAAGATGCAAAAGCTTTGCTCGCGGCCTCGAATCAATCAACACTTAAGCTAATCCCTCATATGAACCACATTCTTAAGAACATAGAAGGTGGTCCCCTTGAAAATCAGGCTTCGTATGGCAACCCTGATCTACCCATTTCTCCTGAACTTCTTAAGGCGATAAAAAGTTTTTTAATAAATCTTTGACAAAAACTGACGAAAGTAGGTTGTGCGGTGTATATAGGGTAAAATAGAGATATATGAAACCCTTTTTCTACCTCAGCACACTTATCCTTGGAATCCTTTCGGTCACCTCATGCCTGAAAGATGACTGCGTGCAAACCAAGCAGTTTGTCCATTATGAACCGGTCTATATTACCCAGGAAGAATTTAACGCTCCTGTTGAATTCGGTTCCGCCCGGTCCATGGAGAATACCGGAACTATTTTTGCGTATGGACAGTACATTTTTGTCAATGAGTTTCAAAAAGGAATCCACATCATTGACAATGCGAATCCGTCCTCTCCCCAGTCGCTTGGATTTATTGACATCATCGGCAATACCCATTTTTCGATCAAAAATGATGTATTATATGCCAACAAGCTGGAAGATCTGGTCGTACTTGACATCTCCAATATTGAGCAACCCCACCAGGTCGACCGGTTGGATCAGGTATTCCAACTCCACCGGGCTCAATCCGGAACCAACGGCATCCTGGCTTATTACGAATCCACCGATGAAATACTGGAGATAGACTGCAACGACAATCGATACAATTCGCTGTTATTTTCATTTGACGATCG
>CAZVQI010000228.1:0-3153 GCA_964629155.1 uncultured Flavobacterium sp.
TGAAAAAACTCGGCATTAAAGCCCAGTCTACCATTGGAGGAAGCTTGCTGAGTGGAAAATATTAAGTATTTTTTTGCTTTATCAACTATTTGTCAGAAACAAAAAACGCTTATATTTGCACCTCTCAGAATTTGAGTTATTATTCAAATTTAAAGGCCATGTGGAGGAATTGGTAGACTCGCCATCTTGAGGGGGTGGTGCCGCAAGGCGTGTGGGTTCGAATCCCACCATGGTCACTTTTTTGAGTTAACAGTTTTTGGTTAACAGCTAAAAGATTTAAAATCTTCTGACTACTTTTGGCATTTGATAATTAATTTAGACAAAAATGCACTCCCTAAAACTCTATAATACTTTCGGAATAGACGTAAAAGCAAAAGAGTTTATTTCTGTTTCTTCACTTTCAGAATTACAATCCGTTTTAGAAAAATACAAAAATGAAGAGATTTTTGTGTTAGGGGGTGGGAGTAATATGCTCCTGACAAAAGACATTGAACAACCGGTGGTTCATATTAATCTTAAAGGAAAACAGATTGTAAAACAAGATGAAAACCATGTTTGGATAGAAACTCAAGCAGGTGAAAATTGGCATCAATTCGTATTATGGGCACTCGAAAATGATTTTGGAGGAATTGAGAATTTATCACTCATTCCCGGAAATATCGGTTCTGCTCCTATTCAAAATATTGGAGCTTACGGCGTAGAGCTCAAAGATGTTTTTGCTTCGTGTAAGGCTATCAACATCAAAACGCAAGAAATTAAAACCTTTACTCTTGCCGAGTGTAAATTCGGCTATAGAGAGAGTGTTTTTAAAAGTTCTGAAAAAGGAAAATACATCATTCTTTCGGTTACCCTAAGATTAACTAAGAAAAATCACAAAATCTCAACTTCATACGGAGTTATTGAAACAGAACTTCAAAAAATGGGAGTTGTCAGACCTACTATTCAAGATGTAAGCAGAGCGGTAATTTCTATCCGTCAGAGTAAACTCCCTGACCCGAAAGAAATAGGAAATAGCGGAAGTTTTTTTAAAAACCCTATTGTTCCTCGCAAGATTTTTGAAAAAGTGCAAACACAGTATCCTGAAATGCCTTTTTACGAAGTATCGGAAGACTATGTCAAAATTCCCGCAGGTTGGCTTATCGAAACAGCCGGATTTAAAGGAAAACGCTTCGGAGATGCCGGAGTACACCAAAAACAAGCTCTCGTTTTGGTTAATTATGGTAATGCTACCGGAAAAGAAATTTACGATTTAGCCAAAACCATTCAGAAGGTAATTTTGGATAAATTCGGGATAGAAATTGAAACGGAGGTAAATATTCTGTCTTAGAATTTCGGGGTTAGACAAAATTGTCCCAAAAGAGATTTTCAAAATCTACAACCTGATTGTTTTTTACTTTTATTCCTTCGCTTTCCAAGAGTTGTTGCATTAGGTTTGTTCCTTCAAAATGGTGCTTCCCCGAAAGCAGCCCTACTCGGTTTACTACTCTGTGAGCCGGAACATCGTCAAGGTTATGCGAAGCATTCATTGCCCAACCTACCATTCGGGCAGATCGAGCCATTCCGAGATGTTTGGCAATAGCACCATAAGTAGAAACTCTTCCGTACGGAATTTGCTTTGCCAAATCGTGAACACGCTCAAAAAAAGATTTTTCCATTTTTAAAGTAACAAGGCTTGATTAGACTTATTTTAGTCTTACTACTTTCGTCTTAAATCTTAATACTTTTATATACCCATTTCTATCTGAAAGCGAATATACCAATTGTTTTTGGTATCTCCGCTCAAATATTTCAGCTCATCAAAAGTAACCTCTGCTTGCATTTTAAAGGCATGTTCCCAGATGTATTTGGTAACTCCAAAACTGTATTGATTCTTATTTGGAGTAAGAGCTTCTACATCCTTGTGCATGTTTTGGAATGAATATCTTCCGATAACTTCAAAATTATTTGGGAATAAATAACTCAATTGATAGTCCATTCCTTTTCCGACATATACAAACGAAATATCCGAATCATCCGAAGGGTTTACCGTGATAGGGTCATTTGCTATCCGGCTCATATAGGCTGTCATAAATGCCCATCCGTTGTATTTGAACACAGCATCGAAAAACACAGAACTCATATCTCGTTTTTCAAAAAGTTTGTTTCCTAACTGTCCTTGTGTTTTAGTAGCTTTATTGTTAAAAGAATAAGCTCCTGAAATCATCAATTTCGGTTTTTCTTCTCTTACAATATCTCCTTCAAAAAAGCTTCCGTTATTTTTAAAAGGACCTAAAGGGAAAAGCTCTACTTTTCCTGTATAAGCCAATCCTGTGTCGGAATTTCCGGTGTCGTTACGACCTTCTCCGGTAGTTATGGCAGCTTTAAAGTTATAAGAAAAGCGGTCTTTAAACTCATTCAAGTTATGAGCTTGAAAACCAAAATCTCTGTCTATGGTAAAGTCGGCATTGTTTATCGAACGGTCTGTAAATTGCAAAGCTCCGGATGAATTCATCCTTTGACGGTTTCCGGGGAGTTTGGTTTGCCCGAAACTGAAAGTCCAACTTTCATTAGGTTGATAAAAAACCACTGCATCTCGAATGATTTGCATATTTTCTCCTTCTTCAATACTTCCTCCTGTGTCTCCCGGAGCAAATGAAAGCTGAATAGCATACATAAATTTCGGATTGCCGACATATCCGTCAAAACGAAGTCTTAAACGTCTGATTTCTGCACTTATTTTGTCTTCTTCTGCATCTTCTTGGTGAGAATACGTAGCTCTGTTTTGCATTCTGAAACGGATGTTCAACTGAAAAATACTATCAGGAGAGGTGAGCCCTAATCCTTTTCCGAAATTGTAATAGGGGAGGACAGACATTCGTAAATCTTTGTCAGGGTACACGGTATTTTGTTTTTGAGCAAAAACACAAAAACCTGTCATTATAAAAAGGAAAGCTGCTAATATTCTATGCATTTGGTTTTGTTTCAATGGTAACAGGGTTATTTTACTTTATTTTGGTAAGTAAGTTATGGAATAAAGTTGTTAAAACATTATTTTTTCGCCTGTTTTTAAGCCCTGTGATTTAGCGAAAACCCCACACATGTGGAAAAGCATTCTGGCTCCAACATTTCCGTCCCAATCATCATTTCCTGACGGAGCCACTTCGACTAAGTCGA
>CAZVQI010000229.1:0-3128 GCA_964629155.1 uncultured Flavobacterium sp.
TGTTTTCAGGTGTCAAATGACCTTCAAAGAGATTGGATAGTCCTTTGAACCATGCGTCTTTGTAGCCAGCATAGTCATGTGTGCTTTTTTCCCACTCGGTAAATACGTCCACTAACTGAACCCACCACGCCAAACGAAGAGGGTGCAAAGGGGAAAGTAAAAATGCCTCAGCAGGTTTACCATCAGGTAATTTGGTTTTAACCTTTACTAAATCCAGCATTTGAACCTCCACCAGCAAATCCTGAATATTGGATTTTTCATCCTCCTCAATATCTTCCTCTAATATTTGCTTCTGAAGGTGAGCTGTCCAATCACTGATCTTTTCAATATATGTGCGTATTGAATCAGCGAAATTGAAAATATCTGCTGTTTCAAGTACTCCGTTTTCAGCTTCATTTGAATGTTGAATCCTTTTGAAGATCTCCGAACGAAGTGAGAGAATTTCTTTAGGAACAATCGAAGATACTTCACTGATTGAAAAGCTTATTTTCTCAAATCCTAATGCAGATGAGTTACTTCTGAGTATTGTCTTCACATACCCGAAATGATCAGCATTTTTTAAAAGGGTATCTTCAATCAACCTTAGTTTGGAGGATAGATTTACTTGGTAGTTATGTCTATCGGAGTAATTGATGTGGAAAGTTGAGGTATGTTTGGTTGGGTCGGTAATCCAGATATTAGATGTTTCTGACGGAACCGGAACCTCTGGTTCCATTCCTGATTTCAATTTTTCAACTCTGAATTTGAAGAATGCCTGCAAGACATTATTCAATTTGTCTTTCCGCTGGTTCTCCTCACGCTCGAGATTTTCCTCAACCACATAATCAAAATCATCTGTATCACAAGTCAACTTGTAGTCAAAGGAGCTTTTTAAGATACTATCGTCTTTGGCCTTAGCTTCCTCCCAGGCAGATTGAATCCGTGGCTCTTTGAAGTCATCATTATTGTTGAGAATATTACCATGCTCATCTTCCGCCCAAACTTTGAAGAAGTACGAACCTTCCTCCATCACATTCGGATTGAGGTCTACAGTCACATCCCGATAAGGTCTGTTGGATGCTGAGTTCTTTACTTTTCTGAGTATTTGTATTTCCTCACCTGAACCTCCATTTACGGCCATCAATATGATTTTGAAGTAGGCAAGACCAGGAATGTCTTTTGGGTTTTGACTCATTGTGATTCGTACCCTTACCTTAGAGGTTGAATTTTCTCTGGCTTTAAGCACCAGTTTTCCTTCCTCTACTGAGAAATCGGGGGATTTGATTTCTTCTGCATAAAGTTTGATATGAGAAAAATCAAGATCAGGAATTTGCCAATTCGCAAAGTTCAGATTGGAGTATTTGCTATGAATTAGATAGCATATCTCAGAGGCACTTCTGGCACTGTTTTCGGCCTTGATAAAATCTACTAATTCCTTTTGAAGTGAGTTTGGCTCCAAAGGAAGTTCAGCTATCCGATCATACAATGGTTTGTAAAATGAACTAAGCAGTTCAATACTTTCAGCGTTGAAATTTAGTCTTGATCTAATCTTGTCACTGTTGTCAAGCAAATCTGAATCCGGTATTAAATCAAGCAGGTAGAGGTGGTTGCCTATAGATTCTTTTGAGTAACCGTGTTCCTCTAAAGAAAGAAGGTAATCGATCACATTGGCTGTATCGATTTGATTGAGATTCAAATAGCCTAGAATCTCGTTTTTGAGGATTACGGAATAATCAGTCGGAATAGCATTTATTAACTGTTCTTTTAACCTTTGTTCAATGCCTTCTAGTGAGATTTCTTTGAAAGTGGCATTACCATAGGAGTCTTCAGCAGATGTTCTGCTGTTTGACGGAATCAAAACTAACAGCGGTGCATCTTGCTTGTTTCGTAGTTCAATAAGCTTTGTAGCGGTAATGAATCTTTCATCAGTTGCTGAGTCATCACTTACAATGAAAGTATTAATGTTGCTGTATTTCTGCTGAATCAGCTCCCAAAGAAACTCAAGCTCAGTAAGTCCTAATCCGGTGATCTTCATGCAATGGCCTGGAATGGCTTTGCTTAGATCGTCATGATACAAATCCAGTATCAGGTCAATGATTCGTTGATAATATGTATTTATTTGAGTCGTCATTTGCATTCTACTGAGCATTTAATTCATAGCGGGGTCTAATCCTTTGCAGGATGTAGGCATCACTTAGGTCATTGTAAAATCCTATTTGTCTGAGCTTTAATTTGAAAGCCTCCACATTCTCTTTAAAAGCAAGGTGTGTATTGAGGTCTGCATCTTTGAACCGATCTTCAGCTAATCCATTTATGATTATCCCATAGCGATCACGAATATTTTGAATCAGTTCTTCAATGGATAAGGTTCTTGTTTGAAAGTTGGAGCCATCTGATTCAAGTACTAATATTTGGACAAGCGTTTCCAATAAGCGTGTTCCCAATACATACCTTCTTGGGTGCTTTCTACCACGTCCCTGAGCTAAAAAGCCTCTTTCGTTATTCTTTTGAGACAAGTTATCAAAGAGCTGCATGTGGTAGCGGAATTGATAATTGCCTCTGGCCTTTAGTATCAATTCTATATATCGGTCAAAGTAGGTGTCTTCATACTTAACCATATCGCTGATAAGGTCTTTGTCTTCCTCATCCAGGGTGCTGTATAAGTTGTCCCATTGGGTTTCAAAGTATATTTCGAAATCCTGTGGTTTCTCTTTTAATAGCTCTAAAGCCTTGCGAAGATTGTCTGAATTGGTTTTGTCTAATTTTAATCTCCTCAAGGCTGCATTGATCTGGAATGTGGCTTTGATATAGTCATAGATATTATTAGTCAATGTTTCAGCATCCTCTGCTGAAATACGGGCAATTTTACTTTCAAAGTCATCTGTGGCATCTACTACAATATCCCAATCAGCTCTAATCGAATTATTGCCCTCTTCAACCATCCGAGGGAGGTTGTGAATTAGTTTCTGGATGTAGATGGAAAGGTGAAATGATGTAATAGTCTTGAAATAATCTATTAAGACATTTCTAGGGATTAGTCGCTTGTAAACCAATAATCTCCGCACATCATCACAAAAGAGTTCCGCTTGATCCTGGAGTAGTGGTTGAATCTGATTCAGGCTTGAACTGCTTTCCAGAAATCCGGGCTT
>CAZVQI010000230.1:0-3116 GCA_964629155.1 uncultured Flavobacterium sp.
ATTATGCAATTATCAGGGCTGATTACAAATATGCTAAAGGCAAAAGAGGAGAAGGAATAAATTTAAAATTAGTGTTAGGAGTTAAGTTTTTTCAAGATAAAACACAAGGTATTGTCGTTTATAAGAAAAATGACGCTAATCCATATTACTACCCTCACTATATAAGTTACGAAGAGGGATCTTCTATCTATGTTCACAGACCTTTAAAGTTCAAAGAAGAAGTCAAAGGGAAAAAAGACATTTTAAAATTAGATGCTATTATTGATGGTGTAGTAATTGAAAAAATAGAACTTCTTAATTTACAGAACACCCCTATAACTCAGGAGGATTTTAATACGGCTAATACTACAAAACTAAATTATATTGAGATTAAACAATATGACCCAAACATCTGGAAGGATTACAATATTATTGAGCCTTTAGAAGAGATGAAAAAGTTTAAGGTTTTAGAAGAATAAGACAGCACATAAGTATTTGTGAGAGAAAATAAAGCAGATGATTTTGCCATAAAATTATTCTGACAAAAATCATTTTCTGATACGGGCTTTTTTGTACCTTTACTCTATTAATTCTCACAACTATGAAAAATATCTTGTTCCCGACAGATTTTTCTAAAACAGCCGACAATGCTTTTATTTACGCTCTCCATTTAGCAAAAAGCCTTGGTGCTGATTTGCATGTTTTACATACTTATTCTATGCCGATTGTATCCGGACTTGGTGTAGAAAGCTCAGAAGTTGTTCAACAGGTTTATGAAAATGTAGAACTGACAAGTTTTGAAAAATTCAAAGAAAAAGCCGGAGAACTCCGCAAAATAGCAGAACAAGAAGGAGCTTCAGATTTAAAACTTTCGTTTATTTTTCAGGAAGGAGATTTAATTATAAATATTCTGGAAGCAATTTCAAAAGAGCATATTGATTTAGTGGTAATGGGAACAAACGGAATTTCCGGATTCGATAAAAAACTCTTTGGGTCCAATACCATCAACACTATTAAATCTATTGACATTCCGATTTTAAGCGTACCGCATCAGGCAAAATTCAAAGGAATTACCAAAATAGGATTTACTACCGTTTTCAAGAATTCTGATAAAAAACCTTTGGCAAATGTGTTGAAAATTGCAGAACAATTCAATGCTAAAGTACGTTGTCTGAACATAGCTAAAGATATGAAAGATGTAACTGTGGAATTGGCAGTCAGAGAGTGGGAAAGAGATTTTAATTCAGACCGTCTTAAATTCATTATTCGAGAAGAAGGAAATCAGCTTATCGAAGAACACATTTCGGAATTTATTCATGATTTAAACCTCAGCTTTTTAGCTATTGTTAAACGTAATCGAACATTTTTTGAAAGTATTTTCAGTTCAAGTTTATCTAAAAAACTATCCTATAAACTCGACATTCCCCTATTGATTATCAAAGAAGAAGCTTAATTTTATATAATGGATATCAAAAAAATTTTTGAAAACAACCAAAACTGGATAGTCGAAAAGCTCAATCAACAACCTGATTATTTTAAAAAACTGGCAGAAGGGCAAAGTCCTAAAATTCTCTATATTGGTTGTTCAGACTCTCGTGTAACAGCCGAGGAACTCATGGGGGCTTCTCCCGGAGAAATTTTTGTTCATAGAAATATTGCTAATATGGTTATTAGTATTGATATGAATGTGATGTCAGTTATCAATTACGCTGTAGGAGCTCTTAATGTAGAGCAAATTATTGTTTGTGGACATTACGGTTGCGGAGGAGTTAAAGCCGCGATGGAGCCTAACGATGCCGGAATACTTAATCCTTGGCTTAGAAATATCCGAGATGTATATCGGATGCATAAAGAAGATTTGAATAAAATTGAAGACGAAAACGAACGATACAACAAATTAGTTGAGTTTAATGTCCAAGAACAATGCCTGAATGTCATCAAAACCGCTGTAGTTCAAAAAGCTTATTACGAAAGAGGATTAAGGGTTTACGGTTGGGTTTTTGACATTCATACCGGTAAACTTATTGATTTGAATATTGACTTTGAAAAAATGATGAAAGAAACTCAGGAGATTTATAATCTTATTAAGTGATTCCGTAAAGTCATTATATCAAAGTGATATATATTTATCAGAAATTACTGACTATCTCCTCCACCGGAGTTTTATAATCAAACCACATTATTTCAGGATTTCGTTTAAACCAAGTGAGCTGTCGTTTGGCAAATCTTCGAGTATTTTTTTTGATTTCTTCAACAGCGGTTTCAAGAGTGATTTTTCCGTCAAAAGAATCAAATAATTCCCTGTAACCTACTGTTTGCAAGGCGTTGAGGTGTTTGTGCGGATAAAGTTTTCGGGCTTCTTCCAAAAGACCGTTTTTTATCATTACATCTACTCGTTGATTGATTCGTTCATAAATGATTTCTCTCTCGGCTTCTAATCCGACTAATATTGTTTTAAAATTTCGGGTGTTTTTCTTTTTATTCAAAAAAGACGAATAAGGTTTGCCGCTCCCTACGGAAACTTCCACAAAACGCATCATCCGTTGCGGATTTTCGAGTGTTTGCGGATTTTCGGATTCTATTTTTTCATAATAAAATGAATCATTTTCTTTGAGTTTTTGTTGAAGAAAAGCAATTCCTTTTTGTTTGTATTCTTTTTTGATTTCTTCGCGAACAGAAGGGTCAATTTCAGGAAAATCATCAAACCCTTTTACAATAGCGTCTACATACAGCCCTGAACCTCCTACCATAATTTGAACAGGATTTTTTTGGAACAATTCATCTAATTTTTCAAGGGCTTCCCGTTCAAAATCACCTACGTTATAACTCTCAAAAATACTTTTATTTTGAATAAAATGATGCGGAACAGCTTCTAATTCTTCTTTACTTGGAACAGCTGTACCGATAGTCATTTCCTTAAAGAATTGTCTGGAATCACAAGAAATTATTTCACAATTATAATACTTTGCCAGCTCAATCGCTTTAGTAGTTTTCCCGATAGCAGTAGTTCCTACAACAATAATCAATGTATTAAAATTCTTCGACTGCATCTACCTCCACTTTCAAGTTGTTGATGATAAAGTCTTGTCTTTCAGGAGTGTTTTTACCCATATAGAACTCCAATAATTTTTCGATAG
>CAZVQI010000231.1:0-3095 GCA_964629155.1 uncultured Flavobacterium sp.
TACTTGCCGAAAAATCTGTAGGATACCACTAAAGCTTGTCCAATTCAATATAACGATTGGGCTATGATCTGTGGCCGTCTTAAAACCATTTCACTATCTGCCCAAGATAAAGTTAGTGAAAAGTAGAAAAGTTTCCGTCACCTACACACCGGCCATAGATTATAGCCTCGTGTTACTTGTAGTGGTATATTTTCTGTCTTTTCTCTGGATTTGTTCGTATAGCAGTTAACAAATTGGTCGGTATTTATTAGTAATTATTCTTGTTTGTAATTACAAGTCTATTATTTTTTCTAATTGCATTAAACCCTTTTAATTTGAATGGTTCAAAACTATTATTTATTTCAGGAAGTTCTTCAATATGTTCATGTAGATCATCTTCAAACTCCATCAAAGGCCAATGAATATTAATGTCTGAGATGTTTGCGTATAGGTATATTGCCCATTTATTATTTCTCCCTCTATTAATGTCTAATTTACAGGCCCCTTTCTTTTTATCAAAAAGAATAAAATTATGGGAGTGCAATAGACACATTAAACAAATAATAATTTTGTGCTTATTCTTTTCAATTATTTCATTAGAATTTAAACTTAATTCAAGAATAGTAATAGTTTCAGTTAATGCGTTTTTGAACTGTTTAATAATTTCTTCATTCTTTATTGCAGGGGTAAGGCTTACTAGACTTAAAATAGCATTAATAATTTTTTCTAGTTTTTTATACTCCTTTTTTGGTCTTATATAAAATAAGTTTCCTTTTTTCATATAAGATTGATATATAAAATCTCTAGCTTGAATTTTAGTTAAACCCGTAATGGATTTTAAATAATCAGATTCAATTGTTTCTATCCCTCCAATAAGTAATGTGTTGAATAATTTTGGTTCAACAACATTTGGATTGAAACTTTTATTAAAAGGTCCCCCAATAGCTCTTCCATAAATCATTTGTGTATATTTTACATCTAACTCTTTATGAAAAATGCCTTTGCTTCGTTCTTCTGGATGAGATATAAAGCAAGCAAATTCCCAAATTAAACTCGATGATTTGAAATATGCCCTCCATTGTAATAATAGAGATTTTATATCGTCTTCATCAAATGTATCCTCATTTAATTTTTTGATAATGCATTCTAATTCTAGTTTTGAACGTTCTGAGAAGCCTGTCGACATATTTCGTATAAATAACAAGTTTATTTAGTTCAGTCCTTTGTGTGTATCGCAACCATTGCAAGTAACGGTTTGCGCATATGAAAAGTAGCGGATTTAAGTACTAACTTTTCGGATTATAACTGACTTTAAATATATGAATTTCACTTCGATTAAGCACTTAAACCGCTATTTTTTATATACGTTGTTACCTGCCGTTTTTTCTTTTCAGTCGTTCGATTTCTTTAGTTAATGTCTGTTTTTCTGTTTCCGATTTTGTCAGTTTTATGGCTTGTTCATAATGTTCAATTGCTTTTTGAATATCCGATTTTGTAAATAAATAACCCAACAATTCGTGATATTGATTGTTTTCCGTAAGATTTAATTTCTCGGCTTCCGAAATTGCTTTTTCGTGTCCGTGAATTTTTGAAAAAGCAAAAGTTCTGTTCAATGCGGTTATAGGCGAATATTCAATCAGAATCAGTTGGTTATACAATTGCAAAATGTTTTTCCACTTGTCTTTACTATCCGTTGTGTGCCAATAGGCAATTCCTGCTTCCAAATGATATTTTGAGATTTCGTTTCCGTTCGTGGCGTTTACCAAAAAATAATTTCCTTTTTCGATGAGTGATTTATCCCAAAGGTTTTTGTCCTGTTCTTCAAAAAGTATGGCCTCGCCTTTTTCGTTGGTTCTAGCTTCGATTCGTGAACTTTGAAAACACAATAAAGCCAACAGGGCATTAGCTTGTGGCGTGTTTGTTAAAGGATTTTCGATTAAGGTTAAATTCAATCTCATGGCTTCTGAACAAAGTTCCTTTCTTATAAATTGATTGTTCGATTTTGAAAAATAACCTTCGTTAAACAGCAAGTATAATGTTTGTAAAACGGTTTCTTGTCTTGATTGGATTTCAACTTGAGTTAAAGTCTTGATTTTGAAGTTGTCGTTACGAAGGTTGTTTCTCGCCCGTTGAAGTCGTTTTTTTATGGTTTCTATTTTGGTGATGAACGCGTTGGCAATTTCTTCCACGCTAAAACCACAAAGAACTTGAAGTGCCAATGCAATTTGACTTTCGGAATTATTGGCTGGATTGCAAACGGCAAAAATCATTGCCAATTGACTGTCAGAAATTATCTGTTCGTTAAATTCAAAACCGTTTTCCCGTCTTGGCCTGTCAGGTCTTAAGTCATTTTTAATTTTGGTCTCAAAAACTGAAATATGTTTGAAATAGTCTTTGGTCTTATTTTTCGCAACACTATAAAGCCAAGCCGTAGGATTTTTGGGAATTCCATTAAGTGCCCAATTTTCAGATGCCTTTAAAAATGTGTCGCTCGCAATATCTTCGGCTATTTCTATATGTTGTAAACCAAAATGACGGCACAAAACTGCCGTCATTTTCGCATATTCCTGTCGGAACAAATGCGGTAAAAGTTCGTTGTATGATTTTGTTTCTTTCAAATATCAATCACGTTTTAAAACTTCACGAACTTCGATGCTTCCACCAACTTGTTCAAAAATTGGGTTGGCTTTGGCTATTTCCACCGCTTCGTCAATGTTTTCGGCTTTTACAACCACATAACCACTGATAAATTCCTTGATTTCAGTATAAGGTCCGTCCGTTACCACATTGTTCGGCTTTACGGTTTTGGCACTTCCCGGAATAGGCAAAAGTGTATTTCCTTTGTCCGCTACTTTGTTTTGAGCCGCAATGCTGCCCAACCAATTCATTCGCTCCTGCATTTGTTCGGGCGATGGTTTGAAGTCCGAAATGTCTTTTAGTCTGAAAATTAATGCAAATTCTTTCATTTTATTATTTTTTAAAGTTCGCCCTAATGACGATTGGATTTCCAATATGGGGACAAAGTTTTAATTTTTTCTATGCATTTTTTTTAAATGGCAGGTAACGGTTCGGGTATTGCCGCAGTGGGGGATTTTCAGCACCAAAGTTCAATAGAT
>CAZVQI010000232.1:0-3082 GCA_964629155.1 uncultured Flavobacterium sp.
CGGGACGTGGAGGCCATTCCGGCACCTGATGTATCCAATGCTATTTCGGGCCGATTGCCCGGGTCTGTGATTATGCAAGGATCGGGGGAGCCCGGCAGAAATAGTGCCAGGATTCTCATCCGGGGTCGGTCTACGCTTGGAGGAGCCGGTCAGACCAGTCCACTGGTGGTGATTGATGGAATTCCCAACAGAAGCCTCAATGAGGTTGATCCCAACGATATCGAAAGCATTTCAATCCTGAAGGACGCAGCAGCATCGATCTATGGATCCAGTGCAGCAAATGGGGTAGTGCTCGTGACGACCAAATCGGGAACACAGGCCGGCACAAGATTAAACTATCAATTGTACCAGGGATTCTTAACGCCTACCATTCTACCGGAGCCAGCCAGTGCTGCAGACTACGCTCAATATATCAGTGATTACCAGGACTATGAAGGATTAAGTCGGTTGTACTCGGACCGGGATATCGAACTTTTTCAATCGGGAGAAGATCCCTGGGAGCATCCCCAGACGGATTGGATGGACCTGTTGGTGAAAGATTGGACCACCACTTCCAAGCATCATTTATCCCTGTCAGGTGGAAGTGATCAATTATCGTATTTTATTTCCGCCGGGTACAAAAACGAGGAGGCCTTTTATGCCCAGGAGTCGACCAATTACCACCAATACAACCTCAGAGCGAATGTGGATGTCCCGATCAGTGATTGGCTGACGGCCAATGTGAATTATGCCGGATTCATCACGAACCGGAAATATCCCACGACTTCTACCTACCAATTGATTGGTTGGGCCACGCTGACCTTACCAACCGAACCGGCCTTCTGGCCAACCGGTGAACCCGGACCAGATTTTGAATCAGGAATTAACCCGGTAGTGAATTCCAGTTTCGTAGCGGGGTACGACGAACTCAGTGAATACAAAAACCAGGTGACCCTTCGGACAACCGTGTCACCCAATTTTGCAGACGGCCTGGATATCAGTGCATTTTATACGTTGGATCTGAATAATTCATTTCAAAAGTATTTCAGACAACCCTGGACGCTGTACTACCCGATCTGGGAATCAGCTCAGAGAAATGATGCGGGATTTATCACGGATATGGAACTTGAGCCAAGATCCAGAGGATTGGAGGCACCAGAGTTGACCGATAGTTATGGTCGAAATATTCATACGATGTCTCAGTTTAACTTCAATTATGGAAGAAGTTTCGGCTCACACAATTTTTCTCTTTTTGGTGCCTTTGAACAGTTTCAAATCCGGTCAAACGGGTTCAATGCTTTTCGTAAATACTATGTGTCAGATTTGGTACAAACCTTGAGCGCGGGTGGGGAAAAGGATAAGGACAACAGTGGTTATCAAAGTGTGTATGCCCGCACATCCTGGATTGGTCGGCTGACGTATAATTATCAAGAGAAATACCTCGCTGAATTTATTTTCAGAAGGGACGGTTCACTCAAATTTCCACCTTCCAGCCGTTGGGGGAATTTCCCGGGCCTGCTACTTGGATGGAGAGCATCTGAAGAGGGATTTTGGAAAGATAATCTGGCTTTTATTAATTATTTCAAACTCAAAGCAAGTTATGGCGAAATGGGAATGGATCCCGGAGCAGCGTTCCAGTACATCAATAAGTATACCCTGGGAACGGGTATGACGATCGGGGAAGAGCGGGAGATTACCACGAAAATTTCTCAGGCAAGCCTGGCCAATCCTAACATCACATGGGAAAAGCAAAAAACGTATAACCTGGGTTTTGAATCAGAGTTTTTGAATAGCTCGGTCTTCTTCAATGCCGATATCTTTTACAATCGACGGTCGGATATACTAACATCCCGAAATGCATCGGTTCCCGAATATTCCGGCCTGGCTCTTCCGGACGAGAACATCGGAATCGTTGATAACCGGGGATTTGAACTCGAAACAGGCTATTACTCTGATCCCACCAGGGATTTTACATTTAACATCTCTGGAAATATTGGATGGAGTAAAAACAAAGTGGTGTTTATGGACGAACCGGAGCGGGCAGTCCCCTGGCAACGTTTGACCGGACATGCCTACGGAGCTGCTTTGGTGTACAATGCGATTGGGATCTTCCGTACTGAAGCTGATCTGGCCGAGTATCCGCACTGGAATGGGGCCAAACCCGGTGATGTCATATTTGAGGATTACAATAATGATGGAAAAATCAATTCCGAAGACCGGATATTGCTGGACAAAACTGATTTCCCTACTACGTTTTATGGCGTATCCCTGGAGTTGAATTATAAAAATTGGGGATTATCCGTACTCGCTCAGGGACAGGGAGATTATTACCGGTCGACCATCAGCGGAAATCGGGGGATTGGTCAAAATGTGTACAGTTGGATGGCTCGTGATTACTGGACACCGGAGACCCCTGATGCGCCCAATGCAAGACCATTTCACCGGGCAGATCAGTACTGGTCTTATCTGAGTAATTCCAGCACATATTGGTTTGAAAATATGGCATATGCGAGGCTGAAAAATGCAGTTCTCCGCTATTCTATTCCACAAAATTTGACCAACCAGATTGGGATTGCGGGAGCAAGTTTGTTTTTGTCCGGTAATAATTTATTTCTGATTTATTCAAAACAAAAGAATTTTGATCCAGAAATAGGTGACCCGGAATCTTACCCGGCGATGAAAACTTTTGCGATCGGAGCATATGTTACGTTTTAATAGTAATCTGCAATAAATTAAATGATTATGAATATTATAAAATCAATATATATACTTTTAGTTTTGGTGTGTGCATTGGGTTGTCAGACCGATTTGCTCGAACAAAAACCGTTGGATTCGTTCAATGAGGAAACGTTGTTTGAGGACATCAACCTCGTCGAAGCCTTCTTATGGCAATGCTATGATGTGATGGGCGGAAACAGGGAGGAAGTATTGGGGATGCGCGAGGACTTATTGTCTTCGTCTACCGATGAATTGCTCAATATTCACCGGCCTGGAGAGATTAAGTTTTTAAAAGGAACCTTGTCGGCAGATGATATGGGGCACTTTGGGAATTGGCGGTACGGTTTTATCAATTGGCCCAATATGTACAACAGTATAAAGAACG
>CAZVQI010000233.1:0-3063 GCA_964629155.1 uncultured Flavobacterium sp.
CCTCTTCCGAGCTAAATACTTGAAATCCGTGCCCGGCAAAAAATTGGTACATTATTGAATGTTGCCTAAAGACAATCGGAATGTTATTTTTGAAGCAAAACAAGACATTCCCTCCACCCATACTTCTCATCTGGGGCATCCAGGCCAATTTGACCCGACTGAGTAAGTTGAAATACGTTACTCGATCCATATACTTTTCGAGGATCAGAGCTTTATCACCTAGCTTTTCCTGAGCAGCACGCTTTACTTTATTTTGATACGAATTGGCGGCTCCATAGGAAAGTGGTATGATGATCCGGTCAAACCTTTCTACCAAGGCCATTGGCAGATCTTCCAATCCATCCAGATGGTTTACCGTCAACGCACCAGAATGCCCAAATAACAAATAACTATATCCAGGGTCAGAAACGAGATGGTGTACAGGCAATCCCATGGCAAAAGAAAGGAACTGCATATCTTTTAAATTATATCTTTCCCGTATCATTTGATATTCCGCCGGATTCCAATGAGCAAATTGATTGATGCGATTAAGAGCGAGTTTGTACTGCTTGATTTCACCCCGCAGGTGATCGATCATTCGATGTGCCCATTGCCTTAGACAATGAGGATTGGCCCACGATCGGTAGTATGAACGAGTAAGGGGGTCTAAATACTCTTCAATGATAAAGCGACGATGATAGTATTCATAGCCGTAAAATATCCACGTCACCGGGATATCTGAAGGAATTAATGGAAGAATTTTCTTACGATAAAGGGTAGGTAAAGAATGAAAAATAACCTGATGACAGGTTCGGAAATCTGGGCGGCCCAAGAGTAGGTTTTCCATCCCATTTATTGAAAATTCTTCTATATCGCTAAATGGGAAATCTTTTTCTATATGGCAAGCTTCACCTATTACAAAATATTTGTTTTGGGTCGATGGTGCATAGCGTTGTTGATTGAAGATAAATGCTCTGATAAACTTATCGTCCGAACAGACATGAAGATTCACGAATATTAAATTATTTAGATCCAGTTGTATTTTTCATTCAGCTGTTTAAAATCCGGGTCAACCGTGATTTCATCTATGATGTAATTTGGCAGCCCTGTTTTCCATTGATCGTCGATGACTTTTGTTTTATATACCCCATAAGCATCCTGATCTTCTTTGCTTCGACTATCCTTCAAAAAAGATTTGGTTTGTTCAGTAAGTTCCAAACCCGCAAAATCAAACAATTTTTCGACGCTTTCTGTGGTCTGGGTTAATAAGGTATTATAATCCTGAAGGTAAAATCGATCAGGATACTGTTGTTGGAGTCGCTCAAATAGAAAAGCTACTTCCTTCCATTTTTCGTAGCCAAAATAATTATAGGTTTGTCCTTTATTTTTAAGAGGAGCTAATCTCCACTGTTCTCTAATATCCCATTTTGGACTAAATTCTTTCGGAATGTTGAGCCACGAAAATATGGTTGCAAAGGGGCTACGGATTAAGCCTATAACTTTACTTGAGCTTCTTTCCAATAAAATTTCAGATAGAAAAATGTAATGGGTCTCCTTCCAGACCAACGTGTGTAAATTGAATTTTGAAAATGCTTCTTTGTTTTTACCACTAATTGAAAGTCTACCATTAACGAATGGATCTCTACATTTTATAAGCTCCATATTAAAGTTTTCGATATCCTCGAATGTGCTTTTTTTGTTTAAGTTCAGCGGAAATGTATAGGCAAAGTTTGGCTGAAATCGGTAATAAACATTCGGCGAACTATTGAATATTTCTCCCAGCCAGCTTGAACCTGACCTTGGAACAGAAAATATAGCTATTTTCTTCATTCTTTATATATTTAGAATGTTTATAATATGCTCCATATCATTTATATCATACCGTTGATCTATAGGCAGAAACACTAAGTTACTTGCTAATTGATATTCCCAGCTATCTTTCACTGCCCACTCTAATACATTCGGCCAATATTGAGGAGTATATATTCTTTTATTTATTAAAAATTCTCGAATACCTTTTTGGTGATTTAAATAGGGATATACCATTGGAATCGCATTAGTATTCTCTTCAAAAATGAATTCGTTTGTATACTTCAAACTTTTGTGCAGATAATGAAAATTTTCAATTCTCTTTTTAGCAACTCGATTATAATCAATTCCTTTTAATAGCTTATGGGATAAATTTGACATTTTTCTAATCGGATTGCCGACCAGTTTCAATTCATTTTTCTTGAATTCGGAATATCCTTCATTAATATTATTATCAGTTCGCATTAGTAAATGTGCGAATCGGTCGTACGAAAAGTCTATCTCGAAATCACTATTTTTTGTTGATGAAGTATACACGTAAGCACCATCGGGCACTCCAAAAAATTTTCTGGTCGAGTAAAAAGTATCAACCCCTTGTAAAGGTTTTGAGAAGAATGACTGAGCATTATCTATTATAACTTTCTTTGTATTTTTAACCAATCGAGCTATGAAGTGAGATTTGAGACCAAAATAATTGGTGTATAAGAAGCCTTCATTTTTTCCAATTATTTTATAATTAAATATTGGCTCCAATTTTCTATCAATTTCGTAAAATTCATATGTTACATTTAATTTGATTAAGGGTTCCAATATTGCATCACAAGTATATAGTGGGATAAAAAGTTTTTTATAACCTCTGCACTTTAGGATATACTCCAATGCATTTCTACCAGTGTTTAGACGAATGGCATCAGTGTGATATTCCTTTAATTGGTTAATCTCTAGTTCAAAAAAGCCACCCAAATCCACTCTATGATAGTTTGTACTTGTTAAGGTAATTTGAAATGGTGTCGATAGAATTAAACATTAATACATCTATTATCGAAAGCCAGGGTATGAAGTGTGTATCAAACTGATCATATACAATGTTTTCCGGATTCAGAAAAATCAATTCAATACCTTTATTGCGAAAATATTCTTTGTCATATAATTCGTTACCGCCTATCGGATTAATGTATTGGGTTGCATTATTAGCCTGGCAAATTGATATCAGACGATCTGCTTTGTCCATCCCTTTTGTTTCTGGAAAATCGATTGAGGAAACCTTGAATTGGG
>CAZVQI010000234.1:0-3054 GCA_964629155.1 uncultured Flavobacterium sp.
GCCTCCGTGACGCCAAGGTGTAATGGATATGGCTGCAACCCTTCTGCTTCAAGCTTTTGTACCAAAAGTCGATAGGCCTGCACCATCACTTGGGTATTGCTGGCCTTCATAGAAAGCACTATATCATAATAGTTGAACTCTTCGCAGATCCTCAAAAACTCCAAGGCAGACTCGACCATCCCTAAGGGCGTATCGCCATACCTGCTCAATATCCTGTCCGACAATGAGCCATGGTTGGTCCCGATTCTCATGGCTGTCCCATATTCCTTGCAGATTTTTATTAGAGGAATAAAGCGTTCCCTAATTCTCTCCAGCTCTGCTAGATAAGTAGCATCTGTATATTCTATTACTTCAAACCTCTTCTTATCGGCATAATTTCCTGGGTTTATCCTTACTTTCTCTACAATTCGGGCTGCCAGTTCGGCGGCATTCGGCGTAAAATGAATATCTGCCACCAAGGGTGTATTATACCCTCTTTTTCTCAGCTCTTTTTTGATTTCCTCCAGATTTTGTGCCTCCTTCATGCTGGGGGCAGTAATTCGGACATATTCACATCCTGCCTCGATCATCCGGATAGACTGCTCTACAGACCCCATAGTGTCCATGGTATCTACGGTTGTCATAGATTGGATCCTGATAGGATTGCTACCCCCCAAAGGAACATCCCCCACCTTGACTTCACGAGTGAGTCGACGAGAATATGCCGTGAGGCTATTGCAGTACTTTTTTAACGAAATCACCTTTTCTTGAGCTGTACCCATACTTTATCAACTTTAGCGGTACCCAAAGTTACAGGTTTGTAAGGACATAAAACAGATGGTGTACAACAATAATTTAAAAAGCAGTAATTAGTATGCTAATGAATCATTATGGATAAAATTTAAACTTTTTCTGGTGTTGGTGATAGGTCAGAGGCAGGAGTGCGTCAGGGATTGAGGTTTTGTTTGAGCCCGAAAGGGATTTGTGGGTGGCAGGCAAGTACCGAAAGCCCGCCCGGACGCCCAAAACTTACTAATTGTGTAAATATCCTGGGGATTGCTAGCTTTCTCGGCCTAGACAAATCAATGTCAAAAAGACCAATGATAGTAGTGTCATAACAATTTTCCTTTCATGTCGTTCTCTCACAAGGTTTAGCTTATTGTATATCATTTTTTTGATTAAATTTAGGCCTTGATTGAGTCCATAACATTCTTAAAACTATGAAAATGAGATGAGGCATGCGCAATATATCCTGTCATATACTTTCTTTTTAATGAATTTGGGCCCACACTTTTTTATCCATTGAGGTACTTTATATTTTTTCTGGCAGTCATCAGCTTGCTTGTGTACAACTGTACCGAGATCCCGCCGGACCACTACTTAGTGGCTGGGTTTGTTACTTTTGCCATTCCAGTGGTTCTTGCTCTTAACTTTATTCTATTTTGCATTTACTTATATAAAAAGCAATATATCTGCCTCATTCCCTTGGTGATCGTGGTCATTGGATTCAAGTTTGTAACTGCTACTTTTGCCGTAAATTTCCCACCAAGGAACGTTGACAAGCCCACCTTTTCCGTCCTGAGTTTCAATGCCACTATTTTCAACCACCGGTCATATAGGCACTTGCCCGATGATTTTCCAGACAATGAAACTGAAAGTTATAAGATGGTGGAGTGGGTGGTGGACAATGATGCGGACATAAAATGTTTTCAGGAGTTTTACAATCATGACACTTCTTCCCTTTTCAATACGGTTGAGAGACTAGCGAAAGGGGGTGAGTATGACTATTACTTCTCCTCCAACACAAGACATTGGGACAAATCGGAGGTAGGCATTGCTATATTTTCTAGATTTCCGATTGTTCATTCCGGCGATGTGATCTTTAAAAAAGGCAGCATGAACAGGGCGGCTTTTGCCGATATTGTGATATATGAAGATACCATCCGTTTTGTCAACGTCCATTTAGAGTCTATGAGCCTTAGCCCACATAATCCTATCGCCAGCAAGACGCTGGACAAAACGAAAAAAAATGCCAAAACGGTCTACTACAAGCTTTCAGAAGGTTTGGTAGACAGGAGTTTTCAGGCGGCGATTATCCGGGACCTTATAGCTCAAAGCCCGTACAAGGTCATCTTGGTGGGAGACTTGAATCAAACGCCATATAGTTATGTCTATAATGCTTTTAGGAAAACTATGCACAATGCTTTTGAGCAGGCCGGCAATGGCTTCGGGGTATCGTATGGTGGCAACACTTTGTTCTTTTTGCGGATTGACAATCAGTTTTACCATCCAGGCATAAAGGCTATCGATTACAAGACGCATTATGAGATGCCTTATTCGGATCATTATCCTATTGAGGCCACTTATATTTTTGAGGACTGAACAAACCCCCTTAACCATTGCCACTTGACTTATTACACCTGCTCCAAAACCATAGCGGTTCGATTCGTCACATATAAACTTAGCACGGCTCTACCATTATCTTCAAAAGTATCGTAAGTAATTTGGGTGTCTACCCTGTCAAAACCACCAAAATCCTTATCGTCGCTGCATAAAATTATCTTATAGCTACCCGATTCTTGGGGTTGGAACTTATAGTCGAAAATAGACCTAGTGGGATGAAAGTTGAATATAAAGGTCAGTCCTCCTCTATTGAAAATAATGACTTTATTGTCTTTATCCATATTGAGCTGGTGCGCTGCATTTGCTTCCAGTATTTTGTATTGCTTTATCAATGCAATCATGGCCCGGTCAAAATTGTGCAAATACTCGTACTTCAGATCAGGGTTTTCGGATAACGACCACTGTCTTTTGGCATATTTATAACTCCATCCATTGCCTTCTCTGGGAAAGTCTACCCACTCAGGATGCCCGAACTCATTTCCGATAAAATTCATATAGCCCTCGCCGCCTAGCGAAATGGTAAAGAGCCTAATCATTTTATGCAAGGCAATGCCTCTGTCGATGATATGGTTTGAGTCGGCCTTTTGCATATGGAAATACATCTCTTTGTCCATCAGCCAAAAAGCAATCGTCTTGTCCCCTACAATCGCCTGGTCATGAGACTCTGCATAA
>CAZVQI010000235.1:0-3047 GCA_964629155.1 uncultured Flavobacterium sp.
GACCAGCAGGGCGACGACGATGGTTCTCAACGCTTTCACAGGGTTCCTCTTCCTTATCAAGCACCCGAGCGGGGGAACGTCGGGGAGTAGGCGGGGGATCGAGGCTCGCGACCCTAGCGGGTCACGCGCAGCCGGGGGCGCCGGCGCGTGGGCCGCATGATATTTCTGGCTGGCCGGCCCGTTCGTTCACCTCCTTCACCTTCACGCCACCTCGGGCGTGGCCTCGGACGCGGCCGTGGCCGCGCGGCAGACCTCGGTGGCCTCGCGGAAGGCGTCGACCACGCGGTTGACCTGGCGCACCAGCCCGGCCTTGACGAAGCCGTACTCGTGCTGGCCCGCTAGCTCGGCGAGCGCGAAGCCGGGGCCCAGGGAGGGGAACAGGGAGCTGCGGTCGTTGCGCATGAGCGGCGACCACTCGGCGGGGTCGTGCACGTGGCGCCCGCCCTTGGTGTAGACGGCGGGCATCAGCGCGCGGCTGAAGCGCATCAGGCCACGGTTGATGGCAGCGGTCTCGGCCTCTTCGGCGTCCTGCGCGGCGCGCGCGCGTTCGGCGAGCGCGGTGGCGGCGGCCAGCAGCTCGTCGGCCGCCTGCTGTAGCGCCGTGGTATCGAGGTGACCGGCGGTGGCGGCGGCGAAGTCGGCCACGAAGCCGGCCGCCTCCTGCGCCGAGCGGCTGGGGTCGATGGGCAGCACGCGGGCGTTGGCCAGGCGCGCCACGCCCTCGATGCTGATGCGCGTGTCGAGCGCCAGGATGGCCTCGTCGGCCTTGTCGCGCACGTCGGCGCTCGAGTGCCACCACCAGGCGTTGCCGCAGCCGCCCGTCCAGGGCTTGCGCTCGGGGTCCTCGTGGGGCAGGAAGGGGTAGGTGCTGAAGGCGGGCACGCCGTTGGCCAGGAACGACTGGTCGGCGGCGCGCGAGGGGCGGTGCACCTCGGGCGAGGTCTGCCCGGTCATGTCGCCGATGAGGTTCGTGCAGAACGCCTCGACCTCGGCCGTGGTGTGGCGCGCCACGTAGAGCGTGGCGCCGCGGACGCCGGGCGAGTCGATGTTGTGGTACGCCACGCAGTTGTCGGCCAGGTCGTGGAAGAAGTTGTCGGCGTACCAGGTGCTGCCCGAGTAGCGGCCGTGCGAGTGCCCGGGCCACCAGCAGAGGCGCACGGAGCGCTTGAGGGCATGGCGCTGCGCCTGCAGCGCGCGCGCCATCTCGAGGAGGCAAGCGTCGCCGGTGGCGTTGTCGGTGATGCCGATCTCCCACGAGCAGTAGTGGGCGCCCACCAGCACGAACTCGTCGGTGTCGGCGTCGCTGCCCCGGATGATCGCCTCGGGCAGCTTGGAGCGGTACCAACCCGTCTCCACGCGGGTGGTGAGGCGCACCGTGAGGGGCCCCTCGGCCAGGCGCGCCTTCAGGCGCTCGCCGTCGGGCCTGGAGACGGAAACGGCGGCGACGGTGGGCAGCCGGTCGAGCTGGTCGAGGCTCGGGGTGCCCCAGATGGTGGTCGCGATCATGTTGTGCACCACGTCGCCCTGGTTGACGAACACCACGCCCGCCACGCCGGCGCGGCTGGCCTCGAGCACCGTGATGGGGGTGCAGAGCCCGTCGACCAGCACGAGCTTGCCGGCGGCCTGGCTGAAGTCGGCGTCGGGGAGGTAGGTGAGCTCGCCCGTGAGGCCAGCGTCGGGCGTGGAGGCCGCGAAGCTGTGGGTCACGCACTCCACGTCCAGGGAGGCGCCGTCTTCCTCCGTGAGGCTCGCCTCGCGCGGGTAGCTGAGGAACGCGTCGAACTCGTGGACGCGGACCTCCACCCCGGCCTCTTCCAGCTGCGCCACGATGTAGCCGGCGGCGGCGTCCTCGCCTGGGCCGCCCGTGTCGCGCCGGACGCCGGCGAACCAGTCGAGGTGGGCGGCTAAACGCCCTTCGTCGATGTGCACTTCGTCTAACAGGCTCATACGGCTCCGCTCCACGAGGGCTACATCGGCCCTCGCCGAAACATTGAATGTTCTGCTTCAGGAGCTTAGCCGGTTGAAATGGATACTTCAACCCTTGGGTGGAGCGACGTCGCGGGCCTCGAGGGCGGCGCCGCGCGCGGGCCGCCGGGCACGACGCGTCACCGGCCCGCCACCGGCACGTCACCAGCCCATCACCGGCACGGCGCGAGCCCGGGCTAGCTGCCGTAGACGTCCTTGGAGTTGGCCGCGTCGAGGCGCGCCAGGCGCTCGGTGGCGGAGCTGCGCAGCCTGGCGGCCACCCCTTCGAGCAGCGCGCCCGCCAAGCTGAAGGTGGCGGCGTAGCTGTTGAAGGTGCCCTCGCTGCCGGCGACCAGCACGTACTGCGCCTTCTGCGCCAGGGCGGAGAGCGCGCTGCTGGTGATGGCCACGACCGTCACGCCGTACTGCTCGGACGCCTCCTGCACCACCTCGAGCGTCTTGCGCGCCGGCCGCTGCAGGCTGATCGCGATCAACACGTCACCGGGCGCTAGGGCGAGCAGCTGGTCGTGCATGTTGTCCAGCTCGATGCGCAGCTGCGACACGCGCGGCCGGATCAGGTTCAGCGCGAAGGCGATGTAGACCGCCGCGGCGGTGGAGGCGCGCAGTCCGATGACGACCACCTTCGGCGCGTGCGCGATGGCCTAGACGGCCCCCTCGAAGACGGCCTCGTCGATCTGCTCGTAGGTGCGGCGTAGGTTCTCGAGGTCGCGCTCGTAGGCCGCGGCGAGCGGCCCGTCGGCCACGTCGAGGCCCGCCAGGCGGCTGCCCACCGAGTAGTGGCGCTGCATCGCCGCCTGCACCTCGCTCTGCAGGTCCGAGAAGCTGGCGAAGTCGAGCTTGCGCGCGAAGCGCACGATGGTGGCCTCGCTGACGCCCGTGGCCTGGCTCACCTCGTTGACGGTCTGGAAGGCGAGCTGCTCGAAGCTACGCTCGAGCCACTCGGCGATGCGCCGCTCGGAGGGCGTCAGCCGCTCGTACTTCTGCCGCAGGCGTTCTCTCAGTTCGTCCATGGTCGGGATGCAACCGCGGCTCAGGCTACCAGTTCGGCGATCAGCCGGGCG
>CAZVQI010000236.1:0-3019 GCA_964629155.1 uncultured Flavobacterium sp.
ATTAAAAATAATCATAATGTGTCAAACAGTCAAATCTTTTCGCTACTGGTATATTATTTCCACCATAGGTACATTCCGGATGTCAGAAGGAAAATATAAAACAAAACAGCAATTCCTCCTACGATGTACTTGCCAATTCCGGGTATCCCAAGGGTACGATGAATCTTCAGCAAATCCTTCAGAAAAAAACAAGAGTATATTTAAGTATTTGCTTAAATGATTATTTATCTTTATCTTAGTGCCTAAAATACACCACCATGTCAAAACTTAATCCTGAATCTTGTATCCGTGCAGAGGCCGACCACGCTCAAATTGCCCGCTGCAGGGTATACATGAGCGAACAATTACCATATTTCAAAGCGATGTCATCCGCATTGGCTTTGGCCGGAAACGAAGTACGTCTGAAAATACTCTATCTCCTCGATAAGGAAAGCGAGCTTTGCCCCTGCGATTTGGCAGACATACTTCGCATGAGTGTTCCTGCTATTTCTCAGCATCTAAGGAAAATGAGGGACGGGAATCTTCTCGTTTTCAGAAAGGAGGGTAAGACTATTTATTATGCAATTGACCAGGGTGCTAAGGATTTTCTTTCGGCTATTTTGGGACGTTTCGAAATTTCTACAATTAAAAAAGTTGTATTATGAAACAGCATAAGTCATCACAAGGTCTTATCGGTACCGGAGTTGTGGCTGCTATTGCCGCATCGCTCTGTTGTATTACACCCGTACTGGCATTTGTGGCAGGAGCTTCAGGGGTAGCTACCACATTTTCATGGTTAGAACCTGCCCGGCCTTATTTGATCGGTCTGACTGTAATAGTGCTCGGATTTGCGTGGTATCAAAAATTGATCCCGATAACTATCGGGACTATGGAAGAAATCGAATGCGCTTGTGAGGATGACGAAAAACCAAAGTTTATCCAATCCAAACTTTTCCTCGGGATTGTAACCGTTTTTGCGGCATTAATGCTTGCCTTTCCCCTTTATGCAGATATTTTCTATCCCAGGAATGAGAAACAGGTTATGGTTGTTGACAAAGCAGATATTCAGACGGTTGAGTTTACAATTAGCGGAATGACATGTAATGCCTGTGCAGAGCATGTAAAGCACCAAGTGAATCAACTTGATGGAATTGTAGAAGCCAATGCTTCTTACGAAGATGGAAATTCCATCGTAGAGTTTGACCGGTCCAAAACAACCATTCCCGAAATCGAAAAAGCCATCAACTCAACCGGATATAGAGTAACCGACCAAAAACAAAAATAATTTGAAATGAAAAAATTTGACGTTTTTGTTATAGGCTCCGGGATGGCGGGTATGACGGTTGCCAACAAGTGTGCTTCAAAGGGATTAACAGTTGGGATTACCGACGAACTGCCTTACGGGGGAACTTGCGCTTTGAGAGGCTGTGATCCTAAAAAAGTACTCATTGGAGCTACCGAAGTAATTAAATCAGCTAAAAGTCTTCAAGGAAAAGGTGTAGCTGGGGTGCCTTCTATCAACTGGCCGGAGTTGATGACATTCAAACAGTCTTTTACAGAGCCTATTCCTTCTAAGATTGAAAAAGGATATGAAAAGAAAGGGATATCTACCTTTCATTTCCCTGCCAAATTTATTGATGAAGATAAGTTGCAAGTTGGCGAAACCGTTATTCAGGCTAACAAAATAATACTCTCTACAGGATCTAAACCCCGCCCGCTTAATATACCGGGTAGTGAATTTGCCTTGACAAGCACTGATTTCCTCAATCTGACTAAGCTGCCATCATCCCTATTGTTTATTGGCGGTGGCTACATAGCGTTTGAGTTTGCTCACCTCGCTGCCCGTTGTGGAGCAGAAGTAACTATCCTACATAGAGGAGATTTTCCGCTTGAAAATTTTGAGCGGGATATTGTCAAACATTTGGTTTCAGCAACAGAAGAATTAGGGGTTAAAATCGTCCTGCAAACGGAGGTTACAGAAATACAGGAGCAGAAAGATGGTTTTAAAGTAATCGCTCAAGGAAATAACGGTACTGTTGATTTTTTTGCAGCTTCTGTTTTTAATTCTGCCGGAAGAATTCCGGGAGTCTATGACCTTGATTTAGAGAAGGGCAATATAAAATTTAGTAAAAATGGAATTGAGGTAAACGAATATTTACAAAGCACCTCCAATCAACACGTGTATGCAGCCGGAGACACCGCAGATACAAAGGGGTTGCCTCTCACACCGGTGGCTGTATATGAAGGACATATTTTGGCTTCAAACATCATCAAAGGAAATCACAAAAGTCCTGATTACAAAGCAATCCCGACGGTCGTTTTTACAATCCCCACAATGGCATCAGTAGGTATGACCGAAAAAGACGCTGAGGCAAAAAACCTAAATTTTGAGGTGAATTATAATTCCGTGCCCTCGTGGTTTAATGCGAAAAGATTGAACGAGAAACATTATGCCTTTAAAACTTTGATCGATAAGGATATCAACCAAATATTAGGAGCACATTTGATAGGGCCGGAAGCCGAAGAAACCATCAACTTATTTGCTATGGCAATGAATACCGACATAAGAGCCAATGAAATAAAGCGTATGGTTTTTTCTTATCCTACTCTCGCCTCCGATATATCCAGTATGGTTTAAAAAAAATAAAATGGAAATCACTACAAAATCAGTAATTACGTGCCCTGATTGCGGTCATGAAAAAGAAGAAGAAATGCCTGTAGACGCCTGCCAGTTCTTCTATGAATGTGAAAATTGCAACACCCGATTGAAACCAAATCCGGGAGACTGCTGTGTATTTTGTAGTTACGGTTCAGTGAAATGTCCGCCAATCCAGAAAAACCAGCATTGTTGTAACTAAATTATATCTACAACGGCATTTCCAACCGTCTGTAGTGGACAAGCTGCCTTCCACTTCAAAATAAGATAAGAATTAACCGGAATTGGTCAAGAAGAAATGTTAACAAATAACGAGCTTTACGGTTAACATCACAAGCGTCCAAAATAAAAAATGGACATGGTAAAGTTTTCCCTAACTTAGGG
>CAZVQI010000237.1:0-3011 GCA_964629155.1 uncultured Flavobacterium sp.
GTCTTCGAGCTGCGAGAGCTGGTATTTGTAGTCGAGGATGCGGGTGGAGCCGCTTTCATCGAGCGTGGTCAGCTCATTCATACGCGTACCGGCCGATGCACGGACGGAAAGTACGTTGTTGTATACAACATCAACCCGCTGCAAGGCCGAGTTCAGGGCATTCGTGAGGTTCGTATCAGCTACCGGGTCGCCCGTGCCATTGCGTAGGGCGGCAATGACGTCGTCTAGCGCAGCAAAAAGATTGAGTTCTTCACGGCTTTGCGAATCAGGCCCCTTACCCAGATCAAACGACTGGTTTTCCTTGGGTACCGTATCGAACTCGATTACCCCGGTGTATCCTGGAACGTTAGACAAGTCGAACACTAAATCCGTGGCGAAGTTTGCATCAACTGGATAATGAACGCCGTCGATCCAGAAACCTGGTATGTCAGGGTCGACAAGCGGATCGGCCCCAGGCACCGACTCAAATCTGAGGGTTACCGGGTCTGCGGAATAGCCACTTACCGAACGCACCATGGCATCACCAGCGTCACCATCGGTCTCAACCGTATAGTGCGGCGAATGCATGGGTACAAGGTGGAACGTATCACCGGCCTTGGGTGTGCCGCTCAACTCGACCGTGAGCCCCAGTGCGGCGTCGAGCAGCGTTGCACCTTCGGTGTAAGCGTGCTCGTAGGTGAGGGTGGCGCCCCCTTCCGCCTGTACGGTTACGCGGTAATTAAGGATAGTGGGGTCGCCTGCATCAGCTACAAATTCGATATCCACCACCCGACCAGCCGCCAGACCCGTACTGTTGGTCATTTCATAACTGGCTACTGCTGCGGTACCCGTGTTGGCAGCACCTGGAACAGTGACATACCCCACCGTACCGGGAGCCGCGCGGCTGAAAATATCTGTACCGATATCGCCCACAGTCATTTCACGGGTTTGATCGACCTGAACGATACGTTGGAAGTTATTCGCTACGTAGTTGCCAGACGCGTCAAATGGTTCCTTGCGCCCGAGCGCACCTGAAAAAAGATACTGCCCATTCCCGTCGGTGCTGTTGGCAAGATTCAGCAATCCTTCACGGGCCGTTTCCAGTACCTCGGCCATGGCAGCACGGTCGATGTCGGACCAAGTACCATTGCCCGCTTCAACCAGGCGCGTTTTCACTTCCTGAAGCTGCAACGTGACCGAGTTCAGCACGTTTTCCTGCATGCCGAGATTCTGCATGGCCACCTTGCGATTGGCGGCATACCGCTCACTCATGGCGAGCGTCTGGCTGACATTAATGGCCTGCGCAGCAGCCAGCGGGTCGTCAGACGGCGTCACCATGCGCTGCCCGCTGCCTACCTGCTTGTAAAGATGAACGAGGTCTGCCTGCTGAGCGTTAATGGAGTTGAGGCCGGTTTGAAAGAAAAGGTTCGAACTGATACGCATGGCTGTGTTCCGGGCAAGTATGGCGACTCAATCAACGAATGTTGAGCAGGGTCTCGAACAGACTATTGCTTACGTCAATGAGTCGGGAAGCAGCGCGGAACTGCTCCAGGTACTGCTCGATATTCACGTATTCTTCATTCAGATTTACGCCTGAAACCTGCTGTTGTGCCGCATACGTCTGCTGAATGAGAGATTCCTGAGCCTTGATCGCGGTGGAGTTCTGCTGGCTGAGCACCCCGACACGGTTCACGATCTGCGAGAAGGCTTCTGTGAGGCTCATGGTCGGGTCGCTGCCGGCGCTGCCACCAAGAGTTTTTTCGTACTGAAGCTTGGCTAACTTCAAACCAATATCTCCGTTCGATTCGCCCTTGGACGTGCCCGGCGCATCGGGATCTTCGCCTGCCGCCGCAATACGCGAGGGGTCGGTAACGGCAACGTAGAGATTCTCGGCACCGTTGCGCGTGGGTTGTACCAGCCACGAGTCACCGACCTCTGCAGCAGCAGAGAAGGAGAACCGCACCCCGTCAATGACGTGATCTGACGGTACGGCCGACACCTGCGTCTGTTTGCCGGTGGTGAGATTCGTAATTACATACTCACCCATTTCGTTCACAACGACGCGATAATCTTCCGCAGTAAGGTGAGATGCATCGGCGATCTCTACCGTCAGGTTGTCGGCATTAGACTGGTCTTTGACGTTTGGTACGACGCGGGGCTCGCCAATGGAAAAAAAGTCGTCACCGCGCGTACCATGCAAGTCGTACCCTTCGCCATGTACCTCATTGAATGCAGCCGCCAAGCCGACAGCGAGTCGGCCAAGATTATTCTGCATATCATCAAGCACGTCGCGACGGTATTCGATCAACCCACCCAGTTGGCCGCCCTTGATGTACTTTTCGTCAAGCTCGATTCCGACAATGTCGCCCTGCGGCGTTTTTGCGGTGATGGCGACCACGGTGCGCTGAGGATCGTCGGCTGCCGGCTGCGCACGCAAGGGGTAAACGGTATCGCCACCGAGAACGACTTGGCCGTTGCCAATTGCAAGGTTGAAACGCCCTTCCTGCTCGAAGACCGTGACGCCCACCAGTTCGTTCAGCTCAGAAAGCAACTGGTCACGCTGGTCGAGCAGATCGTTGGGTTCGTGCCGTGTAGCGCTGGCGCGTGCTTTGGTAATTTGCACGTTCGCATCGTGAATGCGCTCCAGGTAGCTGTTGATCTGCTCAACAACCGTAGTCACCTGAACATTCACGTTATTTCGCTGGCTGCGCAGAAACGCGTTGGTTTCTCGCATTTGCGTGGCCAGGTTATTCGCCTGACCGAGCATTTCTTCACGTGCGGCAGGATCAGCGGGTGCCGATGCCACCGCGTTCACACTCTTGAAGAAGTTTTCGATTGCGGGAGCGACACCAACGCTGCGATCAGCAAACAAGGTGTCGACCTGACGAATCTCGTTTGCGTAGGACGTGAGCGCTGCGCCCTGGCCGCGGGCGGCAACCAGCTGCTTGAACAGGAAATTGTCGTACGAGCGGCTGACGGTAACCACTTCGACACCGCGACCCACGTACCCACCACCCATTGCCTGCGCGCCG
>CAZVQI010000238.1:0-3008 GCA_964629155.1 uncultured Flavobacterium sp.
CTGGCCGCCGGTGGCGCGCGTGGACAACGTGCACGGCGACAAGAACGTGTTCTGCGCCTGCATCCCGGTCGATGCGTGGAAGGACGAGGAGCCTGCCGGCGCCTGACCGCGCCGGCCGCGGCCGCCCGGTCAGGCAGCCGCGCGCAGCAGCCCGATCACCTGCTCCAGCGGCACCGGGCGCCCGATGTGGTAGCCCTGCGCCTGGTCGCAGCCGTTCGCGCGCAGCCAGGCCAGCTCGTCGGCCGATTCCACGCCCTCGGCGATGGTGCCCAGGTCGAGGCCGCGCGCCAGCGCGATCATGGCCCGGCAGATCGACGCGTTGCGCTGGTCGATATGCACCTCGCGCACGAAGGCGCGGTCGATCTTGACGTAGTCCAGCGGCAGGTTGCGCAGGTAGGCCATGCTCGAGAAGCCGGTGCCGAAGTCGTCGATCGAGATCCGCACCCCCGCCACGCGCAGCTCCAGCATCCGCATCCGCGCCACCTGCGGCCGGCGCAACAGCACGCTCTCGGTGAGCTCGACGTGCAGCGCGCCGCGCGGGATCGCATGGCGCCTGCGCAGGTCGTCGATGGTCGCCAGGACGTTGTCGGCCAGCAGCTGCACCGGCGAGACGTTGACCGCGATCGCGACGTCGGCCAGGCCGCACTCCGCCAGCCGCACGTGCGCCCTCGCCGCCTGTTCCAGCGTCCAGCGCCCGATCGGCACGATCAGGCCGGAGGCCTCGGCCAGCGGGATGAACACGTCCGGCGGCACGTAGCCTTCGCCCTGGCGCCAGCGCAGCAGCGCCTCCAGCGCCACGATCCTGCCGTCGGACAGGCGCTGGATCGGCTGGAAGTGCAGTTCGAACTCCTCCTGGTCGAGCGCGGTGCGGATCCGCCGCGCCAGCACCAGGCGCTCGGCCGCCTGCACCGCCATGGTCCGGTCGTAGGACAGGGTCGGCACCTGCTCCTGCCAGGCCTGGATCGCGGCCAGCGCGGCGTGCCCGACCACCTGTTCGGCGGCCTCGCCCGCCTCGGGGCCTTCGGCGATGCCGATCGAGGCATCGATCGGATGCGCGCCGCCCTCGAGTTCGACCGGGGCGTTGACCATCGCTTCGAGCGCCGCCATCAGCGCCGGCAACCGCGACGGATCCAGCGTGACCACCACGAACGACTGCCCCGGCCAGTAGCCGGCCATCCCGTAGTCGCGGCCCAGCGCCTCGACCCGCGCCGCGATCCCGCGCAGCAGCTTCTCGCTGATCCGCTGGCCCAGGGTCGGCGCCAACCGCTCCATCTCGCGCAGGCGCACGAACGCCACCGCGTAGCGGACCCTGGAATCGCGCAGCGACATCGCGTCCAGCTCGCCGATGAGCGAGGCCACCGTCTGCAGGCCGGTGGTCGGGTCGTGGGTGGCGCGCCAGGCGAGCTCGCGCTCGTAGGCGATGCGGTCGCTGATGTCCTCGGCCAGCACCAGCCGCGCGGGCCGGCCATTGAACTCGATGCTGCTGCTGAACACCCGCGCGGTGAACCGGCTGCCGTCGCGGCGCTGGTGGGTCCATACGCCGTCGGTCTCCGTCCCCGGGCGGCGCGACCGGATGGTCTCGACCACCTGCGGCGCCTCGTCCTGCGGCCGGATGTCGAGGATGGTCATCGACAGGAATTCGTCCACGTCGTAGCCGTAGGCGCGTGCCGCCGCGTCGTTCACGGCCAGGAAGCGCAGCGTTTCCTCGTCGAACACCCAGAACGGCAGCGGGTTGCGCTCGAACAGTGCGCGGAACTGGGCTTCGGCGCCCGCCACGCCCGCGCGCGCCAGGTGGCGGTCGGTCACGTCGACCACGGTCCCGGTGATGCGCGGTCCGGTGCGTCCATCGCCGCCGGCGATGCCGCCGCGGGCGGTGACCCAGCGCACGCTGCCGTCGGGGAGCACCACGCGATGCTCCGACAGGTTCGGCACGCCGGCCTCCACCGTGCGCCGGAATTCCTCCTGCACCCGCGGGCGGTCCTCCTCGTGCATGGCGCCGAACACGTCGGACAGCGGATACACGCCGTCGCGCGGATCCAGCCCGTACATCAGCGCGGTGTGCGGCGACATGCGCGCGTGTTCGCCGTCGGACTCGATCCGCCACACGCCGGTGCGCGCGGCGCGCTGGGCCTGGTCGAGCCAGTCGGCCTGTGCCTCGAGTTCCTCGACGAGCCCGGCATGCGCCCGCTCGGCATGGCCCAGGCGGCGCACCAGGTAGGCCAGGCCGATCCAGTAGAGGAGCGCCAGCACCGTGGCGATCGCGAGCAGGCGGTTCCAGCCGGCGAGCGCGTCGTCGAGGCTGATCCCCGCGGCGACCACCAGGTCGAAGCCGCTCGCGGCGCTGAACCCGCGCGCGCGCTCGACCCCGTCGAACGGACTGACGCCGCGCTCCACCCCGGTCGTCTCGCCCATGCGCAGGGATGCCGGCAGTTCCGCGCGCTGGCCGGTGAACGGGCCGGTGTCGCCGGAAGGCACGCGCGCAAGCATGACCCCTTGCGCGTCGAGGATGGTCACGTGGCCGCGGTCGCCCGTGTCGAGATCGCGGATCATGCGTTCGAGTTCGGTGGTGCGCAGGCGGGCGACCAGCCAGCGACCAGGCTAATGTCGCACGGCCAGGCCCAGCCACCACTGACCTTCGCCGCCGGAGCGCAACGGCCCCACGACCAGGCTGTCGTCGCCATCGCCCTCGCGCCATCGCGCGAACCCGGTCTCGCCTTCGCCGTCGGAGAGCGCATTGCCGTCCGCGTCGACCAGCACGATCGAATGCAGTTCCGGCTGGCGCGCGGCCACGCCTTCGATGGCCGCGGCGAGCAGCAGTTCGCGCCGGTCCGGTGCGGCGGTCTTCCAGGTCGCGGCGTCGTCGGCGATGCCCTTGAGCGCGCGTTCGAGGTTGCGACGCCCGTAGTGGAGCAGCCGGTCCACGCCCGACGCCAGCGCGAGCGACTGGCGATGGGCGGCGGCGATCCTGGCCTGGCGATCCTGCTGCAGCAGCAGCGCCAGGCCCGCCA
>CAZVQI010000239.1:0-3000 GCA_964629155.1 uncultured Flavobacterium sp.
GGGTCAGCGCCCGAGAGCGTGAACTCGTCCGTGTGGCAAATTCCGGTCGCCTTTACTTCGACGAGCACCTCGCCTTCCTTAGGACCCTCGAGGTCGACCTCCATGATCTCGAGCGGCTTGCCAGCGGCAACGGCGACGGCGGCGCGGGTCTTCATTCTGTTTTTCTCCCGAAAACGTTACTCACGCGCCGAGGCTATCAGGTGCCGGCGATTCCGGGAAGATGGCCCGCCGGTCAGGACGCCCAGCGGAATGCAATACTGGCGTTTCATCTGCTTGAGCGACGCGTGCGAAGTTTCTAAAAGGAGATGCCAGCCAGGGGACGAGATCTGCATGTTCAAGAAGATACTGATCGCCAATCGCGGCGAAATCGCCTGTCGCGTCATCAAGACGGCGAAGAAGATGGGTATTGCCACTGTTGCGGTCTTCTCCGATGCGGACAGGCACGCGCTGCATGTCGAAATGGCCGACGAGGCGGTGCATATCGGCCCGCCGCCCGCGGCCGAGAGCTATCTCCTGGCGGAACGTATCATCCAGGCCTGCAAGGATACGGGGGCCGAGGCCGTACATCCCGGCTATGGCTTCCTGTCCGAGCGCGCGTCTTTCTGCTCGGCGCTTGAGAAAGAGGGAATCGTCTTCATCGGCCCGAAGGCGAAAGCCATCGAGGCGATGGGCGACAAGATAGAGTCCAAAAAGTTTGCCAACGCCGCCAGCGTCTCCACGGTGCCCGGCTTTCTGGGCGTGATCGAAGATGCAGACCATGCCGAAAGGATCGCCGCCGAGATTGGATATCCGGTGATGATCAAGGCCTCTGCCGGCGGCGGCGGCAAGGGCATGCGCATCGCCTGGGACAGTGCCGAGGTTCGCGACGGCTTCGAGCGCGCCCGCTCCGAAGCGAAGAGCTCATTCGGCGACGATCGCGTCTTCATTGAGAAATTCGTGGTGGAGCCGCGCCATATAGAGATTCAGGTTCTGGCCGACAGCCACGGCAATGCCATTTACCTGGGGGAGCGCGAGTGTTCCATCCAGCGCCGTAACCAGAAGGTCGTGGAAGAGGCGCCGTCGCCCTTTCTCGATGAGAGGACGCGGGCGGCGATGGGCGAGCAGGCCGTCGCGCTCGCCAAGGCGGTGGATTACCAGAGCGCCGGGACTGTCGAGTTCATCGTCGACAAGGACAAGAACTTCTATTTCCTTGAAATGAATACAAGATTGCAGGTCGAGCATCCAGTAACGGAACTGGTTACCGGCGTCGATCTGGTCGAACAGATGATACGCATCGCAGCAGGCGAGAAGCTGACCATTCGCCAGGAAGATGTGAAGCTCCACGGCTGGGCCGTGGAAAGCCGGCTCTATGCCGAGGACCCGTATCGCAATTTCCTCCCCTCCATAGGACGCCTGACCCGCTATCGTCCGCCAGCCGAAGGTCGCAGGGGCGATATTATTGTGCGCAACGATACCGGTGTCACCGAGGGGGCGGAGATATCGATGTTCTACGATCCCATGGTGGCCAAGCTCTGTACCTGGGCGCCCACCAGGGCCAAGGCCATCGACGCCATGTCGGACGCGCTGGACGAGTTCGTGGTGGACGGGATCGAGCACAACATCCCCTTCCTTTCGGCCCTGATGCAGCACCCGCGCTGGCGCGAGGGCAGGCTTTCTACAGGCTTCATCGCCGAGGAATATCCGGACGGCTTCGCGCCCACTGAGCCGACAGAGGAAGACAAGGCGGTGCTGGCGGCGGTCGCCACGGCGGTGGAACTGCTGCGCCGCGACCGGCTCGACCGCCTGCAGGGCCGCCTGGCGCCGCATTCTGGCGCCCTGAAAACCGAATGGGTGGTCAAGGTTAACGAGGACTACCTCCCGGTCTCCGTCCACGATGGCATGGTTTCGATACCGCTGGAGATCGATGTATCCGTGAATGGCGGCGAGGTTTTCACCGTCAGTTCCGATTGGCGTCCCGGCGACGCCGTCTGGCGCGGGAAGGTGGGGACCCGGGCCGTTTCGGCGCAGTTGCGTCCCCTGCTTAACGGCGTTCGGATCGCCTGGAGGGGCATGTCGGTCAGCGCCCGTGCCATGTTGCCGCGCACCGCCGAACTGGAGCGGCTCATGCCGGTGAAGCTGCCGCCAGACACCTCCAGGATGCTACTGTGCCCCATGCCGGGACTGGTCGTTTCCATCGCGGTCAGCGAAGGGCAGGAGGTCAAGGCGGGCGAGACGCTTGCCGTGGTCGAAGCCATGAAGATGGAGAACGTGCTTCGCGCCGAACGAGACCTGGTCGTGGCAAAGCTGAACGCGCGCCCCGGCGACAGCCTGGCCGTGGATGCGGTCATCATGGAGTTCGCATAAGGCCTGACAGCCGCAGCGAGCCTCCGCTTCCGGCCGGAAACCGGCGCTGACACCTAGATTCGTTCCCAGGGATGCCGCACTTCCGGCCCGTCATCGTCATCGGGGCGGGCAGGGCGGCCCCGATGGCCCCTGCCGAATGTGTAGCCCGTCTCGACGGCCTTGCCGCCGAACTTCTCGCGCAGGGCGTCAATCGCGCTCTCGGCAAGGGCCCGCTTGCGCGACCGCACGTCCACTAGGTCGGGCGGGTCCGCCTTGCCGTCGTCGGAGAGGTCCGAAACGCCAATTCCGAGCAGCCTGTATTTCGTGCCATCGATCTCCCGCCGCAAAAGCTCCAGTCCGGTAGAAAAGATGCGGTCGGCCAGTTTCGTGGGATCGCTGAGCTGGCGGTTGCGGGTACGGATCCTGAAGTCGGCCGATTTCAGCTTGAGCACGACCGTACGTCCGGCCATACCCGCCCGCTTCAGCCGTGCGGAAACCTTTTCCGACAGGGCTCGCAACACGGGTACCAGGTCGTCCAGCGAAGCAAGATCGCTGTCAAAGGTAGTCTCGGCCGAGACGCTCTTGGCTTCGCGCTCGGGATGGACGCGGCGGTCGTCTTCGCCGCGTGCAAGCCGGTAGAGCCGGTCGCCCATCGTGCCGTAGCGGCGCATGAGGTCG
>CAZVQI010000240.1:0-2929 GCA_964629155.1 uncultured Flavobacterium sp.
ACAGGTGCCAGTAGATGCTGTCGCACTCGAGGTGACCGGCCTGCGTGTCGCGGACGCGACTTGCCAGCCGGCCGTTCGGGTACAGCGCCGTGCGGGGAAGGGCCTGCGCATGAAGCGCGGCGGCCAGATGCTTCATGACGTGCGTTTTCCCGGTATGGGTCATCCCCGTGACCGAGATGGAGCGCACCTCCGGATTTTTGAGGGCATCCAGGATCTGATGAAGACACCGCTGCTGGAGCTCGGTCAGATTGGCAAGTGACTGCCGTGTTGGTTGCGCCTCATTGAGCGCGTGAATGGTTGCACCTGACCAGCGGTGTGGCGTTACTCCGAGTTCCGCGATGATCCGGTCAGCCTGTCCGCGGGATACCCGCAGAGACGGGGAAGCCAGCATGTCGAGTTGCTTCGCACTGTCCCCAAGATCCGTCACGTGGAACCACGTCCGGACCTTGCCCGACAGATCAAGCTGGTCTTCGACGGGCCCGCCAAAGATGACCATGGCGGAAATGTGGCCCAGGTTCTGGCCCGGCAACAGCGCGTGGTCCTGCAGCCAGCTCATGACGGAGAACTTGTTGTTCCGCAGCTGCACGAAGGGGTTGGCATGGGTGCCACCCTTCACTTCCGAGCCGCCGGCGCGCCAGCGGCCATTCTCGGCACCCGTCAGCCTTCCCTCGTGGCTCTTGAAATCAGCCACCACCACCATGTCGGGAAGGATGCAGACCAGGTCAATTTCGGCGCCACCCCACAGGGCGTTGGCCACTACATAGATCCAGTCCTCGCTTTCGGCCCAGCGCGGTGCGAGCCCCTCCAGGAACTCCTGGAACATCCGGTTCTCGTGCGTCCGGGAGGCCTTCTCCCCGATGTAGGCATGGATCGTCATTGCAGAGGCATCCTCAAGCCGCCGACGGGCGTCATTGCTTCGCCCTCTCCAGCAGCGCGGAAATTTTGTAGGTCACCGCGGTTACCCCCGGCTCCGGCTCCTGCGTGAACGGCTGCGGGACATAGTGCGGCCCATCCACCTCGTCGCCATCGACCAGCACGATCGCCACCCAGAACTTGTCGCCCTGGTTGAGGGCGCTGCAGATCTCGTTACGGGTGATGATCACCACATCGGCGCCCTTGGCCCGGCCCTTGACCTCGATATGACGGGACTCGGGCAGCACGCCGTCCACCGGCGGCGGCTGGGAAGTGATGTCCCAGCCGCACTTGAGGGCAGAGACGTCCTTGACCGCGTGGCCAAGCGACTCCTCGTGCGCGATGACGGCTTGCATGGCGCGCCGTTCGATCTCGGCGCGCGCCGCGGGATCGACGCTGAAATCGCCCGCAACGTTCTCGCCCTTCAGCTTCGCCAGCAGGCCCGCGGGGACGACCAGCGCGCCGCCGACAATCACCGGCGTGGCCGAGACGATGTGCCGCTGCTGCTCCAGTTCGCGCTTGCGCGATTCCAGCCGGGCGGTGAGCCGGTCCACCTGGCGCCGCAGGTTCTCCGGCTGCACCCGCGGCTGGCGGCCGGCGGCGACTTCCTCTTCCAGGGCAATGACCCGGGAGGAGAGGTGGTTGATTTCCTTGACCAGGCGCTCCTGCACCGCCTGGTGGATGCGATCGACCTGGCGCTCGCGGCGGGCGCGCACTTCCTCGAAGTGTTCGGGCGCCAGGGTGGCGGCCACGTGCTGCAGCGCGCGCGCCTCGACGCCGGAGGCAAGCCAGGATTGCTCCAGAATCGGCTGCACCCGGGCCAGGTCGCCCGCGTCCAGGGGCTCCAGGTCCAGGTGCGGCGCCCAGCCGGCAAAGCGCAAGGAGCCTTCGGCGTCGGTGCGCACGAACTGCAGGCGGCGCGAGATCACCCGGCCGCTGTCGCTGGAACCCTCGCGTACGCTGTGGTCCACCAGCAGCAGCAGCGAAGGCAGTTCCCCCGCGTCCACCGGGTCGAGCAGCACCGCGCCCTGCTTGAGCAGCCGGCGGCCGCCATCCAGCACCTGGTCGATCAGCGCGGCCATCAGCGGATGGGCCGGGTGCACCAGATCGGCCTGCGGCTTGCCATCGACGTGGATCTCGGCCTTGTCGAAGCAGATGCGGCTGTAGCGCGGCAGCAGCGGGGTGCGGGTGTCGCTGATCTGGCGGTCGCGCTCGCGCAGCGAGGCCGGCACGTGCGGGATTTCGTAGCGGTGCCCTTCGCGCCGGCGGGCATCGCCACCGGCCTGGGCGAAAGCCTGCAGGAAGAAGCTGCGCAGAAAATACGGCTGCAGCTTGCGCGCCTGGGCCCGGTCCATCTCTTCCTTGATGGAGAACAGGTGCTCCATGCTCATGGCGTTGTCGACCAGGGCGTTGCGCTGGATGATGTCCTGGAGGTGGGCGGTGTCGAGCGCGCCGTCGATGACGCGGTTGAGGCGGTCGCGCACGTCGGGGCGCTCGCCGTAGCGGATCGCCTCGACCAGCAGCTCCTTGAGCGAGGTGCCCTCGAACGCCTCGCCCAGGATGTCGAAGACCTGGCCGCCCAGCGCCGCGCGCTCGACTTCCAGCTTCTCGAACAGGCGCTGGAACACGTCGCCTTCGCGGGTGCTGGCGGCGACCATGTTCCAGAGGTGGCAGACCTCGCGCTGGCCGATGCGGTGGATGCGGCCGAAGCGCTGCTCGATGCGGTTCGGGTTCCACGGCAGGTCGTAATTGACCATGAGGTTGGCGTTCTGCAGGTTCACGCCTTCGCCGGCCGCGTCGGTGGCGACCAGGATCAGGGTGTCCGGGTCCTGGCGGAAGCGCTCCTGGATCTTGCGGCGCTCGTCGCGGTTGGTGCCGCCGTGAATGGTCACCACCGCGTCGGGCTTGCCGAGGTGGTCGGTGATGCGGTCGCGCAGGTAGGTGAGCGTGTCACGGTGCTCCGTGAAGATGATCAGCTTGCGCGGGTTGCCGGCGCGGTCGCGCATTTCCGGGTGGT
>CAZVQI010000241.1:0-2929 GCA_964629155.1 uncultured Flavobacterium sp.
CAAAGAAAACTTTTCTTCTTTTGGATCTGGGCAAAAATCTCTTCTCTTGTCATGATGGGTAAAAATAAGTAAAAGCCATTAGATCCGAAACAAGGGACCAAGCTTGTATAAATAAAAAGCGTCAGGAGATGGAGCCTTCCTGACGCTGAAACTTATTAATGCTATTAGTTTATCTTAGGTCGACTACTTCCACGCCATTATATTTGGCTTTGTCAAAATGGAAGAAAGCATCCTTAATGTCATTTAATATTTTAAACTCTGTAATGTCATATATGTAGCGGTTGCCGCTTTTATCAAACATTGTCCAGCTTTTCAAAACATTTCCTTTTTGATCTATTGTAAGTCGGATCTTGAAAAACGGATCATTTTTGTCTTCTGGAACCAAATCGATAACATCGTAGGCTTTACCAGCCATTTTCTTTTCCTCCAAATAAATGTATTTATAGCCATCTTTATAGGCAGCATATATTTTTGAAGGCGTCATCTCACCATCTTGGGGATTATAATTGTCTATGTTCACCTCATTTACTTCAGGTATATAAGTCCAGACAGTCTTTCCGTTATTGATGATTTCTTGCCCTCCCATGTCCAATCTGAACATTTCCCCTTTTACTGTGATTTTTCCTGAGAAGTTCTCATTAATATCCGCCTGAGCATTCTCTAATGTTTGCGTGAAGCTGGCTTCATATGCAGGGATGCTCTTATATTTATCGCTCATATTATCCAATATCATTCGAGCTTTGTCGTCGTATTGAGCAAAAGTATTATGGGTAAATAGAAATAAGATGAAGGCTATTAAACTAAAACTTTTTTTCATTTCTGTATAATTCATTATAAGTATGTCTTTCTTAGGGAGTGCTATAAGAGCCCTATTCTAAGTTTATTTTCTATCTTCCAAGCTGTTCAATAACTGTTCCAAACTGTATTCATCCTGAATTAAAACTTCCCTTGCTTTGCTTCCTTCAAAAGGCCCTACAATTCCTGCGGCCTCCAGTTGGTCAATTAGTCGTCCAGCACGGTTGTAGCCAAGTTTTAGTTTACGTTGGATGAGCGAGGTGCTGCCTTGCTGATGGGTTACTATAAGTCGAGCAGCGTCTTCAAACATGGCGTCTCGCTCTCCGAGATCTACTGCACCTATGCCGCCTCCATCTTCGTCGTCGGCATACTCAGGGAGTTGATATGCATACTCGTAGCCTCTTTGGGATCCTACAAAATCACAAATGGCCTCCACTTCTGGCGTGTCCACGAATGCACATTGGAGACGTATGATTTCCGATCCCATAGAAAGAAGCATGTCCCCCATGCCCACAAGTTGTTCAGCTCCCCCTGTATCCAAAATTGTTCTCGAATCTACTTTTGACGTTACCCTAAAAGACAGTCTCGCTGGGAAGTTAGCCTTGATTATACCTGTTATTACGTTTACTGAAGGGCGCTGTGTAGCCACTACCAGATGGATTCCGATAGCTCTGGCCAGCTGGGCAAGTCTAGCAATTGGGGTTTCTACTTCTTTCCCCGCCGTCATCATGAGATCGGCCAACTCATCTATGATGAGAACGATGTAGGGCAAGAACCGATGCCCTTTTTGCGGATTTAGCCTCCTTCTTACAAATTTGGCATTATACTCTTTGAGGTTACGGCACTCGGCATCTTTGAGCAAATCGTATCGGTTGTCCATTTCAATACAAAGCGAATTAAGGGTATAGACCACCTTCTTTGTATCGGTAATGATCGCTTCTTCACTATTGGGCAGTTTGGCCAAAAAATGCCTTTCTATTTTGTTGAATAGTGTAAGCTCTACTTTCTTAGGGTCTACCAGGACGAACTTTAGCTGGCTAGGGTGCTTCTTGTATATAAGCGATGTCAGCAGCACATTTAGTCCAACCGATTTTCCCTGCCCTGTCGCCCCTGCCATTAAGAGGTGAGGCATTTTGGCTAGATCGGTAACAAACACTTCGTTGGAAATCGTTTTTCCCATCACTACCGGAAGCTCCAAATCGCTTTTCATGAACTTTTCAGTAGAGAGGACGGAGCGCATTGATACCATCTCTCGGTTCTTATTGGGGACTTCTATTCCGATGGTGCCTTTTCCAGGGATAGGAGCAATAATCCTAATGCCTAATGCAGCAAGGCTCAATGCAATGTCGTCTTCCAGGTTCTTGATCTTAGAGATTTTCACCCCTGCATCCGGTACTATTTCATATAGCGTGACAGTAGGCCCTATGGTGGCTTTTATACTGGAAATACCTATCTTAAAATTAATGAGCGTTTCAACAATTTTATCCTTGTTCTGCTCAAGCTCTTCTTTGGTGACCTGAACCTTGCCAGGAGAGTATTCATTCAGAAGCTCTACGGAAGGGTATTGATAAGAAGCAAGATCTAGCGTAGGGTCATAGTTTTCCATTTCACCTGCAATCTTTTCTTCTTTTATTTCATCATTTACAATCAACTCTAACCCCTCTTCCTCCTCCACTCCTTCTTGGGCTACAGGATCAGAGGTGGGTACAATGCCCTCAATGTCCAACGGAAGAGGTTGTACGTCTTTTTGCTGGGCTGGTGCTTTCTTTTCACGGATGGTCCATGAGCTTGTGTCTTCTTCCTCCTCTTGCTTTTCATTGTCAAGGGCTGCCTCTATCAGACTATTACTTACAAATGGTCCTTCTCCCACTGCATTTGTTTTTGGTTCGTCAGGTTGGGTGTCCAGATCAGTATTTGTTTCTTCAGCACTAGTTTGTGAAGTGAAAATCGAAGTGATATTGAAATAATAAATGACGAAGACCAATAATGCAAAAATCAGGAACAAGTAAGTGCCCCATCCCATAAGGCTGTTAAACAAGAGAGCCAGTTCATAGCCTATCCCTCCACTCAAAAAGCTCCATGTAGGACTGTTCGTCTCTAGTGTTATATAGCCCAATAACAAACTGAGCCAAAA
>CAZVQI010000242.1:0-2893 GCA_964629155.1 uncultured Flavobacterium sp.
AGTCAGGATGAGATCCAGGATGCCACGCTGCGGGAGCATGATCAGGCGAACTACTAATGTTCTCGTCGCTGGGGCGAAGAGAACGTTTGGGGTCCCACGGCCGTTAGGGGCTGACGTTCGTTAGCTGCATGGTGAGGAAGAAGGCGTAGGATTCTTCTAAATTAAAACACGCAAAAAGTCTCACAATCGGGGCGAAGAGAACGTTTGAGAACCATTCTTTGGTATCCTCATCGCTGGCGCGAATGGAATCCAATGAATGGTTCGTTTGGGTGAAATGAGCACAGCTCCCTTTACGTTTGGGGCTGATGTTCTTTATTGTAAAAAATGTGATTTATCAGGTTATTCTGCCTCGTTCCCGATTCAATTCTGATCACTGGATTAAAAGAGTTGGGAAAAGCACCTTTACCGATCTGCCAGAGCATTCGCCACCCGCGCAAAATATTCGATGCTCACCCGAACATCCGGCACGTTATTGTCCCAGTTGTGTTCATATTCCACTGAAATCGGGCCTTCAAAACCCTGTCGCTTCATTTCATTCATCACGCCAGAGATGTTGCCCAGTCCGGTGCCCCAATGAACATCATGTGCACCACGAACTCCAAATTCATTGAGGTCTTTGAAGTGAAAACTGATCAACCGTCCTTCTACCTTTCGGAGACATTCCACCGGATCGAGTCCTGAGCGCACCCAGTGCCCGATATCCGCACAAACCCCAATTAATTCACTGCGTCCGTCGAGTAGATTCATAATAATATCCGGATGCCAGAACCTGGACGGAATTGGGTGATTGTGGATCGCTACTTTAATGTTGTATTCTTTACATAGAGATTCCACCAAATCGAGATCGTTGTACACAGGTTCGGATGTGAGGATTCCGATTCCCATATCTTTCGCAAATTCAAATAATTGCCTCCATTCCGTTTCGTTTGAACCCGAGGACACCCCAAATGCAACCGGCGTAATTCCTTTGGATTTCAACAAATCTTTGAGTTCTTGCCGTCGCTCAGCACTCATTTTATAGCTGGTTTCGCCCTCTATACCTGCCCCAATTTTTTGATTTCCATACAATTCGACGTATTTCAGACCCAGGTCGTTGAGTTTGTCCAGGGTTTCTTCCAGGGTGAATAGGCGAAAAGTATACGCTTGTGATCCGATTTTCCAACCCAGTTTCTCGGCCCCTGAGAAATCCTGGGCGTGCAGATGAACTGGAACAAATGTCAATAGGACGAATAAAATGAGAGCTGCAGTTACGTTTTTCATCATGTTACTTAGTAAGTGTGTGTATTTACCAAAAATACTGATTTCTATTGGAAATAAGAGGATTGGATCGGAAATTCATGACCACCATCAACCTCCAATCGAATATATTCCCGGTCTTTACCCGCCTTTGCCCCTGGGGCTATACCCATGGTGTACCCGTATGATATTCGCGGTCTAGCTTCTTCCAAAGGATAAAAAATAACCACGCCATACCTATCACGAACCAAATGCCCGCTAGTGCTCATTCACATGTGCCCTATCCGATTGCATTGCATTGATAAGGTGCAGTGAACACCCCCGAACCATTATTTATTCGTAATAATCCAGGTCCTTATGGAAAGTCTCCGGTAATGTCCTCAAAGCCCATAAGGCCAATATTGTCGTCACCGCTCCCACGATCAACGCACTGTAAATAATACCTACACCAGAGCGCATCAGCAGGAACAGGGTCGTAATCGGAATGACCGCACCCCTTACAAAATTGGGCACCGTGGTCGCCACCGTCGCCCGGAGATTGGTTCCAAACAACTCGGCTGCTACCGTGATAAACAGCGTCCAGTATCCGTTGCTAAAGCCGAGGAGGATGCACAGGATATAGAATCCGGTAACAGACGTCGTGGGCAAAAGCAAATACAGTGCTGTAAAGAAAAAGGAGAGTATGATAAACAGTCCGATGATTTTACGCCTGCTCTGCGTGTACTGGCTCAGCACGCCGCTGACTACATTTCCTACCGCCTGAGCAGCAAAGGATAACAAAACAGCTACACCAGCCTCGATGGGTTCGATGACCCCAATGGCTTTGGCTAGTTCCGGAGAGAAGGTAATTAAAACTCCTACGACAAACCAGATCGGGAATCCGATCACTATGCTTTTCAAATACCTTAAAAACCGTTCCCGATTATTGAACAACATCATAACATTGCCGCGCTGTACCTTTTTGCTAATCGATTTTTTGAAAAGCCCGGATTCAAAGACCCGAATTCTCATGATCAGCAATAACAATCCAAGAACTCCACCAATCCAGTAGGAAGCTCTCCAATCAAAAATTTCGGCAATGACGTAGGCTAAAATTGCGCCCAGCACACCCATGGTAGCCACCAATGTGGTTCCGTATCCCCGAATCTTTTTGGGCAAAATCTCGCTGACAAGGGTAATCCCTGCACCCAGTTCACCCGCTAATCCAACTCCTGCTATGAACCGTAACCAGGCATACTGTTCAAAGGTTTGAACAAAGCCGTTTGCTATGTTCGCCAGAGAATAAATCAAAATCGACCCAAACAAAACCGACAACCGCCCTTTTTTGTCACCCAGGATTCCCCAAAACAAACCGCCAATCAGCAATCCAGCCATTTGAAGATTGAGCAGAGTAACCCCATTTTCGAGCAATTGGTCCCCGCTCAATCCCAGTTCGGATAAACTATCGACCCGGACAATACTAAATAAAAACAAATCGTACATATCCACGAGATATCCCAGGGCTGCTACCAAGACGGGAATTCTCAACATATGCATTAACGGGGATCGTTGATCCTCCTCATCAGGTAGGGAATAGGCATCGGGATTGTTGGTGTCTTTGGATCTCATTTTCAGCGATTTAGGTTTGTATTGTTAAATTTTGTTCTGGTTTTATTCT
>CAZVQI010000243.1:0-2872 GCA_964629155.1 uncultured Flavobacterium sp.
GAAGTTCGCAACATAGCAGTAGCCGGCGCCACCGTGGCGATCTGCCCGACCACGGAGGCGAACCTCGGCGACGGGCTGTTCCGGCTGCGCGAATACCTCGACGCGGGCGGGGCCTGGGGCATCGGCTCGGACTCGCACGTGTCCGTGTCGCCGGTCGAGGAACTGCGCTGGCTGGAATACGGCCAGCGGCTGGCGACGCGCCGGCGCAACATCGCGGTGGCGCCGGATTCGCCGGGCGTGGGCACGACCCTGCTGCGCGGCGTGCTGGCCAGCCGCGCGCAGGCGACCGGCTTCGACCGCCTCGAAGGGGACCTGGTCGTGCTCGACGCGGACGCGCCCGCACTGGCCGCCGCGCATGCCGGCGACGTGGCCGAACGCTGGAGCTTCGCCGGCAATGTGCCGATGGTGCGCGACGTGCACGTGGCCGGCCGGCAGGTGGTCGCGGACGGCCGGCATCCGCGGCGCGGCGAAATCGCGGCGCGCTACGCGGCGACGGTGCAGACGCTGTTGCGGGACTGAGGGGCGGCGCGGCGATGCGCGCCTGACCTGGATCAATGCGGCACCCACGGCCGGCGGGCGACCCTTCCGCCGTCGCGGGCAAGTGGAGGTGGGTGCATGAAGGTGGATGTCGCGATCGTCGGCGCGGGGCCCGCCGGGCTCTGCTTCGCCCGCTCGCTGGCGGGCAGCGGGCTGTCGGTGGCGGTGGTCGAGCGGCAGCCGCCCGAAGCGATCGCCGGACCCGCCTTCGACGGCCGCGAGATCGCCCTGACCCATGCCTCGCGCGCGATCCTCGAGCGGCTCGGCCTGTGGCAGCGCTTCGATCCGGACGAGGTGTCGGTGCTGCGCGATGCGCGGGTGAGCAACGGCGAGGCCGCCGCCGGGCTGGACGTCAGCGCGGCCGACGGACGCAGTGGCCAGCTCGGCTGGCTGGTGCCCAACCACCTGATCCGCCGCGCTGCGTACGACCTGGTCGCGACGCAGCCGGGCGTGCAGCTGCTGGCCGGGCGGGGCGTGGCCGGCGTTTCGCGCCAGTCCGGCGGGATGGGGCTGGCGCTCGAGGACGGCGGCACCGTGCAGGCGCGCCTGCTGGTCGCGGCCGACAGCCGCTTCTCGCAGGTGCGGCGGATGCTGGGGATCGGCGCGCGCTCGCGCGACCACGGCCGGCAGATGCTGGTCGCCAGGGTCGCCATCGAACGGCCGCACCGGCACGTGGCCTGGGAGTGGTTCGGCTACGGACAGACGCTTGCGCTGCTGCCGCTCAACGGCGACCGCGCCTCGGTGGTGCTCACGCTTCCGCCCGCCGAGATGGCGCGGATCGTGGCGATGGACGACGCGGCGTTCGGCGCGGAGATGGAGCGGCGCTTCCGCGGCGAGGTCGGCGCGATCCGGGCGCAGGGGACGCGCCACGTGTATCCGCTGGTGTCGGTATTCGCCGACCGCTTCTGCGTACCCGGTGCGGCGCTGGTGGGCGACGCCGCGGTCGGCATGCATCCGGTCACCGCGCACGGCTTCAACCTCGGCCTGCAGGGCCAGGCGACGCTGGCCGAGGTCGTCCTGGAGGCCCATCGCAGGGGCGCGGACATCGGCGCCGCCGAGGTCCTGGCGCGCTACGACCGCCGCCACCGCGCCGCGGCCTGGCCGATGTACGCCGGCACGCGCCTGGTCGTGCGGGTGTTCACCGACGACCGCATGCCCGTGCGCGGCCTGCGCGCGGCGATCCTGGGTACCGTCAACCGGCTGCCGCCGCTGCGCCGGGCGATCGCGGGTCGGCTGACCCAGGCGGCGTAGGCGGCCCGGCCCGGAGGCCGGTCAGGCGACCGCCATCGGGAACAGGTCGAACGCCTCCGGCAGCGCGCCTTCGAGCTTGAGCAGGTACTGTTTGGTCGGCAGACCACCACCGAAGCCGGTGAGCGAGCCGTCGGCCCCGATCACGCGATGGCAGGGCAGCACGATCGGCAGCGGGTTGCGGCCGTTGGCGGCGCCGACCGCGCGCACCGCGGCGGGGCGTCCGGCCCGCGAGGCCAGCTCGGCGTAACTGATCGTCGCGCCGTACGGAATCGTGGCCAGCGCGTTCCACACGGCGCACTGGAACGCGGTGCCCCGTGGCGCGAGCGGCAGCTCGAAGACGCGCCTGCGTCCGGCGAAATACTCCTCCAGCTGCCGGCGCGCGCGCCGCAGCAGCGGGCTGTCGCCTTCGCGCCAGTCGTCGCCGCGGCGCACGGGATGGCGGTTGCGCTGGAACTCGATCGCGCGCAGGGCGGTGTCGTCGGCGGCGATGGACAGCGGGCCGACCGGGCTGTCGATGATGGTGGTGAGGACGTTCACGCGGCTTTCCTCCTGTGGCGGGCTACGCGCCGCGGCTGCGGCTGCGGCTGCGCGGGGGCGAGGCCTGCTTCGCGCCAGGCGTGGATGACGGCGTAGGCGCGCCACGGCCGCCACGCCCCCGAGCGCCGTTCCAGCGCGGCCGCGCGCGCGGCGGGCGATGCAGGCACGTCGTCGCCGGCGGGCAGCTGGCGTTGCAGCACCAGGTCGCCGGCGGGGAACGCGTCGGGGTGGCCGAGCGCGCGCATGGCGATGTAGTGCGCGGTCCAGGGACCGATGCCGGGCAGCGAGGTCCAGGTCCCGACGAAGTCCTCCAGCGTGCGGGCCGCGCTGAAATCGACCTGGCCGTCGAGCAGCGCGCGCGCGATCGCGCGGATGGTGCGGGCGCGTGCGTCCGGCACGCCGAGGCCGGACAGGTCGGCGCCGGCGATCTGCGCTGGTCCCGGGAACAGGCATTCCAGGCCCGACGCCGCGAGCGCCGGCGGCAACGCGGTTCCGTGCAGGCGGCCCAGTCGCGCGGCGAGGGAGCGTGCGGCGGGGACGCTCACCT
>CAZVQI010000244.1:0-2870 GCA_964629155.1 uncultured Flavobacterium sp.
GGAGCGGCAGGACGTGCCTGCGTTCATGACCGTGGCGCGCTACACCAGCGCCGACTTCTTCCCCAGGTTCGACACGCCGTTCCTGCACGGCGGCGGCTGGTCGGGCGGCGACGACGAGGCCCAGGCCCGGGTCGCGGTGCTCTCGCGCGAGATGGCCCGGCGCCTGTTCGGCGAGGCCAACCCGGTCGGGCGCACGGTGCGCCTGGACCAGGCCGATTTCTCGGTGGTCGGCGTCCTCGACGAGTGGCAGCCGTCGCCGCGCTTCTACGACATGACCCTGGACAGCTACGGGCAGCGCGACGAGATCTTCCTGCCGATCTCGACCGCGGTGGCGCTGCAGATGGGCCGCAATGGCAGCATGGACTGCTGGGGCGACTCCAACGGCGACCAGACCAGCCTCAACGCGCCGTGCACCTGGATCCAGTACTGGGTGGAGCTCGATTCTCCGTCGAAGGCGGGCGACTACCGCGCCTACCTGGAGAACTACTCCGAGCTGCAGCGCGCGGCCGGGCGTTTCGAGCGGCCGACCAACGTGCGCATGCGCAACGTGATGGAGCTGCTGGAGTTCAACCGGGTGGTGCCGGGCGACGTGGTGATGCAGCTCTGGCTCGGCGTCGGTTTCCTGCTGGTGTGCCTGCTCAACACCGTCGGCCTGCTGCTGGCCAAGTTCCTGCGGCGCAGCAGCGAGATCGGCGTGCGCCGCGCGCTCGGCGCTTCCAGGCTCGAGATCTTCAAGCAGTTCCTGGTCGAGGCCGGCGTGGTCGGCCTGGCGGGGGGCGTGCTCGGCCTCGGCCTCGCACTGCTCGGGCTGTGGGGCGTGCGCCAGCAGCCGGTCGGCTACGCCGAACTGGCGCGCCTGGACCTGGGGATGCTGGTGGCCACCTTCGCCATCGCCATCGCCGCCAGCCTGCTGGCCGGCATGCTGCCCGCGTGGCGGGCCGTGCAGGTGAGCCCCGCGCTCCAGCTCAAGTCGCAGTAGTCCCTCCCGGCCCCGTCTTGCGGAGAAACGCCATGGAATTCCGCCCCATCCTGTCCACGCTGATGCGCCACAAGACCGCGGCGGCGCTGATCGTGCTCGAGATCGCGCTGACCTGCGCGATCATCTGCAACGCGATGTTCCTCATCGGCCAGCGCCTGGCCCAGCTCAACGAAGTGAGCGGCCTGGCCGAGAACGAGCTGGTCCGGGTGCAGATCACCGGCATCGGCAACGATCCCAACGCCGAGGCCCAGACCCGCGCCGACCTCGCCGCGCTGCGCGCCATCCCCGGCGTCACCCACGCCACGGTGATCAACCAGGTGCCGTTCGTGAACTCGTCCTGGAACAGCAGCGTCCGGCTGAGCGCCGACCAGCAGCAGGCCACGCTCAACGCCACGGTGTACATGGCCGAGGACCAGTTCCTCGAGTCACTGGGCCTGAAGCTGGTCGCCGGCCGCGACTTCAATCCCGACGAGTACCTCGAGTTCGAGGCCCTGCAGCGCCTGACCGGGGAGGTCACGATCCCCGGCGCGATCATCACCCGCACGATGGCCGAGCGCCTGTTCCCGGGCGAGGACGCGATCGGCAAGACGTTCTACAGCTGGGGCGACGGCGGCATCCGCGTGATCGGCGTGGTCGAGCACCTGGTGCGTCCCAACATGCTGGGTGGCCCGACCGCGCGCGAGTACAGCATGGTGTTCCCGGTCCGCACCCACTACGGGGTCGGCGGGAACTACGTCCTGCGCACGTCGCCCGAGCGCCGCGACGAGGTGCTCAAGGCCGCGGTGGAAACGCTGCGCGGCAATGGACCGCCGCGGATCGTGCTCGAGGACAACACCATGACGGTGGAGGCGATGCGCGACGAGTTCTTCCAGCAGCAGCGGTCGATGGCGTGGCTGCTGGCGATCGTCTGCATCGGCCTGCTGCTGATCACCGCGCTGGGCATCGTCGGCCTGGCCAGCTTCTGGGTCCAGCAGCGCACCAAGCAGATCGGCGTGCGCCGCGCGCTCGGCGCCACCCGCGCCCAGGTGATGCGCTACTTCCAGACCGAGAACTTCCTGCTCGCCACGATCGGCATCGCCATCGGCATGCTGGCCGCCTTCGGCATCAACCAGGTGCTGATGGAACGCTACGAGCTCGAGCGGCTGCCGCTGGCCTACCTGCCGGTCGGCGCGCTGGCGCTGTGGCTGCTCGGCCAGCTGGCGGTGTTCGGACCGGCGCGGCGCGCGGCCTCCGTGCCGCCGGCGATCGCGACCCGCAGCGTCTGAGGCGCCGGCCATGGGACCGCAACTGCTCATGGCCGGACGCGCCGCGTGGGCGCTGCTGCTGGCGCTGGCCGCCTGCGCCGCGCCCGGCGCCGCGCGCGCCGATGCCGCCCTGCACGCCACCGTCGCCGCGCTCGACGCCGAACTGTTCGACGCCTTCAACCGCTGCGACGACCCGGCCCAGCTGGCGCGCCACGCGGCCGCGTTCGATCCGGCGGTGGAGTTCTACCACGACACCGGCGGCGTGACCTGGACCCGGGAAGCGATGCTCGACAACACCCGGCGCCATGCCTGCGGGCGCTACACCCGGCAGCTGGTCGAGGGCAGCCTGCAGGTGCATCCGGTGGCCGGGTTCGGGGCGATCTCGCAGGGCCGGCACCGCTTCTGCGACGCGGCCACCGGCGCCTGCGACGGCGAGGCGGAGTTCACCATGGTCTGGCGCCTGCACGAGGGGCTCTGGACCGTCACCCGCGTACTCAGCTACGGACACCGCGCCACCGACAATCGCTAGGATAGCGACTGGCCACCACCCGCGACCCCATGCCCACCGTCCTGGTCATCGACGACAACCCTTCCGTCGGCACCGCGCTGGAACTGCTGTTCTCGCTCCACGACATCGACGTCGTGCA
>CAZVQI010000245.1:0-2851 GCA_964629155.1 uncultured Flavobacterium sp.
TGGTGGCATGAAAACTACAGGTCGAAATATCGCCGTACTCAAATATCGATTTTCCTTTGTACTTCACACCATAGCAATGCGCCGCATCGTAGATGACTTTTAGGTTGTGCCGATCGGCTACCTCCTGAATTGCTTCAATATTACAAGGATTTCCATAAACGTGCGTAGCGAGTATAGCGGTGGTGCGGTCGGTGATAGCGGCTTCGATCAAGGTTGGGTCGATATTCAGGGTTTCCTGGTCAATGTCTACGAAGACCGGTTGGCACCCCTCCCACACGATGCTGCTCGTCGTGGCTATAAATGAAAATGGGGTGGTGATGATTTCCCCTTTAAGTCCCAGTGCCTTAATCGCCAATTGGAGCGCAATGGTTCCATTACTCACATAGATCAGATGTTTAAGTCCCTGGTGCTTCTTTATCTTCAACTCGAGATCGTTGACCAGGGGACCGTTATTGGTTAGCCAATTGCGCTGAAAAATCTGATCGATGTAATGCTTATACATGTCCTTGTCAGGGAGAAATGGTTTAGTGACTGGTATCATTGTTTATGAATTGTATGATTTTTGTTCGAGTTCCATCATAATTATTAATCAGAAAGCTCATTATTGCTTCAAGCATGAACAAGTTTTTAATGATTTACCCAAGTTAAATTATTAAGTAGTTTCATAAACACCTCTATTCTTCCATGGAAAAGAATCCTTTATCTGATGTATCCCGATAAAATTACAAAATCTTGAGTAATCATTTACTTCAGATACATCAAGAACTAGTAGTTTTCCCGTATTCTCAAAATACTCTATTATAGTACGATTATATGCATTAAAACTTTTAATCTGAGCTTCTTTATTGAAAGGTTCTTCTAATGGTGCAAATTGATTTTTCACCATAGATTTCCAATAATATCCATCTCTGAATTCTTTCAACTCTTTTACCGTTGGTATTCGATTACTATTTGTTATCCTCCTTGCCATATGATTTACCATGGAGTTATACCATTGCTCTGGATCACGAATTGAGAGAATAAATTTGCTATTTGGGAATGCTTTATCTAAATGAATATAGGTGTTTGGCCATGAAAAGGGGACATCCTGAAAAACTTGAGCAGTATAACAAAATTTAACTATGGGCTCAAAATCATCCCTGTAATAGGGATCTCTTAGCAGTTTTTGGGCCATTTTCTCATTCCCGACTATGAATCCTTGTTCTATAAATTCTTGAGTTAATGATGTTGTTCCAGTTTTATTTCTTCCTACGATAAATATTTTTTGCTTGCCTTTAACAATTTGGGGGTAAATTACATATTCTTTGAATTTCCGTAGCACAGCTTTTATTTTCTTATTTACCGAGTTAGTCATAATGCTCATTTGTTGTTCTTGATGTAATTTGGGAAGTTCAATCCTTATGTATTTGCCTTGTTAAGAGAATGGATTTTAAATCTAAATATGTGTTCGTTTTTATCAAATCGTTTAATCCAAAATATCCAGTAAAATACACAACACAGGTAATGAGCAATTGAAATATGTCTGACCAACCATCACCTGATAATAAATGATAAATTATAAAATATACAAATAAAGCGGGTATTATTCCCATAAGAATAACTGGTAATATGTCTCTTATTTGACTTAAGGCGGGATAATTTATAAATAAACCGCTGTAATAAGAATTAATCCCGTAAGATATTAGAGAGTTTACAACTTGAAAATAGAGCAAGCCGAGAATACCAAAAGGAATTGTAACGGCAATTCCTATTACGATAATGAACTTTTTAATGATCTCAAGCTTCAAGAACAGGTCGCTACGGCCTTTTACATTAAGTATATTTAGATTGTATGATTGAATTATGTGTAATAACCCTACGAAGCATAAAATCCTAAAATAGGGAACTGCAGGTAACCATTTTTCTGTAAGAAAAAATCGAAATAACGGTTCTGCGGAAATAAACGCATAGGATAAGACTGGGGTTATTATGAACATCGATTGCATCATAACTTTACGATATACCATTCGAAGTTTGTCGTTATCATTTTGCATTTCCGAAAACAAAGGGTACGTAACTTTCTTTAAAGCACTTGATAATGTTTTCACTGGAAACATTCGCAGTCTATCCGCTTTTGAATAAAACCCAACTTGAGTAGCAGAGAAAAACTTACCTATCACAATGTTGTAGGCATTTACAAAAATCGTATTTAGAATTCCAGCGAGCGTCAGCTTATACCCAAAATTGAAATGTTCCCACAGCCGTTGCCGATCAATCACCCAATCCGGTCTCCATCCGGTATAGAACCAATATTGAATGGTCGATATCAACGTGCGCACCAGGGCCATGTACACCAGGGACCAGACCCCCCAGCCTCGTAAAGCCAGGACAATTCCAACGATACCTCCTATAATGATCGATGGGATCTGGATGATCATCTGGATGCGAAAATTCATCTCCTTGGTCATCCGGGTAATCTGTACGGTCACAAAGGACTGGATCACAATAATCACCGCATAAACCCGAACGAGATCCACCAGAATGGGTTGCTCATAAAAAGCCGCTATAGCCGGTGCGCTGAGGTAAATGGTGCCATAGACTAAGAAACTGACGATGATGTTGATGAAAAACACTGTGGAGTAATCCCGCTGATCGGGATTGATTGTACGGATAAGGGAGGAAGTCATCCCCGAATCTACCAAGCTATTACCAATTCCGATAAATACCATGATCATCGCGATTAAGCCAAATTCCTCCGGAAGAAGAATCCGCGCCAATATGACAGAAACAATAAACCCGATCCCTGTACTCGCAAATTGCTCGCCAAAGGTCCAGAATAGGCCTGATATGGTTTTTTGTTTTAAAGACATGT
>CAZVQI010000246.1:0-2833 GCA_964629155.1 uncultured Flavobacterium sp.
AGTAGTTAAACAGTAATCTTTAAATAATAAATGATTTTGGAAACCGCCTCAATTTTGAGGCGGTTTTTTATTATTGTTTGTTTAATGAAAGTTTATTTTATTGATGATTTTTAGGGTTGAAAAAATGTTAAACGATAGATTTTGAGTCAATTATTTTTAAAATAATGATATATTTGTTAGAGATTAATACTGATTTTTAACTGAATTAGAATTAAATTATAACAAATCAAACCAACCAAATTATGAACAGATTTACATTGGATTCTTTCAAGAATCAAAAAGGAGGAACAAAACGATGGCTAAATTGGCTAACGTTTTGTGCAGTATTTTTAATAGGGACAGAATCTTTTTCCCAAACAACTGAAGTAGTTTCATTAGGAACTTATACCGGAGCAGGTTCAACGAATGTGTTGTTATCTACGAGTACAACAGCCAACAAATACTCAAGAACTATATCGTTATATACTTCTTTTGAAATTTTAATGGCAGGAGGTATGCCCGGTAGTATTACCAGTTTAGCTTGGGATAAAAGTGGAGTAGGAGAATATACTTTCGGGGATGCTTATATTAAGATTTATTTAAAGCATGTTACACAGGAACAATGGACATATATTCCTGAATGGGACACTGAGATTATAGGAGCTACAGAGGTGTTTACCTCATCAACTTATAGTATTCCAACAGGTACAGGCTGGAAGGAGGTAAGTTTTACAACTCCTTTTGAATGGAACGGAATAGATAATGTTGCTGTACTTGTAGAATGGTATCGACCAAGTACTCCAACAGGAGATATTTCATGGGGTCGTTCTACAAACACTTTAGCTAACGCTAGTAGGGTTGGGTCTACCAGTCTTGAAGCTTTAGAATTTCTGATAAATGATAATAGACCTTTGGTGCAATTCACTATTCAATCTTCTGAAACCATAACTTGTCCTATCCCGACAGAATTGTCTATTAATAATGTTACTGATACTTCAGTTGAATTATCATGGACAAGTGACGGAACGTTGTTTGAAATAGAATATGGGCCAATAGGCTTTACACCCGGAACAGGAACTTTAATTACAGGTATTACCGGGAGTCCTTATACTTTTACGAATTTAGAGGCACAAACTACTTATCAATATTATATTCGTCGAGATTGTGGTGAAGATGATGGGTATAGTTTTTTGATAGGTGCTTCTTTTACAACAGCTTGTGGTGCATTAACATCTGCTTTTTTTGAGGGTTTCGAAGGTATTCCTACAGGAAGTTCAACAAACCCTACTTTACCTAATTGTTGGAGTTTGATAGATACCGGTGCAGGATATGGTTATACAAATGCTACTACTCCACAAGAGGGGATAAGAAATTTTTATATGTATAATGGTACATCTACAGATACCGGAACTTATATTTTAGTTTCTCCGCTAACTGATAATTTGGGGAATGGAACGATGAGGGTAAAATTTTGGGCAAGGACAACGGCGACAGCAGCTCCTGCTACTACAATAGACTTTGGAACATTAAGCAACCCTACGGATGAAAATACTTTCACAGTAGTACAATCCATACCGCTAACAAATGTTTATACAGAATATGTGGTAGAATTACCTGTAACTACGGATGATTATTTCGGGTTTCGTCATGATTTAGTTACTAAGGCAAGATATATTTACATAGATTCAATTTCTTATGAAGAGATACCTGCTTGTGCTGATATTCCATTAATCACTTTAAACGCTTCTAATCTTACAGACAATTCAGCAAATCTTTCTTGGCAAGGGGTAGATTCTTTGTTTGATATCGAGTGGGGGTTAAGTGGTTTTGTACAAGGTACCGGAACAATAGTAACAGAAGTAGATAACCCTTATAGTTTGACAGGTTTAGAAGCTAATACTTCATATGATTTTTATGTTCGTCAGAATTGCGGTGATGATGTAAGTCCTTGGACAGGTCCTTTTAATTTTACAACCGCTTGTGGAGTGACAACTGCCGGTTTTTTTGAAGGCTTTGAAGATGTTCCTACAGGAAGTTCAACAAACCCTACTTTACCTAATTGTTGGAGTTTGATAGATACCGGTGCAGGATATGGTTATACAAATGCTACTACTCCACAAGAGGGGATAAGAAATTTTTATATGTATAATGGTACATCTACAGATACCGGAACTTACATTTTGGTGTCTCCGTTGACAAATGATTTAGGTAACGGAACCATGAGAGTAAGGTTTTGGGCTCGTACAACAGTCTCAACATCTCCTGCAACAACCATAGATGTAGGAACCTTAAGTGACTATAATGATGAAACTTCTTTTACCGTAATACAATCTATTCCATTAACAACTACTTATACAGAATATATAGTAGAATTACCTGCAGGAACGGATGACTTCTTTGGTTTTCGTCATGATTTAGTTACTAAGGCAAGATATATTTACATAGATTCAATTTCTTACGAAGAAATACCTGCTTGTGCTGATATTTCGACTGTTTCGATGGATGCTACAAACATTACTTCAGATTCAGCAGAACTTACTTGGTTAAGCTTAGGTTCTTTATTTGATATTGAGTGGGGATTAAGTGGCTTTGAACAAGGTACGGGGACAATAGTAACAGAAGTAGGGAATCCTTATACTTTGGCAGGGCTGGAAGCTAATACTTCGTATGATTTTTATGTTCGCCAAAATTGTGGTGATGATGTAAGTCCATGGGCAGGCCCTTATACATTTACAACAGAATGTGAACCGACAACAGAAGGTTTTTTTGAAGGTTTTGAAGATGTTGCTACGGGAAGTTCTACAAACCCTACTTTACCTGATTGTTGGAGTTTGATAGATACCGGTGCAGGATA
>CAZVQI010000247.1:0-2814 GCA_964629155.1 uncultured Flavobacterium sp.
GGAGCTGCTTCGCGTCCGCGCGTGGTTCGCTATCCGGCGGCGGAGCGTGGCGACCGAACGCGATGCCGGGCATGACCACGCCGCCAGCAGGCTTCCAGGTCTCGATGGCTGTGCTGGTCGCGAGGATGGAGCTGTCACGGCCCGTGGATCCCATCTGGCACATGACGAGTGCGCAGGTATAGAGGCCGAGTCGACCGACGTAGTAGACTGTCTCCCCCTCGAACACCTTCAGAACGGCTCCGCCATCGTCGACTGGATCCAGCAGCGCCAGAACGGCGTCCCGTTCAACGGGCACGGCGACCACGAGCACGAAGTCGATCGAGCATTCGACCTTGGAAGCGCCGGCAACGGTCTCGAACTTCCTACTACTCATAGGTGACCTGCTTGAGCATGAGCGCCAGTGTCTGCTCGAACGAGAGGGCCTTGGCTATCGAGCCCTCCTTGAGCATTCCCCAGCGGCGTCCGTCCAGACCCAGCTCGGCGGCGATGAGCCCGAAGAGTTCGTACTTTTCTTCGTCGGAGAGCGGCTGACCGGTGCTCGACCATGTCAAGCCATCGACGGCTTCGACGACACCACGAATCGCTTCGTGAAGAGGCTCGGCGTGATGAGCGAGCTTCACCGACGGCGCCGCCTCTTGGAGCAACAGCGACTTCCGAAGCCGGGCGGCGTGCTGCTCAGCGAGTTCCTTCTGGGTGGGCATCGGCTCTTCTCCGGACTCTGGCTAGCCTCGCTGCCGAACGCGCGCACGCACCGAAACGCGTGGTCGAACTCGGTTTTGGAGCTGAAGCTGCTGGTGGATCTCTACGGTCGTGTCTTCGTGCCAGAAGCGCGTCGCGAGCCCGTACCACTGGTCCGGTCCCTCGCCGTGCGAAAAGCGCTGCTGGCAACCAACCAGGATGTGAATGCTCGGGTCGCTCTCACCATCGAGGAGAGGGAGACGCGGTGCGCGGGTCCACTCGGCCCGCCGGACCTGCAACGTCGACCAGACCACGTCGCCCTTGGCCGGTCTCATGTCCAACACGTTCTTCGTGGGTAGCGTCGGCGCCTTGTCGGGCCCGGAACGTCGACCTCGGAACGCCGCGATCTCTGTGGCCGAGATCCCCTTGAGAACCTCGACCCACATCGTGCGCGCGAGGTAGTCCTTCCTCGAAGCCCGGACCGGCGGGTCGTAGGCCACGGAGACAACGATGCCGCGACGCCCGCGGCCCTCGAAGAACGCCGGCGGGACCTTCACGGAGTAGACGTGCCAGTTGTCTTCGGCAACGGCGTCCTCTGCCATGAGGACTGCACCATGCTGCAGGGAGCGCTCGACTTGGGCGACATCGAGGGCCCCGTAGCCGACGAGCCTGAGCTTGTCCCACGTCTCTTTGCCGTCGGGGTCCAGGAGCCACTCGCGTGGACACTCGGGGATCACCGAGCACGCGCCGAGGAGGGCTCGCACGGCATTCGCGGAGGCGTCGGCCCCAAGCGAGAGCGTTGACGCTTCCATGGCGAGCGCCGCTGCGTGCGCCACGTGCGGCGCGGCGAACGAGGTCCCGGCCACGGAAGTGAGGTATCGACCTGCGTCGCGAGGCAGGCCCGTCGTCGGCTCACCCAGCCCGTAGTCGCTCATCCAGCGGGGAGCGCCTCCGGCGAAGGTGCGGAGACCGAAGTTGCCGCCGTACGCCACCAGGTCGGGCTTGACGGCTCGCTGGCTATCCTTCGCCTCGTAGCCTGGACCGACGCGGGAGAACGGGGCTGGAGCGCCCACTGGGGCAGCCGCCACGGCCCCGTTCGTGTGAGGCGCATCGGACCGAGCGAGGGCTCCCACGGTGACCGCGAGCGAGGCAGTGCCTGGGCTGCAGATCCGCGAAGTCGCGGTGCTCAATCGGGCGTCCCGAACCGCGGCCTGCAGCGCCTCTCGACCAGATGCGGGTGATGGAAGCGGAGGGTGGTCGATGTTCCCAGCGCTGACCACGATGACGACATCGAGCTCGCGGGCGAGTTGGTCGAGCAGCTCGGCCCAGCCGAACTGCCGGCCTCCGTCGTAGACGTCGTCGGCATTCCCAAGCGACAGATTGAAGACCCGGCACCCCTGATGCTCGTGAAGATGCTTGATCGCGTCCTCGACGAGCTTCTCGGGGCGGTGGTCGGCGGGAAACACCGGGCGTCCGTCGGTCCCACGGAGCAAGACCTTTCCGCTCGCCACCAGCACTCGAGGCGACCAGGTGCGACTCGCGAGGCAGTGGTGAACGTCGCCGTAGACGATCAGCCCGGCAACCTGCGTGCCGTGCCCATGCTGATCGGTGACGGTGCCTTCGCCGGTTCCGAAGTCGACTTCGTCGAGCACCCATCCGCGCAGTAGCGGATGTGCCGCGAGCACCCCGCTGTCCAACACGCCCACGCGCGGTTCGGACCCGGTCGGGGCCTGCTCGTCGGGCAGCGCTTCGACATCGGCGAAGATCTGAGAATAGGCGGGTGAGAGCACAGGCGGCAGGTTGACCTGGGCCACAACGTCCAGGTCGAGCAACGCCTCCGCCAAGGGGCGAGTGGCCTCGATGCGGGCGAGGATCAGGCTGGCCGTGCGGAGGTCGTCCACGTACCGGCCTCCGTGCCGTGAGCACAGGGACCGGATCTCGTTGATGATCGTGGCGACGGACTGGCCACCCGAATGCCAGAGGTCGACGTCGAGGGCGAAACGCTCCGCATCGGGGAACCCCTCCCGCGCGAGGCGAGGCCCAGTCCGATCTGCGCGAGTGCGCCCGCCGAACCACTCAAGCGCGTCGAAGAAGCTGCGGCGCTCGCCTGGTGGCATGGCACTCGTGGACGAATCT
>CAZVQI010000248.1:0-2798 GCA_964629155.1 uncultured Flavobacterium sp.
GACAATATAAGAAATAAAAAAAGCCACTTTTTAAAAGTGGCTTTTTTTATTGTGTAATCAGTATTAGAAACCTAAGTAAATTCTATTATCTTTAATCTCAGCTTGATTTTTAAGAGCGGTAAGAATTTTACCTTGAACCAAGTTTTGTGATTGTGTTTTTATTCTGTTAGAATAAGTGATGTAGTTAGGAAGTTCAGGGGCTTTAACAATAGATTTAGTTCTTACTACATATACACCTGTTTTCCCTTCAATAACTCCGGAAGTTTGTCCGGAGGCTAAAGATAAAGCAGTTCCTACAACTTTTGGCTCTTGACCTAATCCTTGAATCATAGGATTAGCAAGAGAAAGCGCAACAGATGATTTTACAGTTACATTGTTTGCTTGAGCTATTTCTTCTAAAGAAGAACCACTTTGTATTTTACCTTTAATCATAGTGGCTTTTTTCTCATTTCTTACAAGAGGCTCAAGTGCTGTTCTGTTTTTTTCAACTGATTGCAGCCCGTTTTCGTTGATGTTTTTGAGTTTTGCAATTACATGTCCTTGAGAAATGTCAAAACGTCTTACATTTTCTTTTTTAGTCTCTCTACTGAAAGCCCATTGAACAATTCCTCTTTGAGCACCAAGCCCCACAACATTTTCTTCGATAGCAGTAATTCCGTTTACAGGAACAACAGTTAAGTTGTGTTCAGTCGCTAAATCAGCAAGTGATTTGGTTTGAGCTTCCATTTCTAATTTTTGAGAAAAGGCATAGATGCTATCATTAGTAGTAGAAGAAGGTTCAATTGCTTGAGCGATGGTAGCTACTTTATAAGCGGGTTGAGTACTTCCTGTATCATCAACTTTAATAATGTGATACCCGAATTGTGTTTTTACTACCTGAATACTTCCTTTTGGGTTGAAGAAAATAAATTCAGCAAAGTCTTTATCAAATCCTTCATAAGTAATTTGAGAATACATTACCCAACCAATATCTCCTCCGTTTCCTTTAGTTCCGTCAGTATTTATTTCGTTAGCAATTTCTCTGAATTTTTCATCATTGTTTTTAACTAAGTTGAAAATACTGTCGGCTTTCTTTTTAGCCTCTTCTTCAGAAATTAAAGATTGAGAGTTAAGAGCTCCTTGATAAGGAATGATGATGTGACTTGATTTTACTGAGTCAGCAATCATTTTGCTGTCTAATATTCTTGAGATTTTAACGTAGTTATTTTCTTTATACAACGAAGTTACAGAACCTACAGAAGCATCTGTCATAGCAGGTAGATCTTTGGCAAAAATATATTTTTCGTTGAAAGGAATATCAGAGTTAGAGTTTACAAACTCTTTGACATCTTCTACTTCTGCAAATCCGGGAACAGTTTCATTAGATTGAGTAGCTTCATTATAAACCGTTTTAGAATTTAATAAAGAAGTAACATTTTGCTCGATTTCTTTAATATCCTCATCAGATGCTTTACTTTCAATCAGAATATATTCAAAGTCACGAGAATCATCTCCTTTATATTGATTTTTTCTCTTTTTCATATACTCGATGATGTCAGCATCACTAACAGGTACTTCATCATCATTTATAGTAGCATACGATATAGCAACATAATCAAAACTAACTTTGTTGTTTTCTCTTTCGTATGCCATTTTTCCGTCAAAAGCAGTTGCGTTAATACCGGCTTTAACTAAAGTGTTATATGTTTGTTCTTTTACAAAATTTCCGAGGCTGATTTCGTAATCTTCTAAAATTAATCGCCATTGAGTAGGATATTGAGATTTTATCATTTCAACATATTGGTTGAACTTGTCTTGGCTAAATTTGCCTAACTCGTCCAAGAACATCGTGTTTCCACTTTTTTCCAAAGCTCCTTTAATTTGAGCTTCTCCGGCACGAAGTCCCAATTTTTCAAATTGCTCTTCATATAGTGCGGTTTTTACTTCTTGATTCCAAATACTATTAGAAATCATTGAAGCAGAAGCACTTTTGTTTTGTTCTTGTTGATTGGCTACCTTAAAACGAAATTCTTCTGTAGGGATGTCTTTTCCGTTAATCGACCCCACATATCTGCCTGAATTTCCAAAGCTCCCACTTCCGATTAAATCCATCAAAACAAAAGCGAACAAAGCTATACCCACTACAGCAATGACTAATAATGAACGTTTTCTGATTTTTGATAAAACTGCCATTTTTATATTAAATTAAATTTTCAAGTCTGCGAAAATACAACTATCTCCGAAATAATAAAAGAATCAATACAATATTTTGTTTTTAAGCTTAAAAAAATGTTTCTTTTCAGCTGTGAACACTATGATTCTTTCAGAATTTTAGAAAAATCAGGTTTGAAATAATTAGGTCCTTTCATAACCTTTCCATCTTCCCGATAAATTGGTTTTCCGTCTTCTCCTAATTTACTCATATTACTTTTTTGGATTTCATCAAAGACCTCCTCAATTTTGTGTTGTAACCCGTGTTCGAGAATTGTACCGCATAAAATATACAACATATCTCCAAGAGCGTCAGCTACTTCGATTAAGTTGTTGTTTTGGACTGCTTCAAGATATTCTTCGTTTTCTTCTTTCATCAGATTATAACGAAGTTCGTTCTTTTCTTTTCCTAAATCAGCCTTTGGTGTTTGACTTATACCTAATCCGTAAGTCTTATGAAATAATTCTACTGCTTCAAGTTGTTTTTTCATTGTAGGTTTTGAGGTGTTTTTATTATAAAGTTATTTTCTGATAACCTCATCGTAGAGCCTGAAGCTTTCTTCCAAAATTTCAAGAGCAAGGTCTCTGCCCAAGAATTCTTCAACCAC
>CAZVQI010000249.1:0-1189 GCA_964629155.1 uncultured Flavobacterium sp.
CATGATTCCTAAAGCAATAAGTCCTGGAATAAGATAGTCGATGTAACGGCTGCCCAGATCAGTAACAGGCCGCACCGAAGCAGGGCTGGATTGCGCAGCACTAAGCAGCATGTTTTCTAGCAAAAGGTAAGTCAGTCGACCTTCTGTATTCTTAGGATCGAAACTGAAAACCAGGCTATCCTTGGGGCCAACTTCTACAAAAAGATGGATCTCCCCTCGTTTCATTTTCAATTGTATAGAGTCAAGAGGAGCATAATAAAAAGCAAACTGGTCTTCTCCTTCCTGCTGTAGCTGTTGCAAATTATGACTATTGTGAGCATTTTCATTGCTTACAATGGCTATGTTACGGACAGCTTCTTCGGGCTGATTAAAAGCCAATCCTAAAACTCCCGCAATGGCCAGAGGAAAGATTATAGACCAGAATATAATGGCAGGTTCTCTGAAGAAAGCTTTGAATTGAACAGCAATTAAGTTCAGCAATTGGTTATTCATGAAGCCTCCTTCCTGTCATAGCAATAAATAGATCGTCTAATGTCTTTTTTCTTGATCCTAATTCAACCAGATTTACTTCTTCTACTTTTAAAATTTCTAAAAATTGAGGCAGTGCTTGAGTAATGTCATATACAAGCAACTGTCCTTTCACAGAGTCCCTTATCCAACTCAATTCCTGAAGACCAACAATGGCATCGAGCGCCTCTTCGGAAGGCTTTTTATCCACTTCGAAGGTAATTACTTCTCCTCTAGAAAAGGTATCTAATAGGGATTCAAGCGTTCCGTCACCTAATATTTTCCCTCCATCGATGATCACTATGCGATCACAAAGTCGCTCAGCCTCTTCCATATAGTGGGTGGTGAGAATAAGTGTCGTTCCTTTATCTTGCTTGAGCTTAAGTAAAATATCCCAAATTTCCCTACGGGCATTCGGATCCAAACCAGTAGTAGGTTCATCCAAAAGCAATATCTCTGGGCTATTCAATATTGCTATTCCTAAAGCCAACTTTTGTCGCTGCCCACCAGACAAATTCACTGTATAAGCATTTTTCTTAGCTTCTAGATTAACCACCTCCATTACTTCCCTAGCTCTAGCTTTGGAGAGATTGTAGAAGCTTGCAAAAAGCTCCATTGTTTCCTCGACGGTTACCTTATCGATGAACTTTGTTTCTTGTAAAGATAGGCCCATAACGGCACG
>CAZVQI010000249.1:1289-2783 GCA_964629155.1 uncultured Flavobacterium sp.
AGTACTAATAGTTTTATTAGAAGAAATAGTCATAGTCATATTGCTATAACCATCTAGGTCAACATTATCCTTTTTGGCGTCAGTGACTTTCCAAGTACCTTGCAGTGCTTCTAAAGCCTGTTGTTCGGCAGATGGTTCTGGGTCGCCACCGTCATCGCTTTTACATCCTACGAACACGGTCATGCTCAAAAACAAACAGACCAACAAATAATTGATTTTTTTCATATTGTATATTGTGTTTAGCTAAAAGAAAGCTAAAAGCCTCCTATGTATCTGAATTTAAACCCCTTGACCTACATGATACTCCACAAGGCAAAGGCTGCAAGGACAATTATAGCAAAAAAGTTTTACTAAAAAAACAAATTATTCTCTATTAAAGCACCTCGGTCAAGCCTTCTATAAGCTCGGATTACTTATAATCTAATATATTCAACTGACCATCTGCCTGTTCATATTCATAAGTCTGATTGGAACAAATAATCACAAGTCGTTGATCGCTTTCTCCATTCACCAAGTCTTGATACCATGAAATACCAGTGCTGTCTAGGTTTGTGGTAGGTTCATCTAAGAGCACAATAGGTGCATCGGAAAAGAATGCAAGCCCTAGTTTCATTCGTTGTTTCATGCCCGAAGAAAAATTTTTGACCTGTTTTGTTGCAGCATGGGCTAGCTCAATTCGATCCAAAAAGTCAATCATGTCCCCTTCAAACCGCTTCTTCTTAAATTGAAAGTGAAAATTCAACAGTTCAATGGCGGTAAATTCTTCAATCAACTCCGTATAAGGGGTGGAGACTGTGATGTACTGATAAAAATGCTCCGGCTGGAAAGTATTTTCTGTGTCTTGGTAAGTAACTATTCCTTTAGATTGAAGCAGAAAGCCTGACAGTATTTGCAATAAGGTTGATTTTCCGCTCCCATTAGGGCCAATTATGGCATACTTTTTACCTTGTTGGAAATGAAAATCCAGGTTTCGAAATATCCATTCTTCTTGAAATTGCTTGCCCAGATCTTTTACAACGATATCCATTAAGGTCAGTTAGCAAAACCTTTCATGATTCCCCTGTCGGAGCTTCTTATAAAATTGATAATAATGTCCCTTTCTTTTGATGCCGGCATTTCCAACTCAATCCTATCGACCGCTTTGGAATTATTGAGGCCACGCAAGAACACCTGACGGTATATTTCCTGAATTTCGCCGATCCTTTCATTAGAAAAGCCTCTTCGACGGAGCCCGACAGAATTTATGCCACAATAGGTAAGGGGTTCACGAGCAGCTTTAGTATACGGAGGGACATCTTTTCTCACCAATGAACCTCCAGAAATCATTACGTGGGCTCCGATCTTCACAAATTGATGTACAGCACTAAGGCCACCAATGATGGCAAAATCTTCTACTGATACGTGTCCAGCCAATTGCACTCCGTTAGCCAATATGCAAATGACTGTTCAGTGCAAAATGTTTAAGGCTTGTGCCCACCCCCATGGTCTGTACTC
>CAZVQI010000250.1:0-2765 GCA_964629155.1 uncultured Flavobacterium sp.
AACCGCGAGATTCCGCCTCTCGACTATGATCGTGTCTACCGCTTGAAGCAAAAGCATGCCGGCAGCTTTATCGGCATCAATGGCGGCATTCAGACCCTTGATGCGGCTAGAGCGCATCTTAAGCATGTCGACGCCGTGATGCTTGGCCGCGCTGCCTATCATACGCCGGGCATTCTGACTCGTGTGGATGAAGCATTTTATGGTGAGCCTGGCCGAGCTTTCGACTTTGACGGCCTGATCGAAACCATGGAAGCCTATGCCGAACGGCATATCGCTGCCGGCGGGCGGCTTGCGCATGTTACCCGCCACATGGTCGGGCTGTTCCACGGCCTGCCGGGTGCGCGCCGCTGGCGACAGCTCCTTTCGACGGAGGCGGCCCGACCCGGCGCGACCCCGCAATTGCTGAGGGAGGCATTTGCCGCCATCGACCTTGCAGCGCCGGCTGAGGCAGCTGCGTAAAGCCAGCCGAGCACCAGAGCGTATCGGTTCTCAGTCGCGCAGGATCATCCTGTCGCCGCGCACGTCGAAGCCCGAAAGCGAGCCGATGAAATTCATTCCGAGCAGGCTCTGCCACAGCGAGCCTGGCGGCGCGACGAGCACGGTCATGTTGCGGCGCGCAATACCGCCGATCGAAATTTCATCGGCGCGGACGGCAGCGGCCCTGGCGCTGCCATTGGCGGTGGCGACCGGCACCGTATAGGTAAGGGAGGCAGGGTTGAACCCTACGGTAACGGCGTCGTCTGCCGTAAGCACGGTGCTCGTCGCGCCCGTATCGACCACCGCGTTGACAGGACGGCCATTTATGAGGATGCGCGCCTGGAAATGCCCGCTACGGCCCTTGTCCAGCGTAACGGTCGCCCGGCCGCTATCTTCTCCGAGCGCCAACGGGCTGCCTGGAACGATCCCCGCCGTGATCCGGCTGGCAAAGTCCTGAAGCTCGTAACGGTACTGGTAGCCTGCAACCAGCACCAGCGCGATCAACGCCCAGGCGCCCAGGCCGCTCGCGAGATCGCCGAGCCTGCGGCCAGCGCCAAGCAGGCCGGCACCGATGACTAGGGCCAACAGGCCGAGCCAGACCAACTGGCCGAAATCGTCATTGCCTATGCCGAAGGTGGTTCCGGTGGTGTCATTGACCATCAGCAGCACTGCTGCGACGCCGATAATGCCAAGAACGAGCCACAGCAGCCTGTCCACGTCACCCAACCGTTTCGCCGCGCTCACGCGCCATGCGGGCGCGCCGGGTTTCCCGCCGGGGCTTGCGCTCTACCGTCGCGAGCCGTTCGGGTAGCTGGGCCATGATTTCGCGTCGCGTCTCAGGCGTCATGTCTATCCAGCCCGAAATCTCATCACGCGTGCGGCCACAGCCGAAGCAATACCCCGTCTTCATGTCGATCGAGCAAACCAGGATGCAGGGCGATTCGATGGATGTCATGGCCGTTCCTTGCGCGCCTTCTCCACATGGTGCAATGGCAGGGGCGTTGCAAGCCCCGCAGCTTGCGCCATTTCAGGGCTGCCCTGCGCCATCAATTGTATACGCTTGCCGGCGCGGCTATGCCGTTGGTTGAAAGGAACCGTTCTATGGCCGCCGATCCGTCCCCCCTTGATGACATGCGGGATTTGTTGTCCCGGCTTCCAGCGGCTGATTCAGATGCGGGCGCGCAGACGCTGGCAGCCTTCCTCCGGGCGGCGCAGCGGCAGGGGCGGATGGGGCGCATTGAGGAGATTGCAGCCTGGCTTTCGAGATGGAGTGGCAGGTCGCCGCCGCAGGTGATGCGGCCGCTGGTGGCAATTTTTGCCGGCAACCACGGCATCGCGGTCCATGGCGTGTCGCGGCATCCCGTCTCGGCCACTGCCGAAATGGTCGAACTCATCGCTGCCGGAGGCGCCGCCGTCAGCCAGGCCTGCGTTGCAAACGATCTGGGCTTGAAGGTTTTCGATCTCGCCCTGCATCTGCCGACCGGCGATATTACACGAGAGGCGGCCTTTGACGCACGCGCCTGCATGGCGACCATGGCCTTTGGCATGGAGGCGACAGCCGGGAACACCGATCTGTTGTGCCTGTCAGGTGTCGGGGTCGCGGGCTCGACTGTGGCTGCAGCCTTGTTCGCAGCGGTTCTCGGCGGCGCGGCTGCAGACTGGGTCGGCGGCGAGCGCGATTGCCCGGACGGCCCGACGCGGGAGCGAAGAATCGCAGCCGTCGAAGCTGTTTTGGCGGCGCATGGCGCGCATCTGCGCGACCCGCTGCAGGCATTGCAATATGTCGGCGGGCGGGAAATGGCGGCTATCGCTGGCGCCATTGTAGCCGCCCGCATGCAGAAAGTGCCTGTATTGCTGGACGGCACGGCGACACTTGCCGCAGCGGCAGTGCTGAAAGCCGCCAGTCCCACCGCGCTCGATCATTGCCTGCTGGCTGCGACACCTGTCGATACCGGCGCAGCACGTGCGGCCGAGATGCTGAACCTCAGGCCGCTGCTCGATCTTGAAATGCGCGACGGGCTCGCAACCAATGCGGCTCTTGCCGCCGGCATGGTCAGGACTGCTGCCCGGATCGCCGCAGGAACGGCCGAGGCATTCCCGGCCAGGTGATCCGCCTTCGCCTCATGCCGATTTCAGGCGTGCGCCTGCCACCGCTCTCGTGGGCCAGGCCGGCAAGGCCTCCATCACCCTGGTCGGCGGGAAGATGGCGATTGCCTCGGTGCCTTCGCGCAGCTTCGATTTCAGCTCGAAGTCGCCGCCATGCATGGCTACCAGGCCCTGAACGATAG
>CAZVQI010000251.1:0-2737 GCA_964629155.1 uncultured Flavobacterium sp.
CGGAAGAAGTAGCTAAAAATAAGAATTCCGTTACAGGTAAATATTTGAAGGAGAAGTTATAAAAGAAAAACCCAATTACTTGAAAATGAAGCAATTGGGTTTTTTGTTTTGTGACCTCGGCAGGATTCAAACCTGCAACCTTCTGAGCCGTAATCAGATGCGCTATTCAGTTGCGCCACGAGGCCTTTACTATTTGAGGCTGCAAATTTAAAGAATAAAAACCAATTTTCAAAAAGATTTTTATCAAATACTAAAAAATATGTATTTTTACCCCAATGTTATTTTAGTAGAAAATATAATGAAGGTTAAAACACAGGGAAATACGGTTATCATACAAGAAACAGAAGGGGAGGATATAAATTTATTTTTAGAAAAAATAACCCATCAATATTCTTCTTATAAAGAAGCAAATTTAATCGTAGATATTTCAAAGAAAAAAGATGCAACAAACAAAGATGTACTTTTGTTTAGTAAGTTGTCTGCTTTACACAAAAAGGGGAAAAAATCTTTTGTGGTGATAATGAATGAAGATTTTGATTTTAATAGTGCTACAGATAAAGTATTGATTGTTCCCACTCTTCAGGAGGCTTATGATATTATTGAAATGGAAGAAATAGAACGTGATTTAGGCTTTTGATAAAGAAATAAAATAAAACGATTTAGATGTATTTTAATTATTTTTATGTTGTATTTTAGTTTTTATAAAAAAAGAGACTATATTTGGGAGCTTAAAAACAATTTTTAATTTTAAATAGACGATGAAAAATTTTCTAAGATTCGCTTTAGTATTATTTGTAAGTTTAGGAGTCATATCTTGCGATACAGAACCTTTAGATGATGGATTAGGTGGTAGTGATAACTCTCCGATTACCGATAAGTTTTTTGCAGTTAATTTTGGTTCTGTAAATTACAAAACAAGCGATGTTGTTGCTACCATAAAAAACGGAGTTTTGACTATAACTGCTGAAGATTCTGACGGAACTTTTGTAGTAAAAACTTTAGGAGCCGCTACAGGGACTTACAATAATTCACAGATAGATATTACTTATACCTATACAGATTCAGACACCGGAGAAACAGAGGTTTACACAAGTGTACATCCTATTAGTACAACCAGTAATTCGCAACTTACTATTACTTCGATAGATTATCAAAATCAAACTGTTTCCGGTACTTTTCAATTTATAGGATATAGATTGTTTAATGACGGAGAAAACACTTATGTTATAGAAATGATATTCACTCAAGGAACTTTCCTTAATATTCCTTACGAATTATAAGTTTAAACTTAAGTTTAAAAAATACGAATGCTGTTTTGGGTTATCCGAAACAGCATTTTTTATACCTTTGAAATAAATTCTAAAATTATGCGAAAAACAGTTATATTTTTATTCTTAATGCTTTTTACTTGTTGTGCAGAAATGCAGCAAATAGCAGAACAATTACCACAGACTTCAGGTGTAGGAATCGCAGATATAAGTAACGGACTAAAAGAAGCCTTAAATAACGGAATTTCTAAACAAGTTACAAAACTTACTGCAACAGATGGTTTTTTTAAAAATGAACTGGTAAAAATTATGTTACCCCAAGAGCTTCAGAGAGTAGATAAAACACTTAGAGATATAGGACTTTCTGATTTGGCTGATGAAGGACTTAAAGTATTGAACAGAGCTGCAGAAGATGCGGTTAAAGAAGCTACCCCTATTTTTGTTGATGCTATAAAATCAATGACTTTTACAGATGCTCGTAATATTCTTATGGGAGCAGATGATGCAGCAACTAACTACTTACAAAATACAACTTCGAATGCTTTATATTCAAAATTCAGTCCGGTAGTGAATAATTCACTTAGTAGAGTAGGGGCAGACAAAGTTTGGAAGCAGATCATTGATAAATACAACAGTATTCCATTAGTGAGTAAAGTAAATCCGGATTTAACTGATTATGTAACTAATGAGGCAATGAAAGGTGTATTTAAAATGATTTCTATAGAGGAGAAAAATATCAGAAATAACGTAACCTCAAGAACCTCTGATTTGCTTAAAAGAGTTTTTGCTTTACAAGATAAAAAGTAAATTAAGAGGTCGGAGCAAAATTACCACGACCTCATTTAATAATTAGAAAAATCTTTTGTCAGAAAAACCTGCTGTACCAACTTTCGTGTGCAGGAACTTCCCAAAATTCTTTAAATTCTCCGACTGTGTTTACTAAATTATTAAACACTATAGTGTCTTTGTTTACGGCTTTTTCTTTGGCCATTTTTTTGAATTCTAATAAAGGCTTGTATGCTACAAATTCACCGGTTTTGTAAGTAACATTCATTTTGTCAAGCAAATCTACTCCGTATTTCTGTTCTAAAGACTGAATGAATCTTACAGAAGTATCTATGGAACACCCTGTAACGTTATATTCATTTTGATTAACTGCTAAAATAATAAAGCGGTTGTATCGGGTAGTAAATGATGCATGGAGATTATCCCCGTGAGCAGTCCAACTTTCTACAAAATTGTGTAGTTCGGTTTCTATTTCTTTTATCTCCCAATCAGTAAACTTTCGATTGGATTGATAAATCCAAATACGAGAGTCATCGGGTAGTGTGTCAAAAGGAACGTACATTTTATTCTAAATTTAGATTAGTACAAAGATAAGTATTCTTTTTATTGTATGATTATTTCAGGATGAGACAATATAAGAAATAAAAAAAGCCACTTTTTAAAAGTGGCTTTTTTTATTGTGT
>CAZVQI010000252.1:0-2725 GCA_964629155.1 uncultured Flavobacterium sp.
AAAAGCCGTTTCATTAGAAACGGCTTTTTTAATATAAAAATCTAAAGTAATTATTGTTTTACAAATTGTAAATCTATAATTAATTTTACTTCGTCACTTACTAATACTCCTCCGGTTTCGAGAGCTGAATTCCAGTTTAACCCCCAATCTTTACGATTTATTTTTCCGGTTAGGGTCATCCCCAATTTTGTATTCCCCCAAGGATCTTTACCTATTCCTCCAAAATCTACATCTAAAACGATAGGTTTAGAAACGCCTCTTATTTCTAAATCTCCTTTTAATTTCCCCTGTGGATCGAAACTAGTTGATTTGAATTTGATTTTAGGGTGATTTTCTGTATCAAAGAAGTCTTCACTTTTCAAGTGGTTATCTCTGTCTGTATTTCCTGTAGAAATAGAGGAAGCATCTCCTTCAAAATAAATATTAGCGTTTTCTAATGCATCGTTATCCGCTTCAATAGTTGCATTATACATACCAATTCTTCCCGAAACATTTGTAAACATCATATGTTTCACTTTAAATCCTATTTCAGAATGACTCTGATCTATTGTGAATTTTACCATAATTATATATTTTAAAATTAAACAAAATTTGTATATACAAATATATGATAATTATAATTCCTAAAACGCAATTTTATGTTAAAGTTTGATTTTCTGATTTTTACCTTTTAACAAAGGTAGGAGAGAAAGTTCAGAATTAAGATAGTTTGTAAAGAAAATTTATAACAATCCGTTGTATTTTCTGACAAACCATTCTAATCCAAGCAAAGCAATAATAAACCCGAGTAAAGTCCAAAAGTCAATCAGAGGGAGTTTTTTGTTTTGCTCTTTTTGTACAGATTTGAAATTTTCGTTTTGAAGAAGCTCACTAATTAATTTATCAATTTGATTTTCAAAGAATATTTTTCCGCCTGTAGTTTGTGCTAACAGCTTTAGTTTATGATAATCGGCATTAGTATATTGTTTTTCAATATCGAAATCAATTACCTCAAAATTTCCTGTATAAGCTGTATTAGTTGATAGTTCTTTAACGGTAAATGAATATTTTCCGGATTCTAATCCGTCAAGATTTACTTTATAATAGTTATGACTTTTCAGTAAATCGTAAGATTTAGTCTGGTTAGTAGTATTGTTTTTAACCGAAATAGAAAGACGTGCATTTTCTTCAAATTCGTAATTCTTATTAAAGTATTGTGCCAAAATTTCTATATTTTCACCTGAATTATAAAAGTTTTCATGGGTAACTACAAGTGATTTTCGCTTGTTATCCGTAGCTAAATATTGTGTAATTTTATTTATGAAAATATCAAAATCTTTAAAATCTTCTGTTTTACTATAATGGTGTAACCTCCATTTCCAAATACCTTCTCCGAGCAAGGTTGCTGTTCTTTGAGAGCCGTTCTCAGAGAAAAATAAAAGAGGTTTTTCGGTTCTGATATTTCTGATTTTAGCCTCTAACAATGTAGCGATATTTTGTTTGATTTCAATATTTCCGTACAGATTTTCTAAAGGTGGAAAGTCTTCAAAACCGATATCTTCCTGAGCAAAATTTGTAAATCCGGAAACATATTCAGCCAAATAATCTTCTCTCTGCATAGAAGGACGAAAACCAAAAATATCTTGTTGACGACTGATAAAATTAAAATCGGTATGTTTTCCGGTGATTAGAAAATAGTTTTTGTTTGAGTTCTTAATCTCTGTAAATATTTTTTGAAATGCAGAAGTAGGCTGGTACAAAATCACCACGTCAAAATCTGAAAGTGAAGTAACATTAGATGAAGTCAGTATCGAAACTTTATTTTGCTCATTACTCTCAATAGCTCGTTTTAAACTTCCTAAATCAGGGTGTGTTATATTTGAAATCAAAGCGATTTCAGTTCGCTGGTCAATTATTTCAACAGCAAAATTTTTAGTGTTATTATATGTGTTTTTTTCGCTTTTAGAAGAAGAAATAACTGCCTGGTAAATCTGAACTCCTACTTTCGAAGCATCTAATAGAGCATTGATAAGATGCGATTTTTTATTTTTATCAAAAGCTACTTTTTCTCTAAACAATATGCTCTCACCTTGTCGTATTACAAAATCTGCTTCTATATTTTTTTCTCCTTCATAACCTAAGAAAACTTCAACAGGAAATTTGTTTTTATGAAAAGCATATCGGTTGGCATTAAGACGATTGATTTTTAAATCTAAATGGACAATCGTATCTCCTAATACTATAGGATAAACGGAGTTTCCGTTTGCAAAAGCGTACAAATAATCTGCTCCTAAAGTTTGGTTTCCGTCTGATAACAGCACTGTAGGAAAGATTTTGTTTCGGTAAACCGAAGCTGTATTTTTTGCTAATTTATCAATACGAGTCTGACTGCCGTTAAAGTCAAATTCATCAGATAACCGGCTATCTGTATCAAACCCGAAAACCTGAATATCAAATTTTTCTTTTAACTCACTGTCAGATTGTAATTTTTCTTTTACTGTTAAAGCAACTTCGTTTAGGTTCATTTGTCGGATAGAACGAGAATTATCAACAGCAATAACAAGAGGAGTTTTTACAATTTCGTGAAGTGTTTGGGTTATTTTTGGATTAATGAGTAAGAGCAATACTCCAAAAAGAGCTAAAAACCGTAAAATGAATAAAAGTTTATTTATTTTGAGTCGGCTTTTTGACTTGTAAAAATACTGAAACCACGAAAGCCCCAAAGCCGCTACAAAAGCTAAAAATA
>CAZVQI010000253.1:0-2714 GCA_964629155.1 uncultured Flavobacterium sp.
ATAAATAAAGGTGCTTCATGGTTTATAAAAATAATGTGAATTAATATATCTATATCACTACTGACCGGATAAATTAAAAAAGGGGATGTGGCTTATACGGCCCACCCCCAGATGTTGTAAGTTTGTTTTGCGAAAAAACTACAACATGGGTAAAAGTAAGGAAATAAATTTTGTCGGACAGCCGGTTTTGAAACAGATCATGGAAATAGCCACGGCCATTGACATCAAAGGCATCATACGGGAGAAGCAAAGTGATCGCTATTACAAGTCGTTCGGCAGCATGACTCAGCTGGTTACGATGCTGTTCGGGATATTGAGCCGTTGCGATTCGATGACGGAAGTATGTGAAGGCCTGCGTGGTATGGGCGGCAAGCTGAATCATCTGGGATTAAAGAAATCACCGGCCAAGAGTACGGCCAGCGACGGTTTACGCAATCGTGAGAGCGGTTTTTTCGAGGCGGTTTACTTTTCGCTGGTGAAGCATTACCAAAGTTTTTTGTCGGACAGCCGGACGTTCGGGCTGACCTTCAAGGAGGTTCTTTTGGTCGATTCGACAACGATCCGGCTGTTCAGCGATATATTGAAGGGTGTGGGCCGTAACCCCAAGGGCGACGGGAAAAAGAAAGGCGGGCTGAAAGTGCATATGCTGATCGATGCGGTGCAGTCGGTTGGACGGTTCGTGAAAATCACCGAGGCCAAAGTTCACGATAAGAACTTCCTGTCCGGTCTGCAATTGGTTCCGTACAGCGTGGTGGTTTTCGACCGTGCGTACAACCACTACCTGATGTTCGCTCGCTGGACGGAAAACCAGGTCTATTTCGTTACACGGATGAAGAAGAACGCGGTCTACACGGTCAAGGAGACATTGCGTAAACATTATCGGAAAAAGGGACAGGCCAAGGTGCTTCGCGATGAAACCATCACCGTCAGCTACCATCCCGAGGATGAAAACGGGAAGAAAAACACCAAAGAGATCCGTGAACTCACCCTGCGCCGGGTGTGCTACCAGGACGAGAAGAACCGGTATTATGAATTCCTGACCAACAACATGGACATCACGGCCGAGGAAGTCGCTTTCCTGTATAAAAAACGATGGACCATCGAACTGCTGTTCAAAAAGATGAAGCAGAACTTCCAACTGAACTACTTCTACGGGGAGAATACCAATGCCATCTACACGCAGGTGTGGTGCACGCTCATCGCACAACTGCTGCTGACCGTGTTGCAGAAAAAGGCACAGGTGAAAAAAGCGTTTTCGGTGGTGGCAACCCTGGTGCGCATCCACCTGATCAGCCTGTTGGATGTACGCCAGCTGCTGAAAAGCGGTAATCGGGACTACAACGCACAGGAAAGGCCGCCGGACACCGGCCAACTGGCAATGTTCTGACCTATATCAGGGGGGAGGTCTTTTTTGATAGTAGAGAAAGAATGGCCTTTAGAGCCAATTAAACAATAAATGTTAACAAACGCCGACTTTAGTCGGATAATAGTGATATCGAAATATTTTAATGTTTTACTAGAATTCGCAGCATTACTGGGGCCGCGGAAATCAATTTATACATATGTATGACAAATTAACTGAAATACATCGAAAAATGTATGACATATTTATTTTTATAGTAAAAATGCGTACCTTTGTAACCATATTAAATTGAACAAATTATACATGTCGTTAGGAAAGCTGCGTCCGGTTGAAAATTTAACCCAGGTCGATAAAATAGAAATGAGTTTGCAGGAATACCTGCGCGCCGAAAACTTCCAGCCAGGGGATGCCCTCCCAAAAGAAATGGAATTAGCCGAAGCGATGGGCGTTAGCCGTACGGCCATGCGGGAGGCTCTTTCAAGATTCCGTACACTCGGCATCATCGAATCACGCAAAAACCGAGGCATGGTTGTGGCTAAACCCGATGTGTTCAATAATATGGAGCGGGTTCTCAATCCGCAACTGCTTGATGACGAAACCATGAACGAGATCTTTGAGATGCGTCTGGTCATCGAAGTAGGATTAGGCGACGTGTTATTTCTGCGGAAACATAACGCCGACTTTAGCCTCTTGGAAAAAATAGTGGAAAAGGAAGAAAAGGCAACAAAAAGAATCGATATCGTCAAATGTGATATCGAGTTCCATTCCATGCTATATAAGCTTTCGGGCAACACCACCATTATGCGCTTCCAGAAGATGTTACGACCGGTATTTGACCACGTATATGCTAAACTGAGTGAAAATACGGCAGCGTTTTCGGGTAACATTCCGGAGGATTTCAGTCCGGTGACCCACCGTGATCTCCTCGACACACTCAAACATGGCGATCCGGAGCAATTCCGCAATAAGATGCGCACGCACTTAATGGTCTATTTTAAAAAGTTGAGCACAGGCTAGGTTTTCGTCTTCCATTATTACGTTTTGAGCAGAACGTCGAGGTCTTTACCATCGGCTCAATCCGCATCATTTAAAGCATCTCCGCTCTTCCACCGAACCGGTATTGCAATCCGATTTCGTGGGTGGTGTTGCCGATGCGCCGGTTTAGCGGCTCGTTGCCCGGGTTGAACTGGTAAGAGTAGTCCGGCCCCATGTCAAACAGCGCCCCTGCCGTCACGTGGTACAGGTTGCGGAAGTTGTAGCGGCTGTCGCTGTCCACCCTCAGGCTCCCCATCATCAGCCGCAGCTTTAAGCGCTCTCCTCCCACCATTTTCAGAATCGGTAACCGCGCTAT
>CAZVQI010000254.1:0-2633 GCA_964629155.1 uncultured Flavobacterium sp.
ATTTCTCCTGCAAAAAATAGGTTCTTGTGGAGTTTGCTCTCCATAGTTTTGAAATTTATTTCTTTAAGGTCAACTCCTCCGGCTGTTACAAATTCTTCTTTAAAAGTACTCTTTCCGTTTACTTGAAATTGACTGTTGGTAAGTTGATTAGCTAAATTACTAAGTTGTTTTTTATTTATGTCAGCCCATTTTAAATCATCAGAGATTTCAGAAGCAGTAACTAATTTTTCCCACAAGCGTGTAGGTATATCAAAAGCTTTTCGGTTACGGACAAACTTTTTGGGTTCAGAAGTTTTTATTTTTTTCAGTTCTTCAATACATTGGTCAAATGAAAGAAAATCAAGCCAGTTTACCGAAATCCGAAATTGATAATTTTTATCAAAAAGTTCTCTGGCTCCCCAAGCCGAAAGCTTTAGAATAGCAGGACCACTCAAACCCCAATGCGTAATGAGTAAAGCTCCCGATTCTTCTAATTTAGATTGGTTAATTTTAACTGAAGCATTAGTAGAGAGCCCCATTAAATCTTTAAGTCTGATATCTTTAATATTAAAAGTGAAAAGAGAAGGGACGGGACTGATGATTTTATGCCCTAATTTTGATAACAATTCCCATATTTTCGAATTACTTCCCGTGGTAAAAATCAAATATTCACAACTATATCGTTGGTTTTGAGTTTCTAATTCCCAATTATTGTCAACTTTAGAAACAGATTGAACACTTTGTGAGGTCAGAATATCAATTTTTAGTTTTTGAGCATTTTCTAAAAAACAGTCAATAATGGTTTGAGAAGAATCTGTTATGGGGAACATTCGATTGTCTGCTTCGGTTTTGAGTTTTACTTTATGTTTTTCAAACCAAGCAATGGTATCTTTCGGAGAAAAAACAGAAAACGGACCACGTAATTCTTTTTCACCTCTCGGGTAAAATTTTACAAGCTCCGAAACATCAAAACAATTATGAGTAACATTACATCTTCCTCCTCCCGATATACGAACTTTGGTAAGAACTTCTTTGCCTCTTTCGAGAATAGCAATTTTTAAATTCGGATTTTTCTCCGCAATATTTATAGCAGAAAAAAATCCGGCTGCTCCTCCGCCAACTATAAGAATGTCATAATGCTTCATCAAGTACAAAAGTAATTATAATGTTTTTTAAAAGAAAAAACCTCACAAGTTTCAATGCCTTGTGAGGTTTTATATTTAGATGTTTTAGAATCGAAAATTATTCAATTGTGAAATTGTCAAATTCTAAATCATAGGCAGCATTATTACCCACTCTGATTCCGAAGAAAACATTGCTAAAGTTATCTACGTTAAAGTTTACATCAGAACAAGATAGGTTAAGGATAATCTGAACCCATTCACCATTAGTATTAATCGTACCGGTATAGCTGTTAGAGCTTGCCGGACCTACACTCTTAGTAGTAGTTACAGTTCCTAAATTGAAAGCTACCCATTGCGAAGGATTATCTGCTCTGAACATACTTACAGAAAGTGTTTTGGCTGCAGTTCCTTTCATCCAAAATATAATTTTAGACGGATTAGCCGGCAGGTCAGCGTAAGCATAAGAAGAAAATGCGATTTCATTACTTCCGGTAGATGCCATTTGAATTTTTAGTGAATTCCCACCGTTCATTCCTGTACCTACTCCTTGAGTTACATAATTTTTGATTACACTCAAACCTCCTGTGAATTCAGTCCAATTTTCAAAGTCATGTCCCGGAAATACTCCTACAGCATCAGGACTTGGAGTGATTGGTTCCGTTATTTCTCCTAAAGGTTCTTCCGTAAGTTTGATATCTTGGTCATCTCTTGAAATAAACTGGAAGTCATTATTGAATTTTGTCATTACTCCGATAACTTCTCCACTTTTTTTCGGGATAGTTCTTCCTGCATAAGTGGCAAAGCTTCCGGTTCTGAATATTACGGTAGCTCCACAATTATCTTTGAGATTACGGTTGGTAGATCCTCCGATAACATTATTTTCGTCATAATAAGTACTTCCGGCTTCAACAAATTCTACTTCAGACAAGCGAATAAGCTTATTGATGTAATCATTGTTTTTGGCTTGAGTTATGGAAACATTGTGAATTAGATCTTCTTCATTTTTAAAATCACAACTAAAGAAAACGTGTTCTTTTACTTTGTGTTGAGGAATTCTTCCTGCTGATTCAAATCCTGAGTTGTTCACAAAGTATTCCCCTATTGCTAAAGAGTTGTGGTTGATATGAAAATACAATCCGTTTAATTTAATAAATACTTTTCTACCTACTTGATATCCTTTAGTATAAGTATTTGGGACATCAATGGCGATACTCATTCCTTTTCCGTCAAGTGTTTCAATAGAAACTGTTTTAAAGAAGTTTCCTCCTCTGTCACTTGATGTAATATAACCGGCGATATAATCATCTCCTATTTCAGAGAATTGTTGTAAACTCGTAGTAGCCATAGCATACAGGTCAGCCCCGGTTATATTTGCAGTAAGTCCTTCGGTTTGGTCTTCACAAATAAGATTAGGAGCACTATAGTCGTCGTCATTAGCACAGCTTGTAATAAACATAATAGCCAACAACGAGTAAAATATGTTTTTTAAAAAATTTGTTTTCATATTTCTTAATTTTCAAAAATTGTTAC
>CAZVQI010000255.1:0-2609 GCA_964629155.1 uncultured Flavobacterium sp.
TTTCATCGGAATCTATTTTATGGGCTTTACGCTAAACTTGATGAGTTTGGTGGCGTTGTCTCTGGTAGTAGGTATTCTGGTGGATGATGCAATTGTAGTGCTTGAAAATATCCATAGACATATGGAAATGGGTAAAAACAAGGTTCGTGCTGCTTTTGACGGAGCTTCAGAAATCGGGTTTACGGTTGTCGGAATTACTCTCGTAATCATAGTGGTATTCTTCCCGATTACGTTGAGTAATGATTTGGTATCAAATATTATCCGTCAATTTGCTGTTACGGTAATGATTGCAACTGCCTTTTCGTTCTTGGCTTCATTTACATTGGTACCTTGGCTTTCTTCCCGATTCGGAAAGTTGGAACACGTATCAAACAAAACATTCTTCGGTAGAATTATTCTTTGGTTTGAAGGAAGAATCGAAGCCTTTACTCACTGGATTTCAGGTTTGTTAGAATGGTCTTTAAAGCGAAGAAGAAACAAAGTCATTACTCTTTTAATTGCAGTTATCTTGTTCTTCGGTTCATTTACTTTAGTGGGAGCCGGATTCATCGGAGGAGAATTCTTCCCAAAAATGGATAGAGGAGAGTTCTTGGTGCAAATCGAACTTCCGAAAGACGCCTCTTTGGAGCAAACCAACTTTATAACTCAAAAAGCCGAAAAATATTTAGATGAAAAGCCTGAAATTGTAAATATGATTACAAAAGTTGGAGAAACCAGCGGAGGTTTTGGCTCAACTCAGGCAACGGCATATAAATCTGAGATCTCGGTAGAATTAGTAGATAAGTCAGAACGGACAGACAATACCTTTATTTATGCAGCTAAATTAAAAAGAGAACTTCAGGAATATTTGGTAGATGCTAAAATAACCATTGTTCCTGTTGGTATTATGGGAGCTGATGATGCTCCGCTACAATTGGTGGTAGTAGGCTCTGATTTGGATAGTGCTATGGAATTTGCTCGCAAAGCAGAAGCCGAGCTCTTAAAAATACCCGGAACTTCAGAAGTTGAGCTTTCTGTAGAGGATGGAAACCCTGAAATTACAGTTCAGGTAGACAGAGATAAAATGTCTCGTCTTGGATTAGATTTGTCAACTGTCGGATTAACCATGCAAACCGCATTTAGCGGAAATACAGATGCAAAGTTCCGTGCCGGAGAATATGAGTATGACATCAACATTCGTTATGACGAATACAACCGTTCAAATATTGAAGACGTTCGTAATATAGTGTTTATTAACAAAGACAATGAAAAAATTCGGTTGAGTCAATTTGCAGAAGTACTACAAGATTCAGGACCAAGTGTTTTGGAACGTAGAGATAAAAGCCCATCTGTAACCGTTCGTTCTCAAGTTATCGGTCGTCCTGTGGGAGACGTAGCAACAGAATGGGAAGCCGCTTTCTCTAAACTTGAAAAACCTGCCGGTGTAAGTTATATGTGGGGAGGGGACATGGAAATGCAAGGTGAAGGTTTCGGTACTTTGGGAATCGCCTTACTTGCGGCTATTATCTTAGTATATTTGGTTATGGTGGCTCTATATAACAACTACGTACATCCGTTTGTGGTATTGTTCTCAATTCCGTTGGCACTTATCGGGGTAATGGTGATTTTGGCTTTGACCAACAACTCACTCAACATCTTTACGATTCTCGGTATGATTATGCTTATCGGACTCGTGGCCAAGAATGCGATTTTGATTGTGGATTTTACGAACCACAGAAGAGAAGCAGGCGAAGATACCAAAACAGCACTTATTCAGGCAAACCACGCTAGGTTACGTCCGATTATGATGACAACCATTGCGATGGTGTTCGGTATGATTCCGATTGCAACGGCAAAAGGGGCTGCTGCAGAGATGAACAACGGATTGGCTTGGGTAATTATCGGAGGACTAATCTCTTCTCTATTCTTAACCTTAGTAATTGTTCCGGTTGTGTACTCTGTATTTGACGGAATTATCAGACGTTTCTCTAAAAACAAACCAAAAACGGATTATGCTGCCGAAATGGTAGCCGATTACGACCATATCGATATCAAAGAAGACTACGAGAGATAATTTTTCTTTAAGATATTAAAACAAAAGGCACAAAGATTTAATCTTTGTGCCTTTTGTTTTAGGTCTTCATGGTTTTCATCAGAAAATATAAGCTTATGGCTACAATCACAGATAATATTCCGGTTGCCCACCAAAGTGTTTCAAACCCAAAGAGCTCTACCGTAAAGGTTCCTAAAAAAGGCGAGAAGATATGAGCCACCGAAAACGAAAGAGAATACAAACCCATATACGCTCCTCGATTGCTCTCTTCAGAGTTTTTTACAATCACGGTTGACATAAAAGGCATCGCCAAAATCTCGGAAACACACAATACAGACATCGAAAGATAAAGCATCCATATAGAACCATTTAGATTAAGCATTATAAACGAAAGTCCACAAAGTAATGCTCCTGTTACTAATACTTGAGAAATAGTCAAACGCTTTTCTGCAATCTGTACTAACAGCATTTCAAAAACCACGATAAAAATTCCGCTATAACCTAAGATGATTCCGATTTCAGCTTCGCTCATGTGGTGTACTTCTTTATAAAAAAGAGGGACTGTGGTAAGTAACTG
>CAZVQI010000256.1:0-2607 GCA_964629155.1 uncultured Flavobacterium sp.
ACAATCCAAGGATTTCGTCGGTTACTACCTCTTCCTCTCTGACATGATCGGACTCTATCAAGTAAAAGTCATATAGTCCATGCCAAATATCCTTATCTTCTCTTCTTTTAAGGTATAGTGAATTTTCATATCTGAAAACAGCAAAGTCAAAATACCTATTCGTTATTTTGACTTTCTTACTTTTTACGGGAAGCTCGTAATGTGCCTCATGTTGATTGGCATAACAGAATTTTGCAAACCCACAGCTTTCGCATAGCGGCAGCCTAGGAGTGCAATGCAATGCGCCAAACTCCATAATTGCCTGGTTATAATCCGCCGAATGTTCAAATGGCAATAGCTGCTGAGCGAATTCTTGAAATTTCCTCTGACCGGCAGGAGATGAAATGTCTTCCGTCAAACCAAATACGCGAGCAAGGACCCGATAAACATTACCATCGACCACTGCCACCTTTTTATCAAATGCAAAAGAAGCAATAGCAGCAGCCGTATACTTCCCAACTCCCTCTAGCTTAAGCAAATCATCATAGTTTTCGGGGAACATGCCTCCCCAGTTCTGCACAATATTCTTGGCACAAGCATGTAAGTTTTTGGCCCTAGAATAATATCCTAGGCCTTGCCAAAGCCTCATCACCTCTACCTCTGGGGCGTCCGCAAGCTCTCTTACTGTCGGAAAGCGCTCTACAAATCTATGGAAGTAAGGAAGCCCTTGCTTGACTCTGGTTTGTTGCATAATTACCTCAGAAAGCCAAATTACATATGCATCCCGTGTATTGCGCCAAGGCAAGTCACGCTTATGGATATGGTACCATTTCAATAGAATTTCAGAAAAGACATTCTTATTTAACATTTTATGAAAAGCTTATAAAGGGACGTAATAATAATACGACGTATGCGCATATTTTTGATTTTTTTAGCTTTTAAATTCACCTATTGCTCTTTAACTTTGTGGCTGCTAATAAAGTATCAAGGGATAATTAAGTTCCTGAACGGTGCAATTATAAATTATATAATCCAAATTAAAAGGTTACGAGCGAAAGGAATTGTGGTGTTTGTGTAAACATCATAACAGAACGTGTATTGTTAAATCTAAAATTCATATAAAGTGACGAAAGCAGAGGTAATATCGGAAATTTCAGAAAAGACAGGGATTGACAAGGCAGATGTCCAGGTCACCGTTGAAGCTTTTTTTAGCGTAGTTAAGAACTCGATGGCGAACGGAGAAAACATCTATGTCAGGGGATTTGGGAGCTTTGTGAACAAAAAAAGAGCAAGGAAAATTGCCCGTAACATTTCTAAAAATACGGCGATCGTAATCGAGGAACATTACATTCCTAGCTTTAAACCATCCAAGACTTTTATTGAGAAAATTAAAAATAGCGAGAAGGTCAAACTTTCTCAGAAATAACACAACCTTAAACTGCCTTATTCCGTAATCCCAGATTTCGGAATAAGGCTTTTTTTATGTCCAAAACACAGATCATCATTTCGGCAGGTGCAATCCTGCTAATCGTTGGAATATTCTTGCTCCCCAAAGTTGTAGTTGACAACTCCGCAGATACGGAAGTAGCCAGCTCTGGTGAAGTTGCCCCAAATGCCCCTTCACAATCTCCAGAAGTAGAGGCGGTGCACAACGCCCAGATCTCACCAGAGGATGAAATCCTTCTAAACACACTAAGAGAAAATTACAAAAGCAATGTAGATAACGAAAAAAGTGCTATATTTGCGGATTCATTGGCTGCTGTATTTAAGCAGTACAATAAACTAGATAGTGCTGCCAAATACTATGCTATTGCAGCGGAAAAAGTGCCTTCGCAGGAAGCTCTGCTCAAAGCAGGGAACACTTATTTTGAGGCATATACCTATGCTGTTACTCCCGAAAGGTCTCAGCAATTAGGTGAAAAAGCAAGGGAGTACTACGAAATTGTATTGGGACAGGAAGGCGGGGAGGCGCTATTAGATGTCAAAGCAAATCTTGCAATGACTTATATAGCTTCCTCTGATCCTATGAAAGGCATTGCCTTATTGAGAGAGATCCTTGAAAAAGATCCGAATCACAAAGGGGCAATTTTCAACTTAGGTGTCCTTTCCATCCAGTCCAATCAATACGATAGGGCCATAGAAAGATTTGAGCAATTGGTTGGGCTAGATCCAGAAAATGTTCAGGCTCAGTTTTATTTAGGTCTGAGCTATTTCGAGGCTGGAAGGAAGACAATGGCCAAGAAGCAATTTGAGAAAGTAAAAACACTAGATAGCGACCCTGAGATTCAAGCTGCAGCGGACGGCTACCTAGAAGAAATTCAATAATATTTTTAACATTAAAATTTATACAATATGCCTTGCGGTAAAAAAAGAAAACGTCATAAGATTTCCACTCACAAAAGGAAAAAGCGGCTAAGAAAAAACAGACACAAGAAGAAATAATTTAGCAATAAGACTATGCTGAATCACAGGCGTTTCGTACGCCTTTTTCTGTTTAAATTCAGTGTAGTCCATTTTTACATTGTGTCTATCTCTACATCCAGAGAGGAAAAGTATTTTTAACATTTAATCCTAAATCATTGAGTAACGATTTAGTCATTAATGGTACTCAAAATGGATGTCGTATAG
>CAZVQI010000257.1:0-2573 GCA_964629155.1 uncultured Flavobacterium sp.
TCATCCTTTTCGGCGTAGTGCGTTCGCACCTTCTTCGCGGTTTTCCTCATTTCCGTGGCGACCTTCATTGAACCGTCATGGCCACGCCTGCCACCTTCGGATCACGGCACGTTCCCCGGTGCTGGAGAGGCGAAGACGGAACGAATGAGCGTCGCATACCGAATCGTCGTGCGAGGACTCCTGGCAACCGCCGTCGTCGCCTTCCTGTTTGCCTTGGTGCTCGCGGAGCGCCCCGACCTGACTTGGGACACGATCGGCGGTCGGTCGCAGCGGCGGGGCTGTGAGCTGCGGGCTTGTCGGCGGGGGTCGCGGGATCTGCGCACTAATCGTTGTCCGTAGCCTCTGCCGGTGGCGTATGTGCGGACGGTGAAGACGGCGTCGGGTGCGACGGCGGTGCAGATCGTGTACTGGTCGCGGGGTGGTTCGCGGCGCATCGAGCATCTCGGCTCCGCGCACGATGACGCGGAGCTCGAAGCGCTCAAGGCGGCGGCTCGCGAGCGGCTCACGCACGGCCAGGGTGTCCTCGACTTGGGCCTCGACCCGCAAGCCGCTTCGTCGAGCGGCCCGTTGCCGATCATGTCGTCACGGATGGGGCACCTGTGCGACGCGCTGCGTGACGCCTATGCGATGTTGGGCTTCGACGACGCGACCGTCGGCGACGCCGTGTTCCGTGATCTGGTGCTGGCGCGCATCATCGAACCGACCAGCAAGCTGGACTCGCTTCGGGTGTTGAGCGAGGTCGGCATCGACCCCGTTTCCTATCGGACGGTCACTCGGCGTCTCCCCGGCTACGCCAACCACGCGTGGCGGCAGCGTCTCGCGGCGGCGTGCGCGGCGCATGCGGCGCTGGGGCCGGCGTCGCTGGTGCTCTACGACGTCTCCACCCTGTACTTCGAGACCGACCGCGGTGACGGCTTCCGTGAACCCGGGTTCTCGAAGGAACGTCGGTTGGAGCCGCAGATCACGATCGGGTTGCTCACCGACGCAGCCGGGTTCCCGTTGATGGTCGAGGCGTTCGAAGGCAACAAGGCCGAGACCAAGACGATGATCCCGACGATCACCTCGTTCATGGCCGCGCACCGCCTCGCGGACGTGACCGTCGTCGCGGACGCAGGCATGGTGTCCGACGCGAACAAGAAGGCCATCGAAGCCGCCGGCCTGTCGTTCATCATCGGCGCCAAGATCCCGCAGGTCCCGCACGTGATCGCCGAGTGGCGCAAAGCCCATGAAGGCGAGGAGATCCCTGACGGGCACGTGTTCATCCAGCCGTGGCCGGCCGGGCCGACCGACGGTCGCCGCGACCACGTCATCTACTACCAATACCGAGCCGACCGGGCCCGGCGGACCCTGCGCGGGATCGACGAGCAGATCGCCAAGGCCGAACGGGCCGTTGCCGGGAAGGAGCCGGTCAAGCGGAACCGGTTCATCCGGCTCGTCGACGCGAAGAAGACGGTCAACCGCGAGCTCGAGGCGAAGGCTCGAGGCCTGGCGGGGCTCAAGGCCTACATCACCAACATCGAGCACCCGACGCCGGAGTTCGTGATCGGCGCGTACCACCGGCTCTACGCGATCGAGAAGTCGTTCCGGATGTCCAAACACGACCTCAAGGCCCGACCGATCTACCACCACAAACGCGAGTCGATCGAGGCGCACCTGACCATCGTGTTCGCCGCGCTCGCGGTCACTCGTCTCATCGAGGACCGCACCGGCTGGTCGATCAAGAAGTTCGTCCGCACCGCCCGCCGCTACCGCACCGTCGAGATCCGCGCCGGCCAGCACACCATCACCGCGGAGGACCCGCTCCCCGCCGACCTACGCGACGCCCTCGCACGCATCAAGCGGCCAAGCGGTGCGCACTAACTTGGCCGAAGTCAGGTCAGAGGCGCGCCATCGCGCACCAGAACGAGCGGTGGCTGGCGGGGCAGGGATCGAACCCGCGACGCTCAGACACCCGAACTGGACCGAAGGGATCCGCACGAATCCCCTGTCAGAGGCCCACCTCGGCCGAACGAGGCTGAACTGCGTCGAGGGTTCCTCGATTCGCGAAGGCCGACACGCTCGCCGCCTTCGGGCGGGACGTCATCGCCGCGTTCGCCTGAGCCGCGCACCGAGTGCGCAAAAGTCGACCTCAGCGTCGCGAGGGCGATCGCGTCGCGTCACCAGTAGTGACGGCGCCCGCCGGGGACGCCTTTGGCCACTCGTCGCTGCTGTGCGACATCTGGTGTCAGAGCCGCGCCCTCTCGCACCAGAACGCAGCTCCGGCGACAGGAGAGTCGTCTGCACGGTGGGCCGGCTCCGCTTTGCGATGTGTGGGATATCGGCCACAACGTTCTGCCGGTTGCTGCGTCGGCACGATGCCGTGCACATCGTCGTCCCAGATGACCCGCTCCGGGATCGCGCCGAGCACCGCCGATGGCATGGACTCGTTCCACGCCTCCTGCAGCGCGCCGAGCGCGGCGTTCATCTCCTCGAGAGATCCCGCTGCCTTCAGGTCATCGAGGGCAGCATCAACCGCCGCATCGCTGAACCCGAAATACTGGTTCGGGCTCTTGCTGTGGAAGTTGAGGTACATC
>CAZVQI010000258.1:0-2569 GCA_964629155.1 uncultured Flavobacterium sp.
GCCTTGCTTTTAAAAACCCTTATCTTAATAGATGAGGGTTTTTTTATTGGTATAATTTGAATAAATAAATCTTTAGAATTACACTCGTATCCAAGTTTGACTTCTTCCTAAAAGAGAAATTCCTATATATCCTCTGATAACTAATTTATCATTACCTTCAAGACTAATTGTACATTTATATAATTTACCTTTATTAGGGTCTAATATTTGACCTCCACTCCATAAATTTCCTTCTTGAGAAAGTCCTCTGATAATTTCCAAACCTAAAATAGGTTTGTCTTTGTCTTGACCTTTACAATTTTGGCATTTTGCAGTTTTTTTTGCAGGATTAAGGATTTCAACAACTTTACCGTAAAATTTTCCGTTTTTTTCGTAGATTTCAACTATAGATTTTTCTTCTCCTGTCTCATCATCAATAGTTTTCCACTTGCCTGTAATACTTTGAGAATGTGCAATAAAAACATTTCCGCTAACGAAAATAAGCCATAAAAAAACAAACTTTTTCATTTTGTTTCTGTTTTAATTTTCGTTAAAAGTAATACTTTTTTCTGATTTTAATCGTTGAATTGTTGCATTTAATTCAAATCCAAGTAATAATATAGTGCAGTTTAGCCAAATATAAATCATCATTACAAGAAGTGTACCTATAGAGCCATAAAGCTCATTATATTTGGCAAATCGGAGTACATAAATTCCAAATCCGTAAGAAGACAGAATAATTAAAAGGGTAGATATTATAGAACCAATACTAAATAGAGAAGTCTTTTTGAATTGTTTTGAACCGAATTTAAAAATTACTGAGACACATAGCAATATCATCATTGTTACGAATAAATATCTAAACCAAATCATAATTTGCACTTTGTCAAAATAAATGTATTCGAACATATTGACAAAAATTTCCGTAATAACAATTAGAGCAACAGTGATCAATAGAATTAAAGAAAGACATATTCCTAATACTAATGAAACCAAATATTGACGTATAAAACTACGAGTAATTGTCACGTGGTAAGAATTTTCAAATCCGGCAAGCATAGAGCTAACCCCATTTGCCATAAGAAAAATTGCAAGAATAAATCCGGAAGAAAGTAATCCTTTATTACTGTTATTCATTATGTCTTCAATGATTTCGTAAATAGCATCGTAGGTATTTGGAGGGACATTTTCAGATAAGAATTTAAAAAAATCTTCCTGAAAGTTCTCTAAAGGCATGTAGGGGATAAGATTAAGAATAAACAGTAAAAACGGAAAAATTGCCATAAAGAAATTAAAAGCAACAGCTGCAGCTCGATTGGTAAAAGCTCCCTGAATAATTCCGATAGTATATAACTCTAAAATATCATATAGACTTAATCCTCCAAGTCTTTTGAATGTTACTTTTTGAGCCCAAAAAACTAAGTTCCGAATAATCGGAATTTTACTCAACCGTTCTTTTGTTTCTATTGGCATTTACTCTCGTATTAATTAAGAATCAAATGATTAGGATAATATAATCAAAATACTTTTAAGCTTAAATCCATGTTATAAACAGAATGAGTCAGAGCCCCGGAAGAAATAAAATCCACACCGCATTCTGCATATTTTCTGATGGTTTTTTCATTGATATTTCCGGAAGATTCTGTCAAAGTTTTATTTCCGATGAGTTTAACTGCTTCTTTGGTTTGTTCAAAAGTAAAATTATCTAATAAAATCCTATAAACCCCATCTGATTTTAAAATCTCTTTTACTTCGTTCAAATCACGAGCTTCAACGATAATTTTTAAATCCAGATTATTTTCTTTGAGGTAGCCTTTAGTTTTTTGAATGGCTTTTGTTATTCCTCCGGCAAAATCAATGTGATTATCTTTTAGCATTATCATATCATATAGAGCAAAACGATGATTTTCGCCTCCTCCTATTTTAACAGCCCATTTTTCGATGGCTCGTATTCCCGGGGTTGTCTTTCGGGTGTCTAAAATTTTAGTTTTTGTTCCTTTTAATAAATCAGCGAAAAATTTAGTTTTTGTGGCAATAGCAGACATTCGTTGCATAGCATTGAGCACAACACGTTCTGCTTTAAGAATGGACTGTGAGTTTCCTAATACATGAAAAACAATATCTCCGTATTTTACTTCTGCACCGTCTTCTATAAAAGTTTCTATCTGTAAATCTTTATCTACATAATTAAAAATCATTTTAGCAAAATCCACTCCTGCTATAATCCCGTTATCTTTGACCAATAGCTTGGCTTTTCCTTGTGCATTAGCCGGAATACAAGCCAAAGACGAATAATCTCCTGCTCCTACATCTTCTCTAATAGCATTTTCTATAATAAGTCGTAATTCTCTTTGAAATTGTTCTTCTGAAATCATAGATTTTTGATGTTTGAGCCAAGGTATTAAATTCTGAATTCATATAAAAATGATTATTCGTTTTTTTAGTTTTCCTGATTACGGGAATCTTGGCTCACATAGATATGGAGTAGGAGGGAAGGAAGAAGAAAGAAAACAGTTGTATTAAGATTTTCCTATTTTCCCTAAATGCGTATCGTTAAACGAAGTCGTATATTTGAGTCCATATCCAAACA
>CAZVQI010000259.1:0-2543 GCA_964629155.1 uncultured Flavobacterium sp.
GCGCTTGGCGGCGGGTTCGAGCTGGCCCTGGCCAGCCAGACCATCGTCGCCGAGAAGGGCGGGCAGATGGGCTTCCCCGAGGTTCTGTTCGGCCTGTTCCCGGGCATGGGCGCCTACTCGCTGCTGTCGCAGCGCGTGAGCCCCAAGCTGGCCGAGGAGATGATGCTCAACGGAGTGATGTACAGCAGCGACGAGCTGCACCGGATGGGCGTGGTCGACGTCCTCGTGCCCAAGGGCGAAGGCGTGCGCGCCGTGCACGAACTGGTGCGCCAGAACCGCCGCATCGCCGGCGCCCGCCTGGCGCTGCACCGCGTCCGCGAAGGCGCGCACCCGGTGAGCCACGAGGAACTGATGCGCATCACCCGGATCTGGGTCGATACCGCGCTGCAGCTCAACGACCGCCAGCTGCGCACCATGGAGCGCCTGGTCCGCGCCCAGCTGCGCCGCCCGGGGCCGCAGGAGAACGTGGCCGGCCGCGGCAGCCACCTCGCCCGCTGATCCCCCCGGCCGACGCCTCAGGCGTCGGCTTCGAGCTGGACCAGGTCGCCCTCCTCGCGCAGGGCGGCCAGGGCCTGCTCCAGCTGCTGGCGCAGCGCGTTGTCGAGGTTGCGCCAGTTGCGCACCAGCTGGTCCACCGGCATCCGCATGCCGGCCGAGGCGCTCTCGCTCAGCTGCATCGCGCCCATGTTCGCCGCGGTGCCCTTGAGGGCGTGGCAGGCGTCGCGGAACTCGTCCCAGCGTCCGCCCTCGGCGGCGCGCTCGATGTCGACGATGCACTTGCGCGCGTCGCGCGCGCACTCGGCGAGGAAGCGCTGCACGAACTCCTCGCCCAGGCCCATCTCGCGCAGTTCGTCCAGGATGTGTCTGGACACCACGGCCTGCTGCGGCTCGGCCGGCGCCGCCGCGGGCCCGGCGGGCGCCGCCTGCGCGACATCGGTATTGCCTTCGGCGATGTCGGCCAGCTTCTGCAGCAGGCGGTCGACCGCGATCGGCTTGGTCAGGTAGGCGAACGCGCCCGCCCGCTCGCACTCGGCCTGGGCTTCGCTGGTGGCGTCGGCGCTGAGCACGATGAACGGCGTGCGCCGGCGCCCGGCCTCCAGGAACCGCGCCTGCTTGATGACTTCCAGACCGCTGATGCCGGGCATGTGGAGGTCGGTGATCACCGCATCGAACTGCTGGCCCTCGAGCGCGTCGAGGATGTCCTCGCCGGCGTTGACGATGTGCGCGCGATGGCCTGCCTTCTCCAGCAGCCGGCGCATCACCATCAGGTTGGCGGGCTGGTCGTCGCCGACCAGGATCCGCAGCGACCGCACCCGCGCGCGATGGCGCACGAACGGGTCAGTGAAGGCGATGACGTTGTCCTGCGTGCCCGACTCGGCCGCGATCTGCACCTCGGCCAGGCGCAGCGGCAGCTCGACGTGGAAGTGCGACCCCACGCCCAGCTGGCTCTCGACCCGGATCGAGCCGCCCATCAGTTCGGTGAGCGACTTGGCGATCGTCGTGCCCAGGCCGGTGCCGCCGAAGCGCCGGCCATGGCCGCTCTCGACCTGCTCGAAGGCTTGGAACAGGCGGCCCAGGGCGGAGGCCGGGATGCCGATGCCGGTGTCGTGGACGGAGAAGCGCAGCCGCACCTGGTCGCTGCCCATGGTCTCGAGCAGCGCCACCTCCAGCACCACCCCGCCCTCGTCGGTGAACTTGATCGCGTTCGACAGCAGGTTCACCAGGATCTGGCGCAGGTGGTTGGCGTCGCTGTGCAGCAGGTCGGGCACGTCCTCGGCGACGTTGAGTTCCAGCGACAGGCCCTTGGCCTGGGCGCTGGGCATCAGCATCACGTAGATGCCCTTGAGCTGCTCGCGCAGGGCGAAGTCGGTGTCGATCCGGTTGAACCGGCCGGCCTCGATCGCCGACAGGTTCAGCACGTCGTCGACGATCAGCTGCAGCGAACGCGCCGAGGTCTGGATCACCTGGGCGCTGTCGCGCTGCTCGCTGTCGAGCCTGGACGCCATCAGCAGTTCGGCCATGCCGACGATGCCGTTGAGCGGCGTGCGCAGTTCGTGGCTCATGTTGGCCAGGAAGCGGCTCTTCGCCTCGCTCGCGGCCTTGGCCGCCTCGGTCGCCTTGACCAGGGCGCGCAGCAGCGAGCTCAGGTAGAGCGGGATCGCGATCAGGCCGATCAGCAGGCCGCCGCCCAGCCAGATGTTCTCGCGCCAGTACGGCGTGCCCAGCAGCACCAGGCCGAAGCCACCGCAGGCCACGGCGATCGCCAGGTACAGGTAACGGTTGCCGTAGCGCAGGCCGTTGCCCACGGTGACCCACATGATGATCACGTACATCGGCGCCAGCAGCGCGACGAGCAGGTACATGCCGGTGCCCATCAGGCCGTAGTCCAGGGCCATGCCGAGCATGCGCCGCGGGTGCGAGATCCCGGGCCGGGCGACGATCCAGGCCAGGATCCCGACCGCCAGCACGAAGTCGGTGGCCAGGATCGCCAGCGACAGGTTCAGCGGCTGCTCGACGCCGGGGACGCCGCGCACGAACAGCTC
>CAZVQI010000260.1:0-2542 GCA_964629155.1 uncultured Flavobacterium sp.
GAACCCCAATCTATACATCGAAATAGGGGGCCATACCGATGACAAAGGAAGTGACGACTACAACCTGAAGTTGTCGCAAGGAAGAGCGGAATCCGTCCGGAATTATTTGACTTCTCAATGGATAACGCCAGAACGGGTAACTGCTAGGGGATATGGAGAGGGTTCGCCAGAAGTACCTAACGACTCAGATGAAAACCGGCAAATCAATCGGAGAGTAGTCTTTACTATATTGAAGAGTGACCGGTAACATTTTAGACTTTAGGCATCAGACGTAATAGAAATAGAAATTAGTAGGACAGTCGACAATAGGTATTAGGCAAAATATCACAGCGAACAGTTTGGCTAAAGCCTGTGGTGCTTTCCCTTTTAGGGAAGGAGCCAAAGCAACATTCCTAATGATAAATCGCTATTTGAATTGCCCGTGGATTTATCCTCGGGCAATTGTCATCAGCAAAAAGGCTTTAGCCGAATAATTTTATACCTTCTGACAAGAAATATTAGATTTATGGATTGATTGACAAAGGCATATACTAAAAAAGCTCCGCTATGAAACGGAGCTTTTACCTGTAATAATGCACTATGATACCCTATATTTTTATAGAATAAAACTATATCTTCCTCACATTAACTGCATTGATTCCTTTTTTCCCTTCAGACTCGTCATATGACACTCTGTCCTTCTCCCTGATGTTTTCTGTTATCCCGGAAGCATGGACAAAAACGTCTTTTTGGGTTTCATCGTCCACAATAAAGCCGAAGCCTTTACTTTCATTAAAAAATTTAACTGTGCCTGTTGCCATAATAGTAATAGATAAAGTATTGAAATAAATTGGTAACTGTAACCAAATATAAGTAGAATTTGGAATAAAAAAAGTAAATGAATAAATATTGAATGAAATTAAATGACTAGTAGACAAGGGTGTTACAGCTAAATTGTATTTTTGTTTATGTCCAATAGACAAGCCTAGAAGCAATACAGAGCATAATTTTTATCGACGGCTTATTAGGAAGAGTAATTTTAAGGCAAGATATCTTTTATGCTGTATTTCTTCAAAATACCAAACTTTCCAAAACGATAGCCTACAAATATTTTATAGTTACCCGTGGTATTATTGATCCTTATTCCGTCGAAATTTATACTCGTTCTTTGCATCATAAAAGATGCACCCGCAAAGAAACGCTCATTGTCATACCCTAAGGCTGCCCTAAAATTCAACTTTGGTGTCAAATCCCATCGCTCCTTATCCCCTGTTCCCATATCAAACTTTTGATGCTGAACACCCGCCCCTCCATTGGCATTAAGCTTTATGAAAAAATTATCGAGAACAAAGTCATAAGCATAACCCGCCAACAGCGATAGCGAAACAAATCTTCCATCCATGAAATTCTGGTCGATTGCTGCAAAAGGTAAAAGCAATGAATCGGCATTTACACTATAACGAGTAGCCGATAATATCATGATCGGAGATCCTGCGCTCTTGATCTGCTTGTCGGCCTGAATAAAGCCTGACCTAAACGAGAATTTCTCATGATTGAATATGTGGATGCCGTTTATGCTGATGTTCATAACCGAAAGATCCGATCGCTGTGGGTAGTTTTTTTCGACATCGAAATCCAGATAGATATCGGGGGCATTGCTGACGTAGAAACCGTCATATTTTTGAAATGTGGCGTCGGCACTCCATTTTTTGCCGTATAAGCTTCCTTGAAAATCAATAAAATCCGTGTCGCCATACCGGGACTTACTCCTCCCAAAAGCCAGCGGCATTTTAAAAGCCAGCTCTAATCCGACATCAAATATGTATGTACCAATCCCAATATATCCTCTATCATTGGGAGCATAATTGATTTTCCTGCTTCCTCCATTTTTGTCTACTAGATTTAGGATCAACAAGCGATTTGAAGCAAGCAACTTGACATTAAACTCATCTGGGAACTCCTTAACATATTCACTCCTAACCGAATCTTCGTCCTGAGCCATGGCAAAAGAAGCCGAAAAGACAATAGATGTAAAAATGATGAGGACTCCTTTTCGCATAAGTTTAAAAAATGCGCATTTAGAATACGCTAGAACTTTCTGACATCTTGTTGTACTGCTTTAAATTTATCCGGGTTTTCCAACAAGTGAATGATGCTCTTGGCGACGGCTGCAGGGCTTGCCAGAGCAGCATCCTCTTTTAGGTTAATAAACTGCTGTACCTGACTGAAATACTGGCTATCCGCACCTCTTATTTCTCCTTGCATGTCTGTATCCACCACTCCCGGAGCCAAATTAAATACTCGGATATTTGTGCCCCTGATTTCTTGTTCTAGTGCCATTACTTCTCCCAACATATTCATGCCCGCTTTTGTAGCACAGTAGCCCGACCAACCATCCACAGGATAGCCTCCGGCACCAGATGATATATTCAGAATCAATAATGAGGAAGCTGATGCTCTGAAGCGTTTCACAAACTCATTGGCGAGCAGTGCAGGGGCTACTAAGTTGATATAGTAAATGACAGGAAGCTTGGCAGTATCAAGTTCGCCCATATAGCCTATC
>CAZVQI010000261.1:0-2532 GCA_964629155.1 uncultured Flavobacterium sp.
TCCTTGACCAGCCTTTCGGCGAACTCGGCCGTGGGGCCGAGCAGGACACTGAGCATATAATTCGGCAGTCCCGCCTCATAGAGCAGTTCGGCGAAACGAATCGCCGTCAAGGGGGTTTTTTCCGAGGGTTTCAGGATTACCGGCGTTCCCGCCGCCAGGGCAGGTGCCACCTTGTGGACCACTTGGTTCAACGGATGGTTGAACGGCGTGATGGCTACGGCAAGCTCCAGGGGTTCGCGCGTGGTGAATATCTTCCGGGACTTGCCATTCGGCGAAATGTCGCACGAAAAGATTTGCCCGTCATCCCGGAGCGTCTCCATCGCCGCGAAAAAGAGCACGTCTCGCGCGCGGCCGGTTTCGTACGTCGCTTCACGAATACACAGGCCCGACTCAGAGGTGATCAGGTTGGCAAACTCCTCCCTGTGGGCTTCCAGCAACTGGCGGGTCTTGTCGAGCACCTGGAAACGTTCGTAGCGCGATAAAACGTTGCCCCCCGCTAGGGCGGCTGTGATTGCGGCTTCCACCGCCGACCGGTCGGCCAGCGTAACCGTGCCGACCAATTGGTTATCATAAGGAAACCGTACTTCCAGCTTTTCGGCAGAGTGCACTGGATTGCCAGCTACATAACTATGCAGGTGCACCGGCTGTACGGGTGCCGAGATGCCGGTATCGGTTGGGATATGATCAATGGGTTTCATGTATAATAAAATTTAAAATCAAGTATGCCCGTTTCAGTGGGTCAGGGAAATCGCTTTTAAGATTTTGGGATTAGGAATAGTATCCGTATATTTATGGAAATGGTTAGGGTGAAAAAAAATGCCCTTTTCAAATCCGACTAATAATCCATACCAAGTTTTTTCTCATTATTTTTCCGGGGTGAAAGATCCCCGGCGGACCAACCGCGGTCATTTCCTGTATCCACTGGAAGAGATCCTGTTCCTGTGCATTTCGGCTGTGCTGAGCGGCATGGATGACTGGACATCGATCAGTATGTTCGGCCGCTCGAAATTGGAATGGTTACGGCAATATTATCCTTACCGTCACGGCATTCCCTCACACGATGTATTGGGGAAGGTTTTTGCAGCGCTTGACCCGGAATCGTTCAGCCAGGCATTCAGTGCCTGGGTTGCCTCGATTGCGGAACTGACCGGAGGAGAGGTGGTGGCCATCGACGGTAAAACGATCCGGGGTTCGGACAACAAAGCGGGCGGGAAGTCAGCTTTCCATGTCGTCTCAGCCTATGCTTCGGGCAATCGGATCTGTTTGGGCCAGCGGGCCGTTGATGAGAAAAGCAATGAGATCACCGCTATCCCGTCACTGCTGGATACCCTGTCGCTTGAAGGTTGCATAGTTACCCTTGACGCGATGGGATGCCAGAAAACGATCGCAGGAGCGATCATTGAAAAGAAAGCGGATTATGTACTGATGGTCAAAGACAATCAGGAAGAACTCAAGGAACAGGTCGTAAAAGTGTTCGGGATGAAACCGGCGGTTGAAAAAGAAGTTACCCTGGATGCCGGTCACGGACGTATTGAGCGAAGAACCTGCCAGGCAACCGATAATCTCACGTTTCTGGACGATCGGGAAGACTGGCCGGGATTGAGGACCATCGCCAAAATCACCTCTGAACGCACCGATAAACGATCCGGTCAGTCAAGCACCCAGGCCAGCTACTACATCTCTTCGCTTAACGCTGGGCCGGGAGTGATCGCCAAAGCCATCCGCAGCCACTGGGCAATCGAAAACAATCTCCACTGGAACTTGGATGTCATATTCAGGGAAGATGCAGCCTTGAAGAAGAAAGGAAATGCGGCACTCAATTACCAGATCATCGCTAAAATGGCGCTGGCCATGGTCGAACGGGAATCCGAATCAAAGTTAAGTAAGCCTAAAAAGAGGCAACGCGCTGCCCTGGATGACGATTTCCGAAGCATCCTGCTCGCCGCGTATTTTTAAAAGCGATTTCCCTGGGTGCCTAGTGCCTATTTGTGATCTTTATTTACTTTTCGTTAGGCACTCACGCCCAGTTCTTCGGCCATGGCCTTGCCGATTTCGGCAGGCGACTCAACCACGCGGATGCCGCATTCGCGCATGATTGCCATCTTGGCGGCGGCGGTATCATCCGCACCCCCTACGATGGCGCCGGCGTGGCCCATACGGCGCCCCGGAGGCGCTGTTTGGCCTGCAATGAACCCGACTACCGGTTTGGTGCCGTTTTCTTTGATCCATCGCGCGGCTTCGGCTTCCATGCCCCCGCCGATTTCACCGATCACGATGATGCCTTCCGTTTCCGGATCGTTCATCAGCAGTTCCACAGCTTCTTTGGTGGTGGTACCAATGATGGGATCGCCACCGATGCCGATAGCGGTAGTAATACCCAGTCCGGCTTTCACCGTTTGGTCTACGGCCTCATAGGTAAGCGTGCCCGACTTGGACACCACGCCAACCGAGCCCTTTTTGAAGATGAAGCCCGGCATGATGCCGATTTTCGCTTCGTCGGCCGTGATGATGCCGGGGCAGTTCGGCCCGATA
>CAZVQI010000262.1:0-2529 GCA_964629155.1 uncultured Flavobacterium sp.
TATCTATCTGCTGAAAGCAGATAACAATGTGATAAAAATCAAAAAGCAGGATTAAGCAAACAACAACCTAAATCAAAAATAAATAGTAACCTTAAAAATAAATACTATGAAAAAGTTATTCTTTTCTCTTGCTCCGTTACTTCTATAGGTGTGTGTTATTCCTTTGCATACATTGCCAACCTTTTGGTTGTAATCAATGCTATACTCAGAGTGCAAGCCTACCGGTGCTTCAAACAAGAGCTACCTGGATACCTGCAACAAGCTGTGATGGACAAGCAGGATTAATATTTACCTCTTATCCTTAATTGTTTTACAGTAAGGGCTTGATAAATAAAATTTAATCGGTTATCTTTGAGGTTCGTATCTTAGAGATAGCCGTTTTCTTTTGGTTATAATGAAATATAGATAAAATCTATTTCGCTATAAAAACATATAATCAAAAATTATTTTAACCTTGCTTTTAATCCGTACCTTTGTACTCGTAAAATAATTACTAACCTTTAAAATCATAAAAATTATGGCATTAGTTGGAAAAAAATTCCCGAACATTACTGTAGATGCAATCTCTGAAATGGGGGACAACCTTAGAATCAACATTTTGGAAGAAGCAACCAAAAACAACAAAAAAGTATTGTTGTTCTGGTATCCGAAAGATTTCACTTTCGTTTGTCCTACGGAATTACATGCTTTTCAAGAAGCTTTACCGGAGTTTGAAAAAAGAAATACTTTGGTATTCGGGGCTTCTGTAGATACCAACGAAGTACACTTTGCTTGGTTGAATACTCCTAAAAACAATGGTGGAATTGAGGGAGTTACTTATCCGCTTTTGGCTGATACAACCAGAAACCTTTCTAACGCATTGGGAATTCTTGATGCAGAAGAGGTATATAACGAAGAATTAGACGATGTGCTTATTGAAGGATCAAACGTAACTTACAGAGCTACTTATTTGATTGACGAAACCGGAAAAATCTTCCACGAATCAGTAAATGATATGCCTCTTGGAAGAAACGTAAAAGAGTTTTTAAGACTTATTGACGCTTACACTCATGTTCAAGAAAAAGGTGAGGTGTGTCCGGCAAACTGGGAAGAAGGTAAAGAGGCAATGAATGCTGACAGAAAAAGTACAGCCGAGTATTTGTCTAAACACTAATAAATTATTTCAGATTCCAAGTTTCAGATTTTCTAATCTGAAACTTGGAACTTGAAACCTAAAAAACAAAAGCTATGTTATTAGAATTAGAAAATGATACATTACAAGAAGTAGTAAATTCCAATAAGAAAGTAGCGGTTCAGTTTTCGGCTTCGTGGTGCGGAAACTGCAGAATTATGAAACCAAAATTCAAAAAACTTTCTACCGAAAAAGAAGATGTTACTTTTGTAATAGTCGATGCAGAAAGATTTCCTGAGTCCAGAAAATTAGCAAACGTAACTAATTTGCCTACTTTCGCTACTTTCGTGGACGGAAAGTTAGTAGGAGAGGTTCAAACCAACAAACAAGAAGTTCTAAACGATTTAATCAATGAAATTACCGGTAATTAAACATTTAACTCAATTCATTGAAAACAATGATGAGGATTATATTGTAGAAACACTTGAGGTGTTGGAGAACCTTACTGAACTTCCGTCATTGAAAGATGAAGAAATTGATGTTATTGCAGAACTAATATCGAATATGTATGGAGCTTTGGAGGTTCATAAAATGACCAAAGAAGGAGTTGATAAAAAAGAAGCTCTTAACCTTTTTATGAAAAGGGTAATGGGTTCTATAGATAAATAATTCATTATAAAAACTTATGGAATTTAAAAAGCAGAACAGCCTTTAAGCGTTCTGCTTTTTTTATTTATTTCTGAAATATATCGTAATTTTGCATTTCCAATTATCTTGAAAATGGAAGAAATCCTGAAGCAATTCCCTGATTTAACCCCAATACAAATTGAGCAATTTTCTAAACTTGCCGAATTATACAAAGACTGGAATTCAAAAATCAACGTCATTTCAAGAAAAGATATTGACGAACTTTATACAAGGCACGTACTCCACAGTTTAGCTATAGCTAAAATCCAACAGTTTCATAAAGGAGCTTCAATTTTAGATGTCGGAACGGGTGGAGGCTTTCCGGGAATTCCTTTAGCAATTTTGTTTCCTGACACAGATTTTTATCTGATAGATGTTATTGCAAAAAAAATAAAAGTAGTAAATGAAGTCGCTAAAACGATTGGATTACAAAATGTAAGAGCAGAACAAAAAAGAGCAGAGCTTGTAAAAGATAAATTTGACTTTATTGTAAGTAGGGCAGTTACCAATATGCCTGATTTTGTTTCGTGGGTTAAGGGTAAAATTAAAACAGAAAATACCCATAAGCTCAAAAACGGAATATTATATCTCAAGGGAGGAGATTTATCAGAAGAGTTAAAGCCTTTTTCGGATGCAAAAGAATTTTTTGTGTCAGATTTTTTTCAGCACGAGTTTTTTGAAACCAAAAAAGTAGTGTATTTACCTTTATAAGATTGTTTTAAAAATAAAAG
>CAZVQI010000263.1:0-2518 GCA_964629155.1 uncultured Flavobacterium sp.
CAACCGTCTGTTGGGCGAAACCTAATCACGGTTTTTTCGGCTGTCAACACCCCGCGCGAAAAATCCTCCCGCCCGCGACCGCGCCGTTCGCACCCGTCGCCACCCGCCAGCCACCCGGCCGCACGCGGGAACGGTTGCGGAGCATTCGCGTCGCACGTTCGCGCGTCGCGCGAAAGCACGCAAAACAAGCACTTTTCCGCAAGCGTCGCATCCGCGTGCGACGCGTCGCACGCTGCGCACGCAACGCCGTCGACGCCGTCCCCGCACCCGTCGGCGCGTCCTTCGACCCCGTGACGCGAGTTCGACCGGAAGCGTTCGCCGACGCGCCGCACAACCCGGTTTGCGCCCGAACTGCGCAAACTTTTCCGCCCGACCGAACGCCCGGCGGCGGGGATTCTCCACGCGCGGTCGCCGATGCGATGCGCGAAGCCGCCACGCGCATCGACCGGCGAAGGAAGAAAGGAAGGGGAAGAAGGAGTCGGAAGAAGGCGCGGACCGGGTCCGGCCGGCGGCGCGGTCGCCGCCTGCGGCAACCGCGCGCGGGAAACGGCGGGCGCATCGCACCCGCCACAGGAAGTCAGTGGTCGTCTTCCTCGATCAGCTCGGCGTAGTCGTCCGGGCCGAGCAGGTCGTTGAGCTGGTCGGGCTCGCTCGCCTCGACCACGAACAGCCAACCCTCGCCGTAGGCGTCCTCGTTGATCGTCTCGGGCTTGTCGGCCAGCGCGGTGTTGACCGCGGTCACCGTGCCCGACACCGGCGCGTAGACGTCCGACGCCGCCTTCACCGACTCGACCACGGCGCAGGCGTTGCCCGCCTCGACCGTGTCGCCGACCGCGGGAAGCTCGACGTAGACCAGGTCGCCGAGCAGGCCCTGGGCATGGTCGGAGATGCCGACGGTGACCTTGCCATCGCCCTCGATTCGGGCCCACTCGTGTGACTTCATGAACCTCAGGTCGCCAGGGATCTCGCTCATGCCGCTCTCCGGTCGTGCGGTGCAGGGGGGAAGTGGGGCTAGTGTATCGAAGCCCGGGTGGGCGGCCGCAAGCCGGACCGCGCTCCCGGACTCAGGCGGGCTTGCCGTCGCGGACGAAGGGGAACTTCGCCACCCGCACCGGGACGTCGCGACCCCGGATGTCGACGCGCACGCCTGCCGACAGGTCCCCGGCAGGCACCCGCGCGAACGCGATCGCCTTGCCCAGCGTCGGCGAGAACGTCCCCGACAGGATCTCGCCGTCGCCCAGCGCGGTACGCACCGCCTGGCCGTGGCGCAGCACGCCCTTCTCGTCCATCACCAGGCCGACCATCTGCCGCGGCGCGCCGTCGCGCTTGTGCGCCTCGACCACCTCGCGGCCGATGAAGTCGCGGCCCTCGTCCAGCGACACCGTCCAGCCCAGCGCCGCCTCGAACGGGCTGGTGGTCTCGTCCATGTCCTGGCCGTAGAGGTTCATGCCCGCTTCCAGGCGCAGGGTGTCGCGCGCGCCCAGGCCGGCCGGCTTCACGCCGGCGCGCAGCAGCGCGTCCCACAGCGCCACCGTCCCTGCCTCGGAGGCGACCACTTCGAAGCCGTCCTCGCCGGTGTAGCCGGTGCGGGCGACGAACAGTTCGCCGAACGGGGTGGACGGGACTTCCGCGGCCGCGAACCTGCCCAGCGCGGACACCTTCGCGGCGGCGTCGCCGTCGAGCAGGCCGAGCAGCCGCTCGCGCGCGTTCGGTCCCTGCACGGCGATCATCGACAGCTCCGGCCGTTCGCGCACCTGCACGTCGAAACCGGCGGCCTGTGCACCGATCCACGCCATGTCCTTGTCCCGGGTGGCGGCGTTGGTCACCATGCGGAAGGTGTCGCCGCCCCGGTCGTAGACGATCAGGACGTCGATCACCCCGCCCTGCGGGTTGAGCATGCACGAGTACAGCGCCCGGCCCGGATTGATCCTGTCGATCGAGTTGGCGAGCAGCCGGCGCAGGAAGGCGCGCGCGCCGGGGCCGTCGATGTCGACCACGTTCATGTGGCTGACGTCGAACATGCCGGCGTCGCGGCGCACCTGGTGGTGCTCCTCGATCTGGGAGCCGTAGTGGATCGGCATGTCCCAGCCGCCGAAATCGACCATGCGCGCGCCGAGGGCGCGATGGCTGTCGTTGAGGATGGTCTTGCGGATCATGGCGCCGTTCCTGCCTGGATTGGCGCAATTATCCCCGATCGCCGCGCGGACCGGGTCGCCAGGCGTGGCCGCCGGCGTGCCCGGCGCCGCAGTCGGGGCCGTGGCATGGCCCGGTCTCGACCTGCAGCGTGGCGTGGCCGATGCCGAAACGCCCGTGCAGGAGTTCGCAGGCCGCGTGCCGCAGCGCGCGCGCGTCCACGGCCTCGTCCACCACCAGGTGCGCGGTCATGGCCGCCTGGCGCGAGGCAAGCGCCCAGACATGCAGGTCGTGTACGTCCTCCACGCCCGGCAGCCCGGCGAGCACCCCGCGCACCTGCTCCAGGTCGATGCCGTCGGGGACGCCCATCATCAGCACGTTGCCG
>CAZVQI010000264.1:0-2509 GCA_964629155.1 uncultured Flavobacterium sp.
ATATCGGAGCAACCGGTATAAACGTAGGAGTAATCTCATCGGTAACAGTAACGGTTAATTCATACTCTGGAGAACACTGCCCCGGGTCAGGAGTAAACGTATAGGTAAATGTTCCTTGAATATTAGTATTTATCGTAGCAGGAGTCCACACTCCCGTTACTCCATTTTCTGACACAGTAGGTAAAACATCAGGAGTTTCATCCAAACAATATAATGTATCTATAGAAAAAACGGCTTCATTATCGTCCGGAAGGATAGTAACAGTTATTTCCGCTGTTGCCTCCTTACCACACATATCTGTAACCGTTACTGAATACGTAGTAGTTTCTTCAGGACTTATAGTAATTGTCGGATCAGTACTTCCTGTACTCCATAAATAAGTCACATCACCAATATTATCTTCAATGGAAGGAGAGAGTGTTACATTAACATCCGCACTTCCTTTACATCCCTCTATATCATCTCCTAAATCTACTTTTATTGTGGGGGCATCATCAATCAAAACTTCAATCTCCCCAATTTCACAAACATTTTTCTGATAAGTCCCTATAATAGTTTCTTGCCCCTCTGCCGTAAAATCTTCAATCGCTACAATCGGAATAGAAACACATGTTTGACCTGCAGGAATTGTTATAGAAGGGGGTAAATCTAAATAATCAACTCCCGGTGTTGCTGTTCCTCCCGACCAATCTATATCAACAGTATGAGCATAAGGTAAAGGCTCTGCAATACAGAAAACAACCTCACTTCCTACACATCCTTCATAAACACTTGACGCTCCTCCGAGGTAAGAAACTTCATTTTCAACATCTGCCCCCACTGCATAAAAACCGCTTTCTTGTAAAAACACCCAAGAATCCAAGATACTATCTGTTCCGTCAGCTAACATCAATTTTATATGATACCATTCACAAGGAGTTACTGCTGTCTGTGCACTTAGCATTACTGTAAATCCATCCATTACGGTATTTGTATAAGCTCCACTACAATTATCTATATAATAAGGACAGTACGGGGCAGCAAAATTAGTTGCAGGACAATTACTACCACAATTAATATTGTTTACTGTCACACGAACCCCCGGTGCCACTTCTGCCAAATTTTTTCCAGGCACAGGATATTCAGGACCAGTAATGAGAAAGGCAAACACATCATTATAAAACGTACCCACCCATTCATTATATTCTTCCGAACCAAACTGGTAGTTTATATTAATCATATCCGTAATAGGCTTGAAATCAAATTCAAGCATAATACCATCTTGTGTGCTAACCCCGGCTATTTGGCTCAACTCTGTAAACCCGGGCATCCCCATAGAAGAACTTCCTAAATTAGAGGGAGGCCCATGAAGAGCATTAGCGTTAGCTAACGACCCCGAACTCATAACAATTCCCGACTCCATTCCGGGAGCAAGTCCTCCGGAAAGAGAACCTCCAAAATAAGCCCGAATAGCATTTGGAGAACCTGAAATTGAAGCATTATCGTACTCTATACCAGGCCCCAATATCAACTCCACAAGTTGGTTGGCTGTCATTGTCATTGTCGAAACCTGCGCAGTTGACTTAGAAACAAACAGAAACATGCACATTGCAAAAAAGCCGTAAAATACCCTTCTTCGGAAATTTTTCTTTTTTCCAACAAAAGAAAATATAGGCTTCTCTATTAGTATTTTTCTCTTCATAATCTTAAAAATATTATATTATATAATAACCCGAATAACCATAAAATTTAGTCACCACACGCAAACACCACTCAAGTCTTTCGTCTGTAATCACTGCCGGATCTACTACAACCTTAACCTCATTCTTTTTATCTGCCGACAAAGAAACAAAGCCTTCAGCTACTGTTTTAAGCCTGTTTTCAAGAGCTTTTAAATCTTCATCTTTGACTTTACTATCCGGAGTGAAGATGTACAAATTTTTTCCTTTTTCTGTTTTTTTAGTAACCTGTATCTCTTTATTGTATTTCACACCAAGAGACACTTCAACTTCCGCACATTCCTTTTCACAAATAGTATATTCTTCATTATAAACGCTTCTCGAAAAAGCATTTACAGCGACCAAACAGACTATCATTGTCAAAAACTGCAAGTAAAGTTTTCTTGTCATAATTAAAAGTATTTAGTTTTTCTTCCGTTTTCAAGCCCCTAAGGTAATTATTTTTTAATTAATTCATAACAAAGTATTTATTTTTAACATACCAAGTTTTCAAAATTCCACTATATACAAACCAAGTATCACTTTTTAATTTGAGTATGCGCATTTGCTATAATAAAAAACCGCCTCAAATTGAGGCGGTTTCCAAAATCATTTATTATTTAAAGATTACTGTTTAACTACTTTGATAGTCTTAACAGTTCCGTCAACCGTTACCTTAACCAAATAGTTTCCGGTTGGTAAGCCTGACATATCAACTTTAGCATCTGTTGTACTCACTTGCTCTGAAATAACAACCTGACCCAACATATTGATAACCGCAACCTCGGAAATATCCTTGCTGTATGATATAT